>NZ_JBSGSG010000104.1:0-29895 GCF_053606765.1 Streptomyces sp. NPDC055189
CCCGGCGGGGCCGCCGCCTTCTTTTGTTCCGCCACGGATAACGCTTTCTTCAAGTTGAATTGGCTACCAATATACGCGATTCCGACCATGGCCGGAATTCCGCCCGCACAGAATAAGACGCTCCTCCTTCCCGGACGGCGGGGAGTTCGTCCGGCACATGACAATGGCACGAAACACCCGCTCTTGACTCGTTCTTTTCGACACGCTCCGCTTTCACCGCTGGCCCGGCCCGGAACTGGCACATCAGACCCCTGGCCGAAAATGGAGGAGGTCGCCCTGCATGTGAGATGCGTGTGAAAACAGATGTGGCCAATCACAGTTGACGGTTCATCAGCTCGACCTCACCATTTTTGGACAGACCACGGGAAGGGTCACCTACTCGAAACATTTGGCTCTACGGTTCTCCACGTGGGGGGAATCAGGGTGGGGGGAATCACGAGGGGCTTGAGGGGGGATTCGCCGATCGGGGCGGTGCCGCGCGAATACTGGGGGGTACGCGCAGGCCCGTGACAACGGCGGCTTTTCTTTCGAGCGGGCTCCGTGCGGCAACGACCGAACCTCTGCCGCCGGAGCAGTCGGCGCTGTCCGGTCCGACCAGCCGGACGCGCCCTCGGCAATGAAGTCCTTCTGCCCATCGGCATGCTCAAAGACTCAGGACTCTGCGCAGGTTGTGTCCGCCCACACATTCACGTCGGGCAACACAGGGACTTCACGAAGGAGACCCCCGTGACGGAATCTCGACCAAACGACCCCGCTTCCGCAGGGAGTGGGCTGCTGCTAGAAGCGTTTGACCCCCAGTTGTTCCGGGAAACTTCCGAAACCGCACTTGCGAAGCTGGAGAAGCACCTTTCCGATCTCTCCATCAGGGGGCTCGAACTGACCGATCCCGCGGAATTGTCACAGGCGGCGAAGGCCCTGATGACGACGGAGCGGGAACGGGTGGCGGCGTTCGACGAGGAGAAGCTGGCAGCGATCATCGACCTGTACGTGCGGACCGGGATCCAGGTGCACTCGCCCGGCTACATGGGCCGCCAGTTCTCGGGCGTCGTACCGCTCGCCGGCGTCATCGACTTCGTCAGCTCGGTCGTCAACCAGCCGGCCTCGTTCTACGAGGCGGCCCAGCTGCCCAACGCGGTCGAACGGATCATGGCCGATGAGCTCAACAGGTTCATCGGCTGGGATCCGGCCCGGTTCACCATGGTGACCACGTCGGGCGGGTCACTGGCCAACCTCACCGCGCTCCTGGCGGCCCGCAACCAGAAGCTGCCCGGCTACTGGTCGGAGGGCGGCTCCTCCCTGCGGGGCCAGCCGCGACCCGCCATCGCGGTGGGCGCGGACGTGCACTACAGCGTCGCGCGGGCGGCCGGTGTGATGGGCATCGGCGAGGCCCAGCTCGTCCGCCTTCCGCTGAACGGCCGCGGGCAGATCTGCATGGCGGACGCACGGCCCGCCCTGGAGGCGGCCGAGCGGCAGAACCTGAAGGTGTTCTGCCTCGTCGCGTCGGCCGGCAGCACGTCGGTGGGCGCCTTCGACCCCCTCGACGAACTCGCGGAGCTGGCCCGCGAAAGGGATCTGTGGCTCCACGTCGACGGTGCTCACGGAGCGAGCCTCCTGGTGTCGGACATCCTTCGCGAGAAGCTGCGGGGAATCGACAAGGCGGATTCCCTGACCTGGGACGCCCACAAAATGATGTTCGTGCCCGCACCCTGCACGATGCTCTTCTACCGGGACAAGGAAGCAAGCCGCACCGCGTTTCGGCAGAAGGCCAGCTATGTGTTCGACGAAGAGCCGGACATATACACCGCTTACGACAGCGGGGGCAAGAACTTCGAGTGCACCAAACGGCCGATGATCATGACCCTGTGGTCTCTCTGGGCCATGTACGGGCCTGCCTTGTTCGCGGAGAAGATCGAGTATCTCTGCCAATTGACGGAGGAGGCCCACGCCATCATCAGGGTCGAGCCCGACTTCGAGGCGGTACACCGTCCGGAAGCCAATATTCTCTGCTTCCGATATCACCCGGCCGGGATCAGGAAAGAAGAAGTCCACCGTCTCCAGATCGCCATACGCAACAGCGTGAAGCTCCGGGGAAACTTCTTCATCTCCAAAGTGAACGTCGACGGAGTGGCCGCATTGCGCGTGGTCATGATGAATCACCAGATCACCGCCGAGCACTTCCGGATGCTGATCTCCGAAATCAGAAGGACAGGCCAGGCTCTGCTCAGCGACGAAGCGGGAGCAGAAACAGCTTAGAGGGGACGGATGTTGAGTACATCGCATGTTCCGCAGGCCACACACGTTCCGCCGATCACGTCGTCGCCCGGTGGCGCCCGTGAACTGGCCAACTGGCTCATCCCCGACTGGGAGTTGCTGCCGGAATCAGTTGAAGCCGTAACCGCACTTCCGTCGTTCGCGAGCAAATTGCGTGAATGCGAACGGGTCTGCCAGGCGCCGTACAGCGAAGTGTCGTACGAGGTTCAGGAAGCCGTCGTACTGCGCCGTCTGCAGCAGATGGTGAACACGGCGATGCTCAACCCGCTGTGGCGGGACCGGCTGCGCAACGCGGGGACCGTGCG
Source organism: Streptomyces sp. NPDC055189 (assembly GCF_053606765.1). NCBI lineage: Bacteria > Bacillati > Actinomycetota > Actinomycetes > Kitasatosporales > Streptomycetaceae > Streptomyces > Streptomyces sp. NPDC055189. Next base: position 2,577 of record NZ_JBSGSG010000104.1, read on the forward strand.
CGCCCCCGAGACGTACGACGCGTGGCAGCAGATCCCGCTGTCCGACAAGGACATCCAGCGCGACTTCTTCATGGAGTCACGGCCCGGCCTTGTCGTGCCCCTCACCCGCGGCGAGTTCGAGATCGTGGCCAGCGGCGGCACCAGCGGCGGCAGGCCGCTCGAAGTCGTCTACTCCCTGCGGGAGTTGAAGGACACCTACGAGATCGCCGGCCGCTTCATGGGCACCTATCAGCTCGCCCGTTATCTCGCGGGCGCCGACCCCAAGTGGCTGTTCACCACACTGGCCGACTACCAGATGTGGAGCAGCGGCACGATGGTGGGCGGCGTGCTGCAGCACGTGCCCGGCGTCAACTACGTCGGCGCGGGTCCCGTCACGGCCCCGGTCCTGGAGCACATGTTCTCCTACAAGGGACCCAAGGCCCTGATGGGCATCTCCGCGGGCATCGGGATCCTGAGCGAGCTCGGCGTGGGCATGCGCAAGGAGTCCAGGGAGAGCTTCCGCGTCGCCCTGTACGGCAGCGGGGTGCTCTCGCAGCGCAAGCGGGTGGAGCTGCAGGCGCTGTACCCGAACCTGTCGATCCTCAGCTACTTCGCCGCCACCCAGGCGGAGACCATCGGCCTGCAGCTGGATCCCGCCTCGCCCCACCTGTCGGCGGTGCCGGGGCTGCACTTCATCGAGATCGTCGACGAGAACGGGCGCTGGGTCCCCGAGGGCCAGGAGGGCGAGCTGGTCGTCACCCGCCTGCACGCCCACGAGGCGCCGCTGCTCCGGCTCAAGCTGGGCGACCGCATGATCCGGCGGCCGCGGACCGAGGGCCCGGGGCTCAAGGCCCAGCAGTTCGAGTTCGCGGGCCGCACCGGCGACGTGCTGCACATCAACGACAGCCAGTACTCCGCCGCCCGCGCCTACGACGCCGTGCGCGACGAGCTGAAGGCAGCCGAAGCGGTGGACCTGGACGCCGTGGCGCACGAGGTCCAGTTCGTGAACCACCGCGAGGGCAGGACGATCACCCTGTTCGCCTCGGTCGACGACGTGCTCGGCACCTCGTACCGCACGGACACGACTCTTGGCCCTTACGGCGTCCAGCAGGTGTTCGTGAACGCCCTGCCGCGTTCTCTCTCGCTGTTCAACCACGGGGAGGCCAACCCCGCGTCGATCGAGAAGACCGGTTACAGCTTCCAGCTCAAGTTCGTGCCCCGCCTCTCGGCCGAGATCGAGCGGACGGCCGTCGGCAAGGTCCCGCTGGTGCGGGACCGGGGTTAGCACCTACAGGAGGAGTGAGGATGAAGCCGCAAGTCAACATCATCGCGGTCGTCGACGTCATCGGAGCGCTCTCGGGCAGCACGCTGCTGGGCGGCAATCTCTGCATGATGGACGACGGCGAGCACAACAGCGCCCATCAGGGGACGCCGGACCTGGTCACCGTGGTGCAGCCGGGGCAGGTCGTCTCCTGGTCCGCCCTGGCCGTGGACCTGCAGACCCCGGTCGAGATCAAGAACATCTCGTTCGTGCCCGCGGACGACAGCCACGCGTCGGGTCGCGGCGCGGGCCACACGCAGGGCCAGGCGCCGGGCCAGAGCCAGACACCGGGCCAGGTGCAGAACCAGCCCCACGGCCAGGCCCAGCACCAGTCCAACGGTCACGCCCGGGGTGCGGGCGGCGGCAGCCACTCCGAGGGCGACAAGCTCGACCTCGACGTGTGGACGGGCGTGGTGCCCAACTGGCTGCAGCCCGGCGTGGCCTACCAGTACCGCCTGGAACTGCAGATGTACGAGGGCGAGAACAGCGTCATGCACGTCGACACCCCCGCGTTGATGTGCCAGCAGCACTAGCAGACGGAGCGCGACGACAAGGGCCGGGAATCAAGTAGCGGCGACGAAGGCGGAAACATGCCCCAACAATTGGCGATCATCGTGCTCGTGGACGTCGGCAGTGCGCTGGAGTCCGAGTCACTCGAAGGCAACACCTACCTGTTCGACAACATGAAGCTGCAGGGCTCCACGAACCAGGGAACCGGCGAGCTCGTGACCGCGATCAACGGCTCCTACTGGAGGGACGGGTCGCAGGCCAGCGAGCAGGTGCTCAACTGGCTTCCGTACAGCCTGGGTTCCATCCCGCCGACCGTGCCCCGCGGCTATGAGTTCGACCGGGCACGGCAGACCGACGAGCAGGCCCTGGCAGAGCTGCAGGACCTCGCGACCAAGTCCTCGGTGGCCGGCACCGACCAGGCCGAGCAGCTGAACCAGGTGCGCAAGACCGTCGGCGCCCGCGTCAAGACCACGCGGCGCACCCGCGGCCGGCTGTCCGGGCAGAAGATCCTGGACGTCACCGGCAAGGTCGTCACCGAGGACAACACGGCGGCGTACACCTATCCCGCGCCGGTGATCACCGACATCTACGGCGAGGCCGTCGACTCGAAGATCATGTATCCGGCGGAGTACGGCTCCCCGGACCTGGTCACCGACGGCTGGTACTGGTCCGCGACGGTCGACACCTCACGGCCCGGCACCTACTCGTACGTGATGCGGATCCAGCTGCACAAGCTGGTGGGGCTCAACGGCGAGCTGCGGTGGGAGGCGGTCAACCTGATCTGCCCCTCGGCCCTCAAGATCACTTCGGAGCCCCGGCGGAACGCCTTCACCAAGGCGGGCATGGGCATGCTGCCCATTCCTCCGGGAGCGGGGACGCGCCCGGGCACCCCCTGATCCCGCACGGACTTCAGCCAGAAGGAGGAGCAGATGACCACCACCACGCCCAGGCGGCGGGAGAACAGCGTCGCGAAGCGGCCCATCTCCATCACCGCCGTAGTGGACTGTGTGGGTGCCCTGGCAGCAGGAAACATGCAGGGCCACCTGTACATGTACGACACCAACAAGTCCGCGGGATCCACCGGCTTCGGCACCGAGGAGCTCCAGACGCGCGCCCGCAAGGGCGACCAACTCCTCTGGAACGCGCTTGCGTTGGAGTGCGAGGCGTATGTCGCCATCGACGGCATCGTGATCGACAGCTCCATCTGCGTACCGGAGCGGAAGGTCTACCCGGGCACCGACGTCGCCTACTGGATCGGGACGGTCAAGAAGGACGTCGCGAACATCACCTACCAGATCAAGTTCAAGCTGGGCACGAGGGACGAACCGATCGCCACCACTCTGTCGTCGTCCCTCGTCGGCTAGGGCCGGGCATGACGACGTACGCGAAGGAGGAGCGTTGACCAGCAGCGTGCAGGAGAAGTCGACCGGCAGCGAGCACCAAAAGCAGAATCCCGGACAGCTGAACTCGGTCCAGCTGAACATCGTGACGCTCATCAACATGGAGCGGGCGGTGGAGACGGGCTCCCTGAGCGACTCGATGTACATGATGGACAACAGCATCGGCGGCAAGGGGCAGGGCACGTCGTCCCTCGAAACGGTCTGTAAGCAGGGCCAGGTCCTGAACTGGATCGTGCGCCCGCTCGACATGGAGAAGCGCCCGGACGGCACGTGGCCCCCCATGCCGAAGATCAACAACCTCACCTTCCTCGACACCGAACTGGGTGACGAGGAGGACGTGGCCGAACGGAAGATCTTCACCGAGCTGAAGATCTACGGGATGCCGGACCGCATGCGCGACAAGTTCACGCCGGTCTATTACTACTGGGCCGGCACGGTCCTGAGCACCGCCAAGCCGGGCGTGCACAGGTACCGGATCGTGATGGAACTCGAGCAGGACCGCAAGAAGGAGAAGCTCTACCTGAACACGGCGATCCACCCGTCGATCAGGATCCTCGGGGTCTGACGAACGCGTGACCGCCGGGCCGGATATCGGCCTGGCGGTCATGTCGTGTCGGGCGTAGAGAGGAAAGTTCACCCCAGGGCCCAGGGAGGCCGTCGTGGACAGGACCATCGGCAAGGGCACGTTCCGGGACGCGTTCAAGAACCAGGTCATCGCACTCTCCGCGCTGCCGTCGGGCACGGGCCGGCGGCTCGCCGAGCGGGCCAACGCGACGGCGGGTCCGGCCGATGCGGCGCTGCGGACGAAAGCCGAGTTCAGCGCGTTGTACGACCTGCTGCTCACCGAGCAGGGGGACGTGTCGGGGGACGGCAGCCTGGTACTTCTCGACGCGGACGGGCAGCTCACCGCGACCGGGCGGATCGTGGACGACCTCCTCAAGTCGGCCGAGAACAAAGCGGAGTTCTTCGCTCAGGACATGTATCAGGTCAAGGTCACCGGCTGGCCGCCCAACACCTACACGGCGGACGAGGTGATCCAGGCACCGCAGGGCGCCCGCCTCTCACTGGCGAGGAGCAGCAGCCCGGACACCCTGCTGCTCGCCACACCGTCGTTCTCGATGGTCAACAGCGGCAATCTGACGGCACACGCGCCCAAGCGCTCCTGGAAGATCGACTTCGAGGTCGGCGAGAGCGAGGACCGGCTCTACGGCATGGAGCGGGTCAACCTCAAGGCGATGTACAACGACCCCTCGCAGATGCGCGAGGCCGTCGCCTGGCGGCTCCTGGAGCGCGCGGGCATCCCGGCGGCGCAGCACACGTACGCGACGTTCTCGATCAACGACCGCTACATGGGGCTCTTCTCGGTCATCGAGCAGGTCGACAAGAAGTTCCTGAAGGACCACTTCGGCAAGAACTCCGAGGGCAACCTCTACAAGGCGTACTGCGGCGACGTCGGCTGCGCGACCCTGGAGCACCGGCCCGGCACGGACGGCGCCGACAGCGGACGGCAGTACTTCACCGCGGGCAGCCTGGAGGACGACCGCACGTACCGCCTGAAGACCAACGAGGACGTTCCGGCCGCCAGCACGTACGACGACCTCGCCGCTCTCGTGCGCACCATCAATGGCGTACAACTGCCGGGCAATGACGTCAAGTTCACCTCTGATGCGTTCCGCGACTCGGTCGAGCAGATCCTGAACGTGCCGGCCTTCCTGCGCTGGGCGGGCGCCAATGTCCTCCTGGGCAGCTGGGACAACTACTTCGCGACGCCGTCGAACTACTACCTCTACAACTCGGGCCGTCTCGGGGACTCGTCGGGCTTCATTTCCCGCCCGTACTTCACGTTCATCCCCTGGGACTACGACAACAGTTCCGGCATCGACTTCTTCTCGACCCAGTGGCAGTACACCGACCTGCTCGACTGGCCCGCGATGAGCCGCAACTACTGCCGGATCACGCACGCACCGCACGAGGTGTCCCGCCTGCCGCTGTTCACGAACCTGCTGCGGCACCACGACTTCTGCCAGTACTACCTCGACCACCTCGAATTCCTCCTGGACACGGAGTTCGGCCCCGAGCGGGTGGCCTCGCTGCTCGGCGCGGAAGGTTCGGGGCGGACCGACGGCCTGTGGCAGCTCATCTCGTCGGCCGCGTACGGCGAGTCCACGAGCCCGCACGGACAGCCCTTCACGGGGCGGCAGTTCACCAACGACGAGGTGTACCGCGCCGCCTACCGGCAGTGGGAGCTCAGCCGGGGCTCGCAGTTCACGTACGGGATCTTCCACTACACGCGCATGCGCTACGACCACGCACGTCAGCAGCTCGCCGAGCTGCGCAAGACCTATCCCAACGGAGCCAGCGGGGCGACGTTCCCGGGTGCGATGGAGGTACTGCCCTCATGACCGCGACCAAGAAGACGGTGAAGGCCAAGGCGAAGACCGACCCCAAGGCCGAGAAGGCGCGCGAGCTGCGCCTGGTCAAGGAAGCCAAGATCCAGGACCTGATCGGCGACGGCGCGGGCAGCCGCCTGGAGGCGAGCGGTGTCCTCTACCGCGACGGCGCCTTCCTGATCGTCTGCGACAACCTGCCCTCCCTCATCCGGGTCAGCAGCGAGCTGTCGCCCAAGGCCCCGGAGAACGGCGTCATCAACGCCAACAGGGCCAAGAAGAAGGGCAGTTCGGCCGCGAACGTGGGGTACGAGGACATCGCCCACGACGAGACGCGCGACTACTACTACACGCTGAGCGAGGCCGAGCCCGTCAAGCCCAAGGGCTTCCGTGCCCGCGTGCAGGAGTACGACGAGAAGCTGCGCCCGGTCGGATCGGCGGCGCACCTCGACTTCGAGCTCGCGGACGCCAACAAGGGCATGGAAGGCCTGGAGTGGGTCGAGCGCAAGGGCACGGGCTATCTCCTCGCCCTGTGCGAGGGAAACCGGTGCGCGGGCGGCAAGAAGGGCAGGACGCCGGGCGGCGGCCGTATCCAGGTCTTTAGGCGCGGCGGCAAGCGCTGGATCAACATGGCCACGATCCGGCTCCCCGAGTCGCTGCCCTTCGAGGACTACGCCAGCGTGTCCGTGCGCGACGGACACATCGCCGTCCTGTCGCAGGCGTCCTCGGCGCTCTGGGTGGGCCGCATCGACACCAAGAAGTGGATCGTCGACGAGGGCACGGTGCACCGCCTCCCCACGGACAGCAAGGGCCGCACGGTCTACGGCAATCCGGAGGGCGTGTCCTGGGTCTCGTCCGACCACGTGGTGATCGTGTCCGACCGGGCGAAGAAGGGCGCGCAGAACGCGCGGTTCAAGGAGAAGGACCAGTCGATCCATCTGTTCCTGATCCCGGGCAACCACCACTGAGCTGCCGCGCGCCGGCCTAGTCGGCTGCGACCTGGTCGGCTGCCCACAGGCCTCGCACGTGACCGAGGTGGCGGGTCATGACCGCGCGTACGGCGTCCTCGTCGCGGGCGAGCAGCGCGTCGAGGATCTCCAGGTGTTCCTCGGCCGACGCCTCAAGACGGCCGGCGTCGACCAGTGCCTGGAGCCCGTACAGGCGTGAGCGCTTGCGCAGATCGCCGACCACCTCGACCAGGTGATCGTTGCCGCACAGCGCGAGCAGACCGAGGTGGAAGCGGATGTCGGCCTCGACGTACGCGATGAGGTCGCCGTCCGCCGCCGCGGTCACGATCGCCTGCGCGGCAGGGCGCAGTGCCTCAAGGGCGGCGGGGTCCGCCGATGTGGCGAGCTCCGCCGTGGTGGGGATCTCGATCAGTGCGCGGATGTGCTTGTACTCGTCGAGCTGTTTCGCGGAGACCGCGGTGACCCGGAAGCCCTTGTTCGGCACCGTGTCGACGAGGCCCTCCTTGGCGAGGTCGAGCATGGCCTCGCGGACCGGAGTGGCGGAGACGCCGAAGCGCACGGCGAGGGTGGGCGCGGAGTAGACCTCGCCCGCGCGCAGCTCGCCCGCGATGAGGGCGGCGCGCAGGGCGTCCGCGACCCGCTCGCGGTAGCTGCTGCGGGTTCCGCCCAGGCTCGGCAGGGCGGGGGCGGCGGACGGAGCGCGGTTGCGCTGGGCGGCCATGGGGTGGGTCCTCCTTGGAACCGTGCACCGCGCTGGTCGGTGCAATGTCACGTGCCACGAGTATCCCGGGCCACCGGCCCGCCGATTCCCTAGAGAACGAACCCCGCGGGGAAGGGGTCGTCCGGGTCGAGGAGGTACTGCGCGGTGCCGGTCACCCAGGCTCGCCCGGTGAAGCTGGGCAGCACGGCGGGGGTGCCGGCGACGTCGGTGGTCCCGAGCAGCCGCCCGCTGAATTGCGTGCCGATGAAGGACTCGTTGACGAACTCGGTGTCCAGGGGCAGCTCGCCGCGCGCGTGCAACTGGGCCATGCGCGCGCTCGTCCCCGTCCCGCACGGCGAGCGGTCGAACCAGCCGGGGTGGATGGCCATCGCGTGCCGGGAGTGCCGGGCGGTGGCGCCGGGTGCGTAGAGGTGGACGTGGTGGCAGCCGCGGATGGACGGGTCCTGCGGATGTACGGGCTCGCCCTCGGCGTTGATCGCCTCCATCAGCGAGAGGCCCGCCGCGAGGATCTCGTCCTTTCGGTCGCGCTCGAAAGGGAGGCCGAACTGGTCCAGGGGCAGGATCGCGTAGAAGTTGCCGCCGTAGGCCAGGTCGTACGTCACCGAACGGCCGTCGGGCAGGGTGATCTTGCGGTCGAGGGCGACGGAGAAGGACGGCACGTTCTGCAGCGTGACGGCCTTCGCCGCGCCGTCCCGCACCTCGACCTCGGCGACGACCACGCCCGCCGGGGTGTCCAGGCGGATCGTGGTGACCGGTTCGACGACCTCGACCATGCCGGTCTCCACGAGGACGGTGGCGACGCCGATGGTGCCGTGTCCGCACATCGGCAGATAGCCCGAGACCTCGATGTAGATCACGCCGTAATCGCAGTCGGGGCGGGTGGACGGCTGGAGGATCGCGCCGCTCATCGCCGCGTGACCGCGCGGTTCGTTCATCAGGAGCTGCTTGATGTCGTCGCGGTGCTCGCGGAAGTGGAGCCTGCGCTCGTTCATCGTCGCGCCGGGGACGGTGCCGATGCCGCCGGTGATCACCCGCGTCGGCATGCCTTCGGTGTGCGAGTCGACCGCGTGCAGGACGAGTTTGCTGCGCATGTGCGGTGCCTTTCGTACGACTTCGGGGCGGGGTGCGGCTGCGGCTGCGGCTGCGGCTGCCGCTCAGGCGAGTCCGGCGGCGATGGCTCGTTCGGTGGCGGTGCGCACTGCCTTCTCCTGCTCGGGCAGCAGCGGCACCCGCGGGGGACGGCACGGGCCGCCGTGGCGTCCTGCGATGTCCATGGACAGCTTGATGGCCTGTACGAACTCGGGCTTGGAGTCCCAGCGGAGCAGCGGGTGGAGCTGCCGGTAGAGCTTGCCGGCCGTGGCCAGGTCGCCGGCCACGGCGGCGCGGTAGAGCTCGACGCACGCCGCGGGCAGCATGTTCGGGTAGCCGGCCACCCAGCCCTTGGCGCCCGCGACGGCGAGTTCGAGCAGGACGTCGTCGGCGCCGATCAACAGGTCGAGTTCCGGGGCGAGTTCGGCGATGCGGTACGCGCGTCGTACGTCGCCGGAGAATTCCTTGACGGCGTGGATGTACCCCTCGGCGTGCAGCTTCGCGAGCAGCTCCGGCACCAGGTCGACCTTGGTGTCGATGGGGTTGTTGTACGCGACGACAGGGAGGCCCGCCTTCGCGACCTCCGCATAGTGGGCGAGGACGGAGCGCTCGTCGGCGCGGTAGGCGTTCGGCGGCAGCAGCATCACGGAGGCGCAGCCGGCGTCCTTGGCCTGCTCGGCCCAGCGGCGGGCCTCGGCGGAGCCGTAGGCGGCGACGCCGGGCATCACGCGCTGCCCGCCGACCGCCGCGACGGCGGTCTCCACGACCTTGGCGCGCTCCTCGGGGGTGAGCACCTGGTACTCGCCGAGCGATCCGTTGGGCGTGACGCCGTCGCAGCCGTTCCCGACGAGCCAGGCGCAGTGCTCGGCGAACCGGTCGTAGTCGACGGAGAGGTCGTCGTTCAGCGGGAGCGCGGTGGCGACGAGGATGCCGTGCCAGGGGCGGGGGCGGTCTGCGGACGCGTTCATGGGCGTGGTCCCTTCGTTGCGGTGCGGGCTTTGGCCTGCGGGCGTTGCGGTGCGGGGCTAGGGCCTGTCGTCAAACTCCCGTCGTCCGCCCGGAGGGCGGGCCGCGCGGCGTCAGGTGCGTGCTCTCGTCGTGCCGGGCGTAGATCCTCGTACTGGACGTACTTGGGTCTGCGCCCGGTGCGGCGAGAGTGCGTGCATGGCGTCGCGCGGCAGACGGGAGTTTGACGACAGGCCCTAGGAGGGGGTCTGTCCGTCGTCGGCGGCGGGAGGTCTCGCGAGCACCCCGAGCGGCACCGGCCGGGCGAACGGCCGTCGCGCGGAACGCTCCTCGCAGCCCGCGAGCCCGGCGACGGCCGCCGAGCACATACGTCCCTGGCACCAGCCCATGCCGGCCCGGGTCAGGAGTTTCACGGACCGCGCGTCGGTGGCCCCGAGTTCCCCGACGGCCTCGCGGACGGCCGATGCCGGGACCTCTTCGCAGCGGCAGACGAGGGTGTCGTCGCGCAGCTGCTCGGCCCAGTGCGCGGGCGGCACGTACACGGCGGCAAGTACCGCGGCGAACTCACGTGCTCTCGTACGGGACTTGGCGGCGGAAGCCCATGCGCGCGGGTCGGGCGTCTTGCCCCGGAGCCGCGCGGCGGCCGAGCGTCCGGCGATGTGTCCCTCCGCGAGCGAGAGGGCGGCACCGCCGATGCCGGTGGTCTCGCCCGCGGCCCAGACGCCCGGGATGCCGGTGCGCTGCTCGGCGTCGACGGCGACGTTCAGTCCGTCGACGCGGCAGCCGAGTCCTTCGGCGAGGTCGGTGTGCGGCAGCATTCCGTGACCGACGGCGAGGGTGTCGCAGGCAATGCGCCGCTCGGTGCCGGTCTTGACGTGCCCCGCCGTGTCGAGCGCCGCGATGGTCACGGCCTCGACGGAGTCCTTGCCGTGGGCCTCGACGACAGTGTGCCGCGCGATCAACGGCACGCGGTGACGCAGCAGTTGAGTGACGTATCCGGCTCCCTCGGCGAGCTTGTCCGGGTGGGCGGCAAGGGTGGCCGAGCGCCGCGCGAAGGCCCTCGGGTCGGCGGCTTCGACCAGGGCGGCCACCTCGGCACCGGCCGCCGCGAGTCCGGCGGCGACGGGCATGAGCAGCGGCCCGGTTCCGGCCACGACGGCGGTGCGTCCGGGCAGCACGAGGCCTCCCTTGAGCATGGCCTGCGCGCCACCGGCGGTGACGACACCGGGCAGGGTCCAGCCGGGGAACGGCAGGACCTTCTCGTATCCCCCGGTGGCCAGGAGCACGGCGTCGGCGCGCACGGCCACGGAGTCTTCCTGCCCGTGCCCCAGGAGCGCGTGCACGACGAACCCGCGCCGCCCGCCGGGCTCCCACTCCTGCGCGCCGGGCTCCGCCTCCTGCGCCCCCGGCTCTTCCCCGACGCGCTCGACGAACCAGACGTGATGCTCCGTCAAATGCCGGATAGTGCCAGCCGATACCTGTTCCGCGAGCCCGTCCCGCAGCCGCTCCCACGTACGCCACTGATGGTGGAGCGCCTTCGGGTGCCGCGCCCCGAACGCTTCGGCGGGCTGCCGGTAGAACTGGCCGCCCGCCTGCCCGGCCGAGTCGAGCAGCATGACCCGTACACCGCGCCGAGCCGCGGCAAGCGCCGCCGCAAGGCCCGCGGGCCCCGCGCCGACCACGGCAAGCACACGCGAAGGGCTCATCGCCGCTCCCCCGTCACGTCCGCACGGTGACCGTCGCCGCCCTGCGTCCGGATCTCGTCGCCGGGCTCCGCCGGAACCAGGCAAGCGCGTTGATTCGCCCGGCCGTTGACCTCCACCAGGCAGTCGAAGCAGACGCCGATCCCGCAGAAGACGCCCCTCGGCTCTCCCCCGCGTCGCGTGCTGCGCCAGGACGTGATGCCCGCCGACCAGAGCGCGGCGGCCACGCTCTGGCCCGGCAGGGCCGGGATCTCGCGGCCGTCGAACGTGACGGTGTGCGGCGGGGCCGGGCGGGCGCGGACCAGGTTCAGGGGGGTGCGCTTGCTCATGACGCCTCCTCGGTCCTGCTGTCGGCGAAACGGTCGGGACGGAACGGGGTGAGGTCCAGGTCGGGGGTCGTCCCGGCCATGACTTGCGCGATCAAATGCCCTGTCCCCGCCGCAAGGCCGATCCCCGCGCCCTCGTGGCCGCACGCATGGAAGAGGCCCGGCAGCCGGGGGTCGGGGCCGATGGCGGGGAGGTGGTCCGGCATGTAGGGGCGGAAGCCCACGTACGCGCGCATCGCGCGGACGTCCGACAGGAACGGGAAGAGCCGCGTCGCCCCCGCCGCGAGGGCCCGCATGACCGGCAGGGAGAAGGAGCGGTCGAAGCCGACGCGCTCGCGGCTCGCCCCGATGAGGATCGGCCCCGCGGCCGTGCCCTCGACCACCGGGGACGTCTGGAGCGCGGCGGATCCGCTGGCCACGTCGGCCACGTAGTCGGCGGCGTACACCTTGTGCCGGACCATCCGCGGCAGCGGCTCGGTGACCAGGACGAAGCCGCGCCGCGGCAGCACCGGAAGGCGCACTCCGGCGAGGGCGGCGAGGTCCCCGCCCCAGGTGCCCGCCGCGTTCACCACGTGCGGGGCGTGGATCTCGCCCCGGTCGGTACGGACCCCGCGCACCTCACCGCCCGCGGTCCGCAGCACGGCGGTGACGGTGGTGTCCGTGCGCAGTCCGGCTCCCAAGTTCTGCGCCAGGCGGACCAGTTGGGCCGCCGCGAGCGACGGCATCACCTGGCAGTCCTGCGGATAGAAGACGCCGCCCGCCGTATCGGGAGCGAGGTGCGGCTCGAGTTCGTACAGCTCGGCAGGTGTCACGGCCCGGGCGTCGACCCCGGCTTCGCGCTGCCCGGCGGCGAACTCCCCCAGCGCCGCGAGCCCTTCACCGGATGACGCCACGACGACGCCGCCCTTGGCCTCGAACTCGATGCTCGCGCCCACGCCCGGTTCGGCGGCAAGGCCGGCCCACAGACGGCCCGAAAGCAGGGCGAGTCCGAGTTCCGGGCCCGGCTCCTTGTCGGAGACCAGAAGATTGCCCTCGCCGGATCCGGTGGTGCCGCCGGCCACGGGACCGCGGTCCACGAGGATGGCGGACAGCCCGGCCCGGGCCGCGTACAGGGCACACGCGGCGCCCACCATCCCGGCGCCGACTACCACAACATCGCAGGTCAGCCGCTTTGTCACGCCAGTACTATGTCACATGTTCCCTTACGGGCCAAGGGTCTCTACGCTGGCAGAACCGCCGTAGAACACGCAGCCACGAGCCCCGGACCGGGGCGGAAAAGGTGAACCCCATGGCCAAGTCCAAGGCACGCAAGAACGCTCTGTACCCCGAGGTCTCCGGCGAACTCTCCGCCCTGATGCGGACGGGCTGGGCCGACACCGAGCAGCGCGACCTGCGCCCGGCCGAACAGACCCCGCACGCCGCACGCCGCCGCGCCGCCCTGTCCGCGCTGTTCCCGGGCGAGCGCCTGGTGATCCCCTCGGGCAGGCTCAAGACCCGCTCGAACGACGACCACTACCCCTTCCGCCCCTACTCCGCCTACGTCCACATGACCGGCGACCAGGCGAGGGACTGCGCACTGGTCCTCGAACCGCGCGCCGGGGACGAGGGCGGCCACGACGCGCACCTCTACCAACTCCCCCGCGACAGCCGGGAAAGCGACGAGTTCTGGACCGGCATGACGGCCGAGCTGTGGATGGGCCGCAGGCGCAGCCTCGCCGAATCCGAGCTGCTCCTCGGGCTGCCCTGCCGTGACGTCCGCGACGCCCCGGCCGAGCTCGCCGCCGCACCCGGCGTGCCGACCCGCATCGTGCGCGGCCACGACTCCGAGCTGGAGGCGGCCGTCACCACCGACGAGGAGCGCGACGACGAGCTGGAGGAGGCGCTCTCCGGGCTGCGTCTGGTCAAGGACGACTGGGAGATCGGCGAGCTGCGCAAGGCGGTGGACTCGACGGTCAGCGGATTCACCGATGTCGTACGGGAGTTGAGCACGGCCGTTGCCACGTCGGAGCGCTGGATCGAGGGCACCTTCTTCCGCCGCGCCCGCCTGGAGGGCAACCACGTCGGCTACGGCTCGATCTGCGCGGCGGGCGAGCACGCCACGATCATGCACTGGCAGGAGAACGACGGCCCCGTGCGCCCCGGCGAACTCCTGCTCCTGGACGCGGGCGTGGAGTCCCGCACCCTCTACACCGCCGACGTCACGCGCACACTCCCCATCGACGGCACCTTCACCCCGCTCCAGCGCAAGATCTACGACGCTGTCTACGAGGCGCAGGAAGCCGGCATCGCCGCTGTGAAGCCGGGCGCCGCCTACCGGGACTTCCACGACGCCGCGCAGCGCTATCTCGCGCACAAGCTCGTCGAGTGGGGCCTCCTCGACGGCGACCCGGAGCGGGTCTTCGAGCTCGCCCTGCAGCGCCGCTTCACCATGGCGGGCACGGGTCACATGCTCGGCCTCGACGTCCACGACTGCGCACGGGCACGCACCGAGGAGTACGTGGGCGGCGTACTGGAAGCGGGCATGGTGCTCACGGTCGAGCCCGGCCTGTACTTCCAGCCGGACGACCTCACCGTGCCCGAGGAGTACCGGGGCATCGGGGTCCGTATCGAGGACGACATCCTCGTCACGGCCGACGGCAACGAGAACCTGTCGGAAGGTCTGCCGCGCGAGGCATCGGCGGTCGAAGCCTGGATGAGCGGCCTGGTGGGCGACCCGGTGAGCGACCGCCAGGGGCAGATTCACCGGCCGTAGCCTGCGTGTTTCGGGGCCGCGGCCTGGCAGGATCGCGGTGTGGCTCTCTTCCGGATCGACCGCGAATCATCCCTGCCCGCCGACGAGGCCTGGCGCCGGCTCACCACGTGGGAGCGGCATGCCGACGTGGTCCCGCTGACGCGGGTGTACGTGCAGACACCGCCGCCCGGCGGCGAGGGGACGGTGTTCGTCGCCCGCAGCGGGATCGGCCCGGTCGGTTTCAACGACGTGATGGAGGTCGTGACGTGGCGGCCGGCCGCGGAGGGCGGCGGCGGCATGTGCCGTCTCGAGAAGCGGGGGTCGTTCGTGACGGGCTGGGCCGAGATCGAGGTGCTCCCCCGGCCGGAGTCCGGTTCGACCGTCGTCTGGCGGGAGGACCTGAGCGTGCGGTGGCTGCCGCGGGTGTTCGACGGCGTACTCCTGGCCGCCGCGCGCCGGATGTTCGGCCGGGCGGTGGACCGCCTGCTCGCCTATCCCCCGCAACGCCCCTCTCCGTGACGTGGGCGCGCCCTGTCCGTGCCGCATGCGCCGCGGCCCCGCCCGGCTCACGCGGCGGGACGGGGCCGCGGCCGGCTCAGCGCAGGCGGACCGGGATGGTGGCGAAGCCGTCCGCGATGAACGAGCCAACCGGTGCCGCCGCCCCCGCCTCCGCGTCCAGGCGCAGCCCCGGGAACCTCTCGAACAGTGCGGGCAGTGCCACCCCTGCCTCCAGGCGGGCCAGCGGCGCGCCCATGCAGAAGTGCACCCCGTGGCCGAACGCGAGATGTTCCTTGTCGACGCGGCCGATGTCGAACTGCCCTGCGGTGGCGCCGTGCCGCAGCGGGTCGCGGCCGGCGGCACCGTACGCGGCGAGGATCGCGTCCCCCTGTGCGATGACGGTCCCGTCCGGCAGCTCGATGTCCGAGACGGCGTAGCGCAGCGGCAGGTTCGCGATGGACGGCGCGAAGCGCAGCGTCTCCTCGATGACGTCGCTCCACGGCACCTCGCCGCCCCGCACCCGTGCCAGCTGCTCGGGGTGGCTCAGGAGCGCCTGCACCGCGTTGCCGATGAGGTTGACCGTCGTCTCGTGACCCGCGCCGATGACCAGGAGCAGCGTGTCGATCAGTTCGGACTCGGTGAGCGCCGATCCTTCCTCGTCCCTGGTCGCGATGAGGACACTCGTCATGTCGTCACCGGGCTCGGCCCGTTTGTGGGCCACGAGACCGGCGAGCAGCTGATGCACCTCCTGCCAGGTGGCCGCGGCCTGCTCCGGCGTCGAGGTGGTGTCCATGATCGACTCGACGAGGCGTGCCGTGTCCGCCTGCCGCTCCTCCGGAAGGCCGAACAGTTCGCAGATGACCTGCATCGGCAGCGGATGGGCGTAGGAGGCCCGCAGGTCCACCACTGAGTCCGCGGCCTTCTCCATCGTGTCGAGCAGCCCGGCCGTCAGCTCCTCGATGCGCGGGCGCAGTGCGTCCGTACGCCGTTTGGTGAAGGCGGGCGACACCAGCTTCCGCAGCCGCCGGTGGTTCGAGCCGTACGCGGTGAACATGTTCGTCACGCCCACCCAGGAGTTGACCCAGGTCTCGCGGAACTCGCCCTCGATCCAGGCGGGCCAGTGCTGGTTCGGGTCCTTCGACACCCGCTCGTCGGCGAGGAGTTGCTTCAGTACGTCGTACTGCGTCGGGGCCCAGGCCCTGATGCCGTCGGGGAGTTCGACCGGGGCGGCGCAGCCGTGCTGCCGCAGCCGGTCCGCCTCCCCGTGGAGATCGCGGCCTGCGGGGTCGAGGGCTATGGGCTGCTGCGCGGGTGACTGCGACATGGTGGCTCCTGCCGTGGGGGGAGGGGACGGGGCGTCGTAGATCAAGATCACCCTAGGTGCCCGCTCCTCCCCCTCCCAGACCCTTGAAGCCGCCGGCCGGGACCGTTGAAGCCCCCGGCCGGGCCCCCGCGAACCGGCCTCCCGTTCAGCCCCTGGAAGCCTGCCCCCGCCCGTGCAGCGTCCGCGCCACCCGCGGTCCCAGCCACCGCTTCATCCTGCGCAGCGGCTCCAACTGCTCGGCCGCGCGGTCGATCCGGTAGTACAGCTGCGGCGGGACGTGCGGAAGGAGCGGCGAGTGGCGCTGGCCCAGGAGCGCGAACATCTGGGCCGGGTCGAGGCCGATGTAGCGCGGCAGGTTCTCGTACCACTGGGCGCTGTAGCGGGCCGCGCTCTGGACGGAGAGGAGGGCCGATCTGCGCTCCCGCTCGTAGCCCGCGAGGGCGGTCCCGAGTTCCGGGCTCCCGTCCGGGGTCCCCCGCAGCGCGCCCGCGAGGGCGATCGCGTCCTCCAGGGCGAGTGTCGTGCCCGCGCCGATCGAGTAGTGCGTGGTGTGGGCGGCGTCGCCGAGCAGGACCACGTTGCCGCGGCGCCACGTCCGGTTGGTCAGCGTACGGAAGTTGAGCCACTGCGCGCTGCCGTCTCCCTGCGCGCGGCCGATCAGGCGATGTCCGTCCAGCGGCCCGGCGAAGAGCCGCTCCAGGAGGGCCAGACCGCGGGCCTCGCTCGCCTCGTGCAGGCCGAGGCCCGTCCAGGTCTCCGGGGAGCACTCGATGACGCAGGTGCTCTGCTCGTCGCTGAAGCGGTAGCCGTAGCACCAGATCCAGCCGTGCCCGGTCTCCACGAAGGCGAAGGTGAAGGAGTCGAAGACCTTGGTGGTGCCGAGCCAGATGTACTTGTTGCGCCCGATCGAGACTTCCGGCCCGAAGTGGCCCGCGTGGCGTTCGCGAAGGGCGCTCCTGACGCCGTCGCCCGCGACGACGAGGTCGGCACCGGGCAGTTGGGCCGCGGCCGTGATCTCCGACTCGTACTCGACGCGTACGCCGAGGGACCGCGCCCGCCCGGCGAGGATGTCGAGCAGCCGGTGGCGCCCGATGCCGTGGCCCTCGTCGCCGTGGTGGACGGTGGTGCGGTCGCCGACGTGCGCGATGCCGTCGCTCCAGCGGACCGAGTGCTCGCTGATGGCGTCCGCGGACTCGGGGTCACCGGCGCGGAGCTTCTCGAGCAGGCCGCCCCAGTAGGTGACCCCCCAGCCGTAGGTGGACCCGGCCGGGTTCCGTTCGTGGACGGTGATGTCGTGGGACGGGTCCTGTTGCTTGAGCAGGATCGAGAGATACAGGGCGGCGGGACCGCCGCCGACGCAGGCGACCTTCACAGATGCTCCCGTTGCGTCACAAAGTGGTCATTTTGTAACGCAACGTAGCAGGCATATGACATGAACCCGTGGATCTCGGACAGCCGCCTCTCTAGGCAGACCCAGGCGGGACCCAGAGCGTCAGGCCACGGACCCTATGCGCCCCGCGGGCCGACGCGAGCCGTCGTGGTGGATCGGCGTGTGCGCGCCCGTCAGCGAGACCCCGCTGCCGCCGCGCCGGTTCGCGACGATCTCCGCGGCGATGGAGAGCGCCGTCTCCTCCGGGGTGCGCGCGCCCAGGTCGAGTCCGATGGGCGAGCGCAGGCGGGTCAGCTCCAGTTCGCTCACGCCGACTTCGCGCAGCCTGGCGTTGCGGTCCTGGTGCGTACGGCGCGAGCCCATCGCGCCCACGTAGGAGACCGGAAGGCGCAGGGCGAGTTCGAGCAGGGGCACGTCGAACTTGGCGTCGTGCGTCAGGACGCACAGGACGGTGCGGCCGTCGACCTCCGTCCGCTCCAGGTACTTGTGCGGCCACTCGACGACGATCTCGTCGGCGTCGGGGAAACGCGCCACGGTGGCGAACACGGGCCGCGCGTCACAGACGGTGACGCGGTAGCCGAGGAACTTGCCGACCCTGACGAGCGCGGAGGCGAAGTCGATGGCGCCGAACACGATCATGCGGGGCGGCGGGACGCTGGACTCGACCAGAAGCGTGAGCGGCTGCCCGCAGCGCGAGCCGTCCTCGCCGATCTCGACCGTGCCCGTGCGCCCCGCGTCCAGCATCGCGCGGGCCTCGCCCGCCGCCGTGCGGTCCAGTTCGGGGTGGCCGCCGAGGCCGCCCTCGTGAGCGGCGTCGGCGTCCGAACGTACGAAAAGGGCCCGGCCCACGAGCTCCGGGGGCCCGGCGGTGATCCGGGCGATGGCCGCGGGCTCGCCGGCGGCGGCCGCCGTGAGCGCGGCGGCGAAGACCGGCCGCGCGGAGGAGTCCGCGCGGACCGGGGTGACGAGGATGTCGATGATTCCGCCGCAGGTAAGGCCCACGGCAAAGGCGTCCTCGTCGCTGTATCCGAAGCGTTCGAGCACGCTCTCGCCGTCTTCGAGTGCCTGCTGGCACAGGTCGTAGACGGCGCCTTCCACACACCCGCCGGAGACGGAGCCGATGGCCGTGCCCTCGGAGTCGACCGCCAGGGCCGCTCCGGGCTGCCGGGGCGCGCTGCCGCCGACCGCCACCACGGTGGCGACGGCGAAGTCGCGTCCCTGCTCGACCCACCGGTCCAACTCTTCGGCGATGTCCAGCATGTCCGTCTCCTAACGGGTGTGTGGTCTACAGGACGGGCTACTTGACGCCCATCCAGTTCTCGATCGGATGGAGCGCGAAGAAGGCCAGGAACACGAGCGCGAGCACCCACATCAGCCAGCCGATCTCACGGACCTTGCCCTGGGCGGCCTTGATCAGGACGTGGGCGATGACACCGGCCGCGATACCTACCGTGATGGAGTACGTGAACGGCATCAGGACCGTGGTCAGGAACACCGGGATGCTGGTGGCCTGGTCGGTCCAGTCGATGTGCCGGGCGTTGCTCAGCATCATCGCGCCGATCACGACGAGCGCCGCGGCGGCGACCTGGGTCGGGATGAGCTGGGCCAGCGGGGTGAAGAAGAGGCAGAGCGCGAAGCCGAGGCCGGTGACGACGCTGGCGAAGCCGGTGCGCGCGCCGTCGCCGACACCCGCGGTGGACTCGACGAAGACGGTCTGGCCCGAGGCTCCGGCGAGGCCGCCCACGACACCTCCGGCACCGTCGATCGCCAGGGCCTTGTTCAGACCCGGCATCTTGCCGTCCTTGTCGGCGAGGTTGGCCTGCTGGCCGATGCCGATGATGGTGCCCATGGCGTCGAAGAAGCCGGCCAGGACCAGGGTGAAGACGATGACACCCACGGTGATGCCGCCGATGTCCCCGATGCCGCTGAAGGACACCTCGCCGAAGAGGCCGAAGTCCGGCGACGAGACGATCGAGCCGTCGAGCTCCGGGGCGTTCAGGCCCCAGTCCGCCTTGCTCATGCCCGCGACCTGGTTGACGATCGCGGCGAACACGGTGCCGCCGACGATGCCGATGAGGATCGCGCCGGGCACCTTGCGTACCTGGAGCACGAAGATCAGCAGGACGGTGACGGCGAAGCAGACGACGGGCCAGCCGATGAGCTTGTCGTCGATGCCCATCTGGATCGGCTTCGCGCCCATGTCGCCGTGCTTGGACGGCATGGAGGTGACGAAGCCCGCCTGGACCAGACCGATCAGCGTGACGAACATGCCGATGCCCATGGTGATGGCGTGCTTCAGCGCCAGGGGAATCGCGTCCATGATCAGGGTCCGCAGGCCGGTGAGGACCAGCAGGATGATGATGACGCCGTAGATGATGCACATCGCCATCGCGTTGCCCCAGGTCATCTCCGGGGCGACCTGGAAGGCCATGACGGCGGAGACACCGAGCCCCGCCGCGAGGGCGAGCGGCACGTTGCCGAGGATGCCCATGACGATGGTGGTGGCGGCCGCCGCGAAGACGGTGGCGGTGGTCAGCTGATCACCGTCGAGGCGGTGTCCCGTGGCGTCGGGCACCGAGAGGATCACGGGGTTGAGAAGGATGATGTAGGCCATCGCCATGAAGGTGGTGATGCCGCCACGCACCTCCCGGCCGACCGTCGATCCTCTGTGCGTTATGTGGAAATACCGGTCGAGCCAAGACCTTCCGGCCGGGACACGCGTGCCGTTGCCCGCGTCTTCCGGCGTGGTCTTCGGCTCCGTTGACTGCTGGGTCATGGTGCCTAACTCCCAAGGTTCAAAGGGGCACCCGCAACAGGCTGGTCGAACAAGGGTTGGGCCTGTGGAGACTGCGGGATTTGGGATGGTGCGTTGGGCGCACGACCCGGGGGACGGCCCGAGACGAACTGGGGCTCCGCAGAGCGTGGGTGTTGCGTCGGTACTGCGATGACCGCGAGCGGTGCGGTACTGGGTTTCTCCGGGCGGCGCGGGCGACGGGAAGTGTGACGTTCCTTGGGAGGCACACACCGCCCGGAGAGATCGCGGGATCAGGTGCCGGTCAGGTACCCGTGAGGTGTTCCGGGCGGACCGGCGTCCTGTTCAGCTCCAGACCCGTCGCGTTCCGGATGGCCGCGAGGACCGCCGGAGTCGAGGAGAGGGTCGGGGCCTCGCCCATGCCACGGAGGCCGTAGGGCGCGTTCGGGTCGGCCAGTTCGAGCACGTCGACCGGGATGGTCGGCGTGTCGAGGATGGTCGGGATGAGGTAGTCCGTGAAGGAGGGGTTGCGCACCTTCGCGGTCTTCGGGTCGACGATGATCTCCTCCATCACCGCGACGCCCAGGCCCTGGGTGGTGCCACCCTGGATCTGGCCGACCACGGAGAGCGGGTTGAGCGCCTTGCCGACGTCCTGGGCGGTGGCCAGCTCGATGACCTTGACCAGGCCGAGCTCGGTGTCCACCTCGACGACCGCGCGGTGCGCGGCGAACGAGTACTGGACGTGGCCGTTGCCCTGGCCGGTCTTCTTGTCGAAGGCCACGGTCGGACGGTGGCGCCACTCGGCCTCGATCTCGACCGTCTCGCCTTCGAGCAGCTCGGCCAGGTCCGCGAGGGTCTCGCCGCCGTCGGTGACGACCTTGCCGCCCTCCAGGAGGAGTTCGGCGGTGGCCCATGCCGGGTGGTACGAGCCGAACTTGCGGCGGCCGATCTCCAGGACCTTCTCGCGGACGAGCTCGCAGGAGTTCTTGACCGCGCCGCCGGTGACGTACGTCTGACGGGACGCGGACGTCGAACCGGCCGAGCCCACCTGGGTGTCGGCGGGGTGGATGGTCACCTGCTGGACGCCGAGCTCGGTGCGGGCGATCTGCGCGTGGACGGTGATGCCGCCCTGGCCGACCTCCGCCATCGCGGTGTGCACGGTCGCGACCGGCTCGCCGTTGATGACCTCCATGCGCACCTTGGCGGTGGAGTAGTCGTCGAAGCCCTCGGAGAAGCCGACATTCTTGATGCCGACCGCGTAGCCGACGCCGCGGACGACGCCTTCGCCGTGCGTGGTGTTGGAGAGTCCGCCGGGCAGCGCGCGGACGTCCGCGCCCTCGCTGGACTCCCACTGGCGCTCGGGCGGCAGCGGGCGGGCCTTGACGCGGCGCAGGATCTCGGCGACCGGGGCCGGCGAGTCGACCGGCTGCCCCGTCGGCAGGAGCGTGCCCTGCGACATGGCGTTGAGCTGGCGGAACTCGACCCGGTCCATGCCCACCTTGTCGGCGAGCTTGTCCATCTGGGCCTCGTAGGCGAAGCAGGCCTGGACGGCGCCGAAGCCGCGCATCGCGCCGCAGGGCGGGTTGTTCGAGTAGAGGGCGATCGCCTCGATGTCGACGTCCTCGATCACGTACGGACCGACCGAGAGGGACGAGGCGTTGCCCACGACCGCCGGGGATGCCGACGCGTAGGCGCCGCCGTCCAGGACGATCTTGCACTTCATGTGCGTGAGCTTGCCGTCCTTGGTGGCGCCGTGCTCGTAGTAGAGCTTCGCCGGGTGGCGGTGCACGTGGCCGAAGAAGGACTCGAAGCGGTTGTAGACGATCTTGACCGGCTTGCCGGTGCGCAGCGCCAGGAGGCAGGCGTGGATCTGCATCGAGATGTCTTCGCGACCGCCGAAGGCGCCGCCGACGCCGGAGAGCGTCATGCGCACCTTGTCCTCGGGCAGGCCGAGGACGGGGGCGATCTGTTCGAGGTCCGAGTGCAGCCACTGGGTGGCGACGTACAGGTCGACGCCGCCGTCCTCGGCCGGTACGGCGAGGCCGGACTCCGGGCCGAGGAAGGCCTGGTCCTGCATGCCGAAGGTGTACTCGCCCTTGACGATGAAGTCGGCCTTCTTGGCGGCCTCTTCGGCGTTGCCCCGGATGATCGGCTGGTTGTGCACGATGTTCGGGTGCGGGACGTGCTTGATGTACTCGTCGCTGCGGCCCTCGTGCACGAGGACGGCGTCCGGCGCGGTCGCCGATGCCTCGTCGGTGATGAGGGGCAGTTCCTTGTACTCGACCACGATCTTCGCGGCGGCACGGCGTGCGGTCTCCGGGTGGTCGGCGGCCACGAGGGCGACCGGTTCACCGTGGTGGCGGACCTTGCCGTGGGCGAGGACCGGGGTGTCCTGGAGCTCCAGGCCGTAGTTCTTCATCTCGGCAGGCAGGTCGTCGTACGTCAGGACGGCGTAGACACCCGGCGTCTTGAGGGCCTCGACGGTGTCGATCGACACGATCTCGGCGTGCGCGACGGTGCTGCGCAGTGTCTGGCCCCAGAGCATGTCCTCGTGCCACATGTCCGAGGAGTAGGCGAACTCGCCGGTGACCTTGAGGGTGCCGTCCGGGCGGAGCGTGGACTCGCCGATGCCGCCCTTGTTGTGCTTCTGGGTGACTTCGGTGGGCGCGCCCGTGGTGGTCTTGGTTCCAGCCATGATCAGACCGTCTCTTCCTGACGGGCGGCCGCCAGGCGGACCGCGTCCAGGATCTTCTCGTAACCGGTGCAGCGGCAGAGGTTGCCGGAGAGCGCCTCGCGGATGTCGGCGTCCGACGGCGAGGCGTGGCGCTCCAGGAGCTCGTCGGCCGCGACGAGCAGACCCGGGGTGCAGAAACCGCACTGGACGGCGCCGGCGTCGATGAACGCCTGCTGGATCACGGAGAGTTCACCGCCCTCGCCGGTCTGGCCGTCGGTGCCCTTGGCCTGCCACTGGCGGGCCTCCTGGAGGCTGGTGCCGCCGCAGACGGAGCCGCAGGCGCCGCCCGGGTGGGCGTCGTCGCGATGCTTGGCGTAGTCCGCCAGGCCCTCGACGGTCACCACCTCCCGGTCCTGCACCTGTCCGGCGGCGACCAGGCACGAACACACCGGTACGCCGTCGAGGCGGACGGTGCAGGAGCCGCACTCGCCCTGCTCGCAGGCGTTCTTCGAACCGGGAAGCCCCATGCGCTCACGCAGGACGTAGAGGAGGGACTCGCCCTCCCAGACGTCGTCGGCTTCCTGCTGACGGCCGTTGACCGTGAAGTTCACGCGCATTATGCGACTCCCTCAGTGCTGCGGTCGTTGCCGCGGTACGACTCCCAGGTCCAGCCGAGCGTGCGGCGGGCCATGATTCCGACGGCGTGGCGGCGGTAGTTCGCCGTGCCGCGCACGTCGTCGATCGGGTTGGCGGCTCCGGAGGCGAGCTCCGCGAACTGCTTGGCGATCGAGGGGGTGATGATCTTCTTGCTGTCCCAGAAGCCGCCCTCTTCGAGCGCGGCGTTCAGGAACTCCTCGGCCGCCTTCGCCCGGATGGGCGTCGGGGCGGCGGAGCCGATGCCGGTCCGCACGGTCCGGGTCTCGGGGTGCAGCGCGATGCCGAAGGCGCACACGGCGATGACCATCGCGTTGCGGGTGCCGACCTTCGAGTACTGCTGCGGGCCGTCCGCCTTCTTGATGTGGACGGACTTGATCAGCTCGTCCTGCGCGAGCGCGTTGCGCTTCACGCCGGTGTAGAACTCGTCGATCGGGATGAGGCGCGAGCCGCGTACGGACTCCACCTCGACCTCGCAGTCGGCGGCGAGCAGCGCGGGGTGGGCGTCACCGGCCGGCGACGCCGTGCCGAGGTTGCCGCCGACGCCGCCGCGGTTGCGGATCTGCGGGGAAGCGACCGTGTGCGAGGCGAGCGCGAGGCCGGGAAGCTCGGTGCGCAGCTCCTCCATGATCGTGGTGTACGGAACCGAGGCGCCCAGCTGGACCGTCTCCTCGCCCACCGCCCACTCGCGCAGTTCGGCGACGCGGTTGAGGTCAAGCAGGTACTCGGGACGACGGTGGTCGAAGTTGATCTCGACCATCACATCGGTGCCACCCGCAATCGGCACAGCGGTGGGGTGCTCGGCCTTGGCGGCGAGCGCCTCCTCCCAGCTGGCGGGGCGAAGGAAGTCCATGAGGCTCTCTTCTTCTTCATATCGAGGGTCGTACGTTCGAGAAGATCCAGCCAAGTCGGACCGGAGGCCTCTCGACTGCTCGTTCATGTGCTGTTAACGCGGAGTGGGCCAAGTACACCGCCCCGTCGTCCGATGGGGTCAGTCACCGAAACCATGAAGGAGTTCGCTGGCCAAGGCGCGCGTCTTGTAGATTCGTATGAAGAACGGGCCTCAGTAACCTCGCGGATTCCCCCGGAAACCGGAGGGCTCCCAGGGCACCGGGGTCCGGGAGGACGGTTGGCGACACAGAGTCGACACACCCGGACTGTCTGTACATCCCATTCGAGACAAGATCGGCGGCGACGACCATGCGGCTGCGCGCACTCCTTGACACCGACGCGCTGGGCCTGCGGCTGCTCGGCGGTGAGGAAGAGCTCGATCGCACCGTGCGCGGTGTGATGACCACGGACCTGCGCGACCCCAGCCGGTACCTCGCGGGCGGCGAGCTGGTCCTGACGGGCCTCGCCTGGCGCCGCGACGCATCGGACACCGAACCCTTCGTACGCATCCTCGCGAGCGCGGGAGTGGCGGCGCTCGCCGCGGGCGAGGCCGAGCTCGGTGACATCCCGGACGACATCGTCGAGGCCTGCGAGCGGCACCGTCTGCCGCTGTTCGCCGTCAACGAGTCCGTCGCCTTCGCGACGATCACCGAGCACGTGGTCCGGCAGGTCTCCGGCGAGCGGGCCGGTGACCTGGCGGCCGTCGTGGACCGGCACCGCAGGCTGATGACCTCGGGCCCCACGGGCGGCGGCCCCGACGTCGTCCTCGACCTGCTCGGCTCCGACCTGGACCTGCGGGCCTGGGTCCTGTCCCCCGCGGGCCGCGCCATCGCGGGGTCGAGCGCGGCGGGCCCCGCCCTGCCCACGGCGGTCTGCGGGCGCCTGGCGGCCGAACACCTGGCCGCCGTCCGCACGGGGCGGCGCGGCCCGCACAGGGTCCAGGTGGACGGCACGACGTACTCCCTGTTCCCCATCCGGAGCAGTGGGCGCGGTTCGGCTTCCGCCGCGGCGGCGGCGAGCACGGCGGCCCTGCGCGACGTGCGTGAGACGGTCCTCTCGGACTGGTTCCTCGCGGTCGAGGCGGACGCGGGCGACTGGCCCGAGGAGCGGCTCGACCTGCTGCAGGGCGTCACCCAGCTGATCGCCGTGGAGCGTGACCGGCGCGACGCCGCCCGCACGGTGCGGCGCAGGCTGGCCCAGGAGGTCCTCGAACTGGTCCAGACGGGCGCGGCCCCGGCGGAGATCGCGGCGCGCCTGCGGGTCGCCGCCCCCGTGCTGCTTCCCGGCCTCGGCGCGGCGCCGCACTGGCAGGTGGTGGTGGCCCGCGTCGAGTGGGACGGGGGCGAGATCGAGGGCGGCCCGGTGGCCCAGTCCCTCCTGGAGGAAATCCTCGTCGACCCCCTGTCGGCGGGCCCCGAACCGTCCGACCGCATCGCGGTGGCCCATACGGGTGACGAGGCGATCGCGCTTGTGCCGCTGCCCGCGGTCTCCTCGGAGCACGACGGCTCGGAGACGGGCCTGCTCGCCGATTCCCTCCTGCAGTCCGTCCGCGACCCGCTGTCGGCGGGCCTCGACGGCGACGGCCGCCTCACGCTCGGCGTCAGCGCCTCCGTGCACTCGGCGGAGGGGCTGCGCGGCGCCCTGGAGGAGGCGCGGCACGCCCGCCGGGTCGCGGCGGCGCGTCCGGGGCGGGTCTGCGCCGCCGGCCACCAGGAGCTGGCCTCGCACGTCCTGCTGCTGCCCTTCGTCCCGGACGACGTGCGCCGGGCGTTCACGGCCCGCCTCCTGGACCCGCTGCGGGACTACGACCGGCGCCACCGGGCGGAGCTCATTCCGACCCTGGAGGCGTTCCTGGACTGCGACGGTTCCTGGACGCGGTGTGCGGCCCGCCTCCACCTGCACGTCAACACGCTGCGCTACCGCGTCGGCCGTATAGAGCAGTTGACGGGCCGTGACCTCTCGCGCCTCGAGGACAAGCTCGATTTCTTCCTGGCACTGCGAATGAGCTGACGCGGGCGGCCCCGGGCAAACCCCTTTCATGACACGCCCTTTGTGAATTCTTTCACCCAGCCTCTTGGCCGGGTGCGCCGATCCGTGCTGAGATGCGCCCACGACTCAACAGCTCAATGGCGTGCTCGGGGAGGGCAACGTGGCGCATCCCGCCATGTCTGGTACCGGAACGACTGCAGGGGACGATCCACTCCAGACCGCGGTATGGCGGCTGCGCTCGCGCGGCTGTTGGACCGACGCGGCCGCGCTGCTCGCCTCGCGCGAGGGGCCTGGTCCCGCACTGCAGAGAACCTCACTCCTGGTGGAGCGGTGCCTGTTCACGGGCGAGGGATGGGCAGAGGCGGAGGACGGCCTTCGTACGGCGGAGGCGCTTGCCGTGGCGGACGAGGACCGCGGGGCGGCGGCGTGCGAGCGCGGTCAACTGGCGTACGCCTCTACGGTCCTTGCCGTACGGGACCGGGCGGACGAGGCGCGTACGGCACTCGGGCGGGCGGCGGCGCTGCTCGCCCCCAATGCTTCGGGGCGCCCTCTCCTCGACTTCCGCCGGGGCCTGATCGCCGAGCACATCGCGGACTCGCCGCAGGCGGCGCGGGCCGCGTACCGGCGTGCGCACGCGGGAGCGACGGCGCACTCCGACCCCCTCCTCCTCTCCTTCACCTGGCGCCACCTGGCCGGAATCGCCCTGCGGGAGGGGGAGTTGGCGGAGGCGCGGCACGGCTTTGCGGAGTCGCTGCGGATTCGGGAGGAGCTGGGTTATCTGGTGGGGACGGCGCCTGCGCTGGCCGCTTTGGCCGACGCGGAGCCGGAGCCGGAGGCGGGCCGCCTCCGGGCCGAGGCGGCTCGCCTGTTCCGCCTGATGGGCGGGGTGCCGTCATGGCTGGCGCAGCATTTGACGCCGCCTGCGCCGCCGGCGCCTGCGGCGTAGGCCTCCGGCTCTTGGTGGCCGCAATCACCGGCTTCGCCGAGTTCGTCCTCAAACGCCGGACAGGCTGAATGATGTCGGCCGGGCTGGATAGATCCAGCCC
>NZ_JBSGSG010000105.1:0-29213 GCF_053606765.1 Streptomyces sp. NPDC055189
TACTGCAGGGGGGACCCTGTGGGAGAGTAGGACGCCGCCGAACTATTATTACGGGAAACCCCCGCACCCTCTGGGTGCGGGGGTTTTCTGCGTTCAGGATCTTTAATCCTTGTTCCATTTGAGGCCCCTCTTCGGGGCCTTTTTCTATTTCAGTCAGAGGCGGCCGGCTGCCTTGAGGGACAGGTAGGCGTCTGCCAGGGCGGGGGCCAGGTTCGTGGGGGTCGCGTCCACGACCGTGACGCCGTGCCGGATCAGTTGTTCTGCCGTGCGGTGGCGTTCTGTGTGCGCCTGGGCTGCGGCAGCCGCGTCGTACACGGCCTCTGTTGTTCCGCGGGACTTGGCCATCTGCTCTATGTGAGGGTCGGCCACCGATGCGAGGAGGACTGTGTGGCGCTGGGTGAGTCGGGAGAGTACGGGGAGCAGGCCCTCTTCGATGGGGGCTGCGTCGAGGCTGGTCAGCAGCACGATCAATGAGCTGCGGGTCGCTGTGCGGAGGGCTGTTGAGGTCAGGCCTCTGGCGTCTGTCTCGACGAGTTCCGGTTCGAGGGTGGCCAGGGCGTTGACGACTGAGGGGAGGACGTCACCTGCTGCTTTGCCCTGGACCAGGGCGCGTACCCGGCGGTCGTATGCGAGGAGGTCCACCCGGTCCCCCGCTCGGGAGGCCAGGGCCGCGAGGAGCAGGGCCGCGTCCATCGATGCGTCGAGGCGTGGGGCGTCGCCGACGCGGCCTGCCGAGGTGCGGCCGGTATCGAGGACGAGCAGGATGTGGCGGTCGCGTTCGGGGCGCCAGGTGCGGATGGCGACGTTGGACTGGCGGGCGGTTGCGCGCCAGTCGATGGAGCGGGTGTCGTCGCCGGGGACGTAGTCGCGGAGGCTGTCGAATTCTGTGCCCTGGCCGCGGGTCAGGACGCTGGTTCGGCCGTCGAGTTCACGTAGGCGGGCCAGTTTGGACGGGAGATGCTTGCGGCTGGTGAAGGGCGGCAGGACGCGGAGTGTCCACGGGACTTTGTGGCTGCCCTGGCGGGTGAGAAGGCCCAGGGGTCCGTACGAGCGGATGGTGACGCGGTCCGCTTGGTGGTCGCCCCGGCGGGTGGGGCGCAGGCGGGTGGTGAGGCGCCGGCGTTCGCCGGGAGGGATCGTCAGGCGGTGGCGGGATGCCTCGATCTCGGTGCCGGGCTGCCAGCTGCTCGGGGGCCAGGCGTCGCGGAGTTGGGCGCGCAGGGGGCGGCCCGAGGGGTTGGTGACGGTCAGTTCGACGTCTGCGGATTCGCCGAGCCGTACGGAGGTGTCGCCCGCGCGGGTCAGGCCCAGGCGGCGTACGGGAGCGGCCAGGGCGAAGTCGCAGGCGCAGGCCAGGGCCAGTGGGGCGTTCACGGCGAGGATGCCTGTCCAGCTGGGGTCCCAGATGCCCACGGGGAGGCTGCCGAGGGCCGCCAGGAGGGCTGTGCGGCCGGTGAGGGCCATCAGCGGGGGACCTGGACGTGGGCGAGGATCGCGTTGATGACCGAGTCGGCCGTCACGCCCTCCATCTCGGCCTCCGGGCGGAGTTGGACCCGGTGGCGGAGGGTGGGCAGGGCGAGGGCTTTCACGTCGTCGGGGATGACGTAGTCGCGGCCCGTCAGCCAGGCCCAGGCGCGGGCAGTGGAGAGCAGGGCGGTCGCGCCGCGGGGGGAAGCGCCCAGGGTGAGGGACGGGGATTCGCGTGTGGCGCGGCAGATGTCCACTACGTAGGCGGTGATTTCGGGGGAGACGGACGTCTTGGCGACTGCGGCGCGGGCCGCTTCCAGGTCGGAGGGGCCTGCCACGGGGCGGATGCCGGCGGCGTGCAGGTCGCGGGGGTTGAAGCCTTCCGCGTGGCGGGTGAGGACGTTGATCTCGTCCTGGCGGGAGGGGAGGGGGACCGTGAGCTTGAGGAGGAAACGATCCAGCTGGGCTTCGGGGAGTGGGTACGTGCCTTCGTACTCGACGGGGTTCTGGGTGGCCGCGACGAGGAAGGGCTCCGGGAGCGGGCGCGGGGTGCCGTCGACCGTGACCTGTCGTTCCTCCATCGCTTCGAGGAGGGAGGACTGGGTCTTGGGCGGGGTGCGGTTGATCTCGTCGGCGAGCAGGAGGTTGGTGAAGACCGGGCCGGGCTGGAACGAGAACTCGGTGGTGCGGGCGTCGTAGATGAGCGAGCCGGTGACGTCGCTCGGCATCAGGTCGGGGGTGAACTGGACGCGCTTGGTGTCGAGTTCGAGGGATGCGGCGAGGGCGCGGACGAGGAGGGTTTTCGCGACTCCGGGTACGCCTTCGAGGAGGACGTGGCCGCGGCAGAGGAGGGCCACGACGAGGCCCGTCACCGCGGGGTCCTGGCCGACCACGGCCTTGGAGATCTCGGTGCGCAGGGACTCCAGGGAGGAGCGAGCGCTGCCGGAGGTTCCGGAGTTCTCGGCGTTGTCAGTGGTCGGGTCCATCATGAAGTACGTACCTCTTTTTCGAGGGCGTCGAGTCGGTCGGCGAGGGTGATGAGGGCTGCGTCGTTGCCCGGGGGCGGGCCGAAGAGGAGGGGGTGCAGGTCCTGGCCGGGGGTGCGGAGCCTGGTGGACAGGGCGGGGAGCAGGGTCTCGGGCGCGTGCGCCTGGCCGGGGGATACACCGATGAGGGGGGCGATGCGGGTGCGGGTGGCCGAGCGGAGGGCGGCGGCCGCGCGGTCGCGGGCGTTCGCCTTGCGGTAGAGGCGGGCTCGGCCTTCGACGGTCTCGGAGGCGCGGATGGCCACGGGGAGGCGTTCGGGGACCAGCGGGCCGAGGCGGCGGGCGCGCCACAGGGCGGCGAGAGCGGCGGCGATGGTGAGTTGCAGGGTGCCCCAGAGCCAGCCGTCGGGGATCAGGTCGAAGAAGTCGCGGTCGGCTTCGTCGGCAGCGGCGTCATCGGAGAGGGACGGGAGGTACCAGACCAAGTGGGCTCGGGAGCCGAGGAGTTGCAGGGCCAGTGAGGCGTTGCCCTGCTTGTCGAGGCGGTCGTTGAAGAGGATGTCGGGGGCGCCGAGTACGACGGTGTCGCCGCCGCCCTTGGCCGCGGGGAGGTGCAGGAGGCTGGGCAGGCCGTCG
Organism: Streptomyces sp. NPDC055189; assembly: GCF_053606765.1. NCBI lineage: Bacteria > Bacillati > Actinomycetota > Actinomycetes > Kitasatosporales > Streptomycetaceae > Streptomyces > Streptomyces sp. NPDC055189. The sequence continues at coordinate 3,090 of NZ_JBSGSG010000105.1, forward strand.
CTGAGGTAGCAGGCTTCGGCGTCCGGAGCGAGGGTGTCGTAGCGGAGGCCGCCCACGTCGGCGGAGCCTGCGCGTTCGGCTGCGGGGAGGGAGCAGCGGGGGGAGAGCGTCGAGTCGAGGCTGGGGGTGGCGTCCGCGGTGACCCCGGGTGCGAGGGTGCTGACCGATGGGGTGCCGGGGGCGACGAGGACGGTGCGGCCCCGGGAGTCCTCGGTGGCCGTGCGGAGGCGCTTCTGCTGGCTCTTGGTGAGGCGGTCGGGGGCGGCCACCAGGAGCGTGGTGTCCGGGCCTGCCGCGGCTCTGGCTTCTTCGGAAGTGGTGACCACGCGGGTGGATACGCCTCGGTCGGCGAGGAGTTCGGCGACGGCGCGGCTGCCGTAGGGGTCGGCGGCGCGCGGGTCGAGGCGGCCGTGCTGGCCGCCTGAGCGGACGGCCGCGATGGCGATGGCGGCTGCCAGGACGAGCACAAGAGCGAGGAGGAGGCCGCGGGTTCGGGTCCAGAGTTGGCGGGGGGTGGTGCTGGACGAGGTGGGCGAGGAGGCGGGCCCGGATTCGGGCGCAGTCGTCCGCTGGGTGGTGGTCCGCGGGGTGGTGGCTTCGGGGGTGCCGGTTTTGAGGGTGCCGGTTTCGGCACCGGGTTCGGGGCTGCTGAGAAGGCCGACCTCGGTCCGGGCTTCGGTGGCGTGCCCGATTGCTTCGGTTCGGTGCTCGGTCAAGGGAGTTCCGGCATTGGCCCCTGGTCCGGTCGTGGCTTCGGGGATGCCGGTGCCGTTAGTGCCGGCTTCGTGGTGGGGGACGTTGCCGGGGCCGGGCGCTGTGTTGGCGTCCGTGCCGGGTTCCGGGGTGGGGTTCGTGGGGTCCTGGGAGGGGGTCAACGAGGGGCTCCCTCATGGGTGAGGGTTGGCCGCGTTCGGGTCAGGGCCTCGTCCAGGGCGGTCAGGCGGTCGTACGTCGGTTCCGTTGCCGTGCGGGCGCCGTATGTGACGGCGTCGAAGGACTGGGCCGCCTTGTGGAGTTCGGCGGTGTGGGCCGGGAGGGTGCGCGAGGCTTCCGCTGCTGCTTCGTCCGCCGTGCGACCGGGGCGGGGGTCCAGGAGGGCGCGTTCCTCCAGGGAGCGGACTATGGCGCGCATGCGCTCCTGGACGGCTTGGTTCCAGTGGCCGCGGGCGGCATGGGCCTCGGCGGTGGCGCGGTGTTCCGCTGCGGTGCGCGGGCGGGCGTCGAAGAGGGCGGGGGCTGACGTGGGGGCGCGGTGCGGGGTGCCGAGGCGCCACCACAGCAACCCGATGAGGGCCAGTACGGCGATGACGATGACCAGGAGGCCGAGGCCGCCGCCCGGGGTTGCCCCCGAGGCGGCGGTGAACAGGTCGTCGACCCAGTCCCAGAAGCGGTTCAGGGCGCGCTGCAGGAGGCTCGGGTCGTTCTCGTGGTACGGCGGTTTGGAGAGTTCGCGCTCGGCGGCCTCCCGTGCGGGGTCGCGCGGGATCGTCACCGGTGGGGTGTCGTCGCCGGTGCGTCGTACGAGTGGTGCGACTGCTCTCGATCCGTGCAGTACTGCCCCCGTCACCGCATCAGCTCCCGGGGGTTCCGGGGGCGTTGGAGCCGCCGGTGCCCTGGAGGCCCGCGGCGCGCGCGAGTTCGAGGTCGAGGGCCTCGCGGCGGATCCGCTGGTCGACGTACAGGAGGACGGTGACTCCCGCGGTGATCGGGAACGTGAGCATCGAGCCGATGACCGAGCCGATGCCGCTGACGATCAGGAAGGTCCAGCCGAGGTCGCCGGTGCCGCTGTCGAGGAGGCCGGTGACGCCGTCGCCGCTCACCGCGCCCGCGATGAGGGTGAAGGGGATGACGATGATCGACGCGACTACGTTGGCGATGACCGCGGCGAGCAGCTGGATGCCGAACACCCGCCACCAGGAGCCGCGGACCAGCTTCGCGGAGCGGGTCATCGACTTCTTCACGCCCTGCTTCTCCAGCATCAGGGCGGGCGAGGCGAGCGAGAAGCGGACGAGCAGCCAGATGGCGACGACACCGGCGGCGAATCCGCCGAGCACGGCGAGGCTGATGCCGGCGTCGGACGAGCCGGCCACGGCGATCAGTACGCCGGGCACGGTTCCGGCGGCGACGATCGCGGCGCCGATGAGCGGAAGCAGCAGCGTCAGGCCGACCAGCCTCGGCAGCTGGGGCTTGGCGTCCTGCCAGGCCTCGGCCGTGGTGACCGACTTGCCGAGCACCGCACGGCTGGTGACCATCGTGAGCAGGGCGGTGGCCACGATCGTGCCGAGCAGGGTGATCAGCAGGACCACGCCGGAGCTCAGCAGGGTGTCACCGAGGGCACGGGTCAGTTCGCCGACGGTCGCGCTCGGGTCGTCGAGGGCTTCCGTGCTCGCGCTGTCGTTGAGGACGAGTCCCTGGAGCAGGATGACGACGATCTCCGTGAACACGGCCACGGCAAGCGAGATGCCGAGCACCGTGCGCCAGTACGTACGCATCGTGGAGACCGCGCCGTCCAGGATCTCGCCGACGCCGAGCGGGCGCAGCGGGATGACGCCGGGCTTGGCGGCGGCCGGCGGGCCCTGCCAGGCACCCCAGCCGGGGTAGCCGCCAGGACCGCCGGGACCGCCGGGGCCGGGGCGTCCGCCGCCCCAGCCGCCGCCGGGCGGAGGTGGCGGCGGAGGCGGGGTCTGGCCGGGTGGCGGCGGGCTGGGGGCGGACCACTGGGCGGGCGGCGGCTGCTCCTTGGACCACTTCGAGGGCGGTCCTTCGGGCTTGGCCCCGGGCTCGGCGGGCCCGGCCTTGCCGGAGTCCTGTCCGTCCTGTCCGTCGGAGGGGGCAGATCCGGGCGAAGCCCAGCCCGGAGTGTCGTTCATCGTCGCTCCTTCACGGTGCCCGTCCGCGGTCGCGGCGGCCGGTGGCAGCCATCGTGCCACGGCACACCCTTGGGGTGACCGGGCAGCGTATGGGCTGCACACCTTCAATTGTCCGACAGGTACGGGGCAGACTGGGCGGATGGCTGATCAGTTTGCGCAATCAGGCGAGGACATACGGCCCACACAGACCCCGACGAGTTCAGCGAACCCGGTGCATGACCTGGTGCATGACCCGGTACACGGCCCGGTGAAAGAGGGCACCCCGGCGATCCCCGCGATCCGCTGGGCCGAGCCACCGGAGGGCCCCGTACTGGTCCTCCTCGACCAGACCAGGCTGCCCGGTGAGGAGACGGAGCTTGTCTGCACGGACGCGCCCGCCCTCGTGCAGGCGATCCGCACGCTGGCGGTGCGCGGGGCGCCGCTGCTCGGCATAGCGGGTGCGTACGGCGTCGCGCTGGCGGCCGCACGCGGCTTCGACGTGGACGAGGCGGCGGTCGCGATCGCGGGGGCCCGGCCCACCGCGGTCAACCTCGGCTACGGCGTACGCAGGGCCCTGGCGGCATACCGCTCGGCGGTCGTGGGCGGGGCCGGCCGGGAGGAGGCGGGGGCCGCGGCTCTGGCGGCCGCCAGGGCGCTGCACCGGGAGGACGCCGAGGCCAGCGCGCGGATGGCGGTGCACGGTCTCGCGCTGCTCGACGAGATGCTGCCGGGCGGCGGACACCGGATTCTCACGCACTGCAACACCGGGGCACTGGTCTCCGGGGGCGAGGGCACGGCGTTCGCGGTGGCCCTGGCCGCGCACCGGGAGGGGCGTCTTCGCAGGCTGTGGGTGGACGAGACGCGTCCCTTGCTGCAGGGTTCGAGGCTGACCGCGTATGAGGCGGCGCGGAGCGGAATGGCGTACACCTTGCTTACGGACAGCGCGGCGGGATCGCTGTTCGCGGCGGGTGAGGTGGATGCCGTACTGATCGGCGCCGACCGCATCGCGGCCGACGGTTCGGTGGCGAACAAGGTGGGGAGCTATCCGCTCGCGGTCCTTGCCCGCTACCACCACGTTCCGTTCGTCGTGGTGGCACCGGTCACGACCGTTGACCCGGACACCCCGGACGGAGCGTCCATCGAGGTGGAGCAGCGGGCTGGTCATGAAGTGACGGAGGTCACGGCACCCTATGTGCCGATGGCCGGATTTGAAGCGGGAGGCGGGATCGCGGTGGCACCTCTGGGGACCCAGGCGTACAACCCCGCCTTCGATGTGACGCCTCCGGAACTGGTGACGGCGATCGTCACCGAGGAGGGCGTCGTGTCGCCCGTGACAGCAGGGGGCCTGGGCGAGCTGTGTGCCAGGTCACGCCAGGTATCGATGAGCTAATGGGATGATGTCAGGCATGAAGGGACGAGTCCTTGTCGTCGACGACGACACCGCACTGGCCGAGATGCTCGGGATTGTGCTGCGTGGTGAAGGTTTTGAGCCGTCGTTCGTAGCTGATGGCGACAAGGCGCTGGCCGCTTTCAGGGAGGCAAAGCCGGATCTTGTATTGCTGGATTTGATGTTGCCGGGCCGTGATGGCATCGAGGTGTGCCGCCTGATCAGGGCGGAGTCCGGGGTGCCCATCGTCATGCTCACGGCCAAGAGCGACACCGTGGACGTGGTGGTCGGTCTTGAGTCGGGTGCCGACGACTACATCGTGAAGCCCTTCAAGCCGAAGGAGCTCGTGGCCCGCATCAGGGCGCGGCTGCGGAGGTCCGAGGAGCCCGCGCCGGAGCAGCTGGCCATCGGTGACCTGGTCATCGACGTGGCGGGGCACTCCGTGAAGCGGGAGGGCCAGTCGATCGCGCTGACGCCCCTGGAGTTCGACCTCCTGGTGGCGCTTGCCCGCAAGCCGTGGCAGGTGTTCACGCGTGAGGTGCTCCTGGAGCAGGTCTGGGGCTACCGCCACGCGGCCGACACCCGTCTGGTGAACGTGCACGTCCAGCGGCTGCGCTCGAAGGTCGAGAAGGACCCCGAGCGCCCGGAGATCGTGGTGACCGTCCGTGGCGTCGGTTACAAGGCCGGACCGAGCTGACATGTCCCGGGACAGTTCCCCCGTACCGCCCGGGGCTCCGGGTGGCCGCTCGGGGCGGACTGGAGGACCGGGACGGCGCGGCTCCACGTTCGGGCGGCTCCTCGACGGCGGTCTGCTGTTGCAGGACGGGGTTCAGGGAAGCCCCGTCCTGCGGCTCCTCGCACGCTGGGTGCGGCGGCCGCTGCTGCCCGCGCTGCGGCTGTGGCGGCGCAATATCCAGCTGAAGGTCGTCGCGACGACGCTGCTCATGTCGCTCGGCGTTGTCCTGATGCTGGGTTTCGCGGTCCTGAGCTCGGTGAACAACGGCCTGCTCAAGGCCAAGGTGAAGGCTTCGCAGAGCCAGGCCGACGGTGGTTTCAGGGCCGCTCAGGACGAGGCGAACTCCGCCCGGCCGCGCTCCGGGCAGGACAGCGGCAGCGGCACCTCCGACGGAGGGGCCGCGCCGCCTGCCGCCGTATGGATGTCCGACCTGGTGGAGCAGCTCTCCAGCGGCGGTCAGAGCGCTTTCAACGTGGTGACGCTGAGCCCGACGTCCACGGGCGAAGTCAGTGTGCGCGGGCCGCGTGCCTCCGGGGGCGTGGACCCGATCCAGAGCGTGCCCGAGTCACTGCGCGACAGCGTCGACAAGGGCACCAGGGCCTATCAGAGCAATACCCGGATCGTCTTCAACGACGGCCGCGACGCACAGCCCGGTCTGGTCATCGGCAAGCGTCTGAACGACCTGAACGGCAAGCCCTACCAGCTGTACTACCTCTTCCCGCTGACGCAGGAGGAGGAGTCGCTCGGCGTCGTCAGGACGACGCTCGCCACCGCGGGGCTCTTCGTCGTGGTGCTGCTCGGCGCCATCGCCTGGCTGGTGGTGCGCCAGGTCGTCACTCCGGTACGGATGGCCGCGGGCATCGCCGAGCGGCTCTCCGCCGGGCGCCTCCAGGAACGTATGAAGGTCACCGGAGAGGACGACATCGCGCGCCTCGGCGAGGCCTTCAACAAGATGGCGCAGAACCTCACGCTGAAGATCCAGCAGCTGGAGGAGCTCTCGCGGATGCAGCGGCGGTTCGTCTCGGACGTCTCGCACGAGCTGCGGACACCGCTGACGACCGTACGGATGGCGGCCGATGTCATCCACGACGCGCGCGTGGACTTCGATCCGGTGACGGCGCGGTCGGCCGAGCTGCTCGCCGATCAGCTGGACCGGTTCGAGACGCTGCTCGCCGACCTGCTGGAGATCAGCCGGTTCGACGCGGGGGCGGCGGCCCTGGAGGCCGAGCCGATAGACCTTCGTGAGGTCGTACGACGGGTCGTGGGCGGCGCCGAGCCGCTCGCGGAGCGCAAGGGGACGCACGTCCGGATCGTCGGGGACCAGCAGCCCGTGGTGGCCGAGGCCGACGCGCGCCGTGTGGAGCGGGTCCTTCGCAACCTCGTGGTCAACGCCGTGGAGCACGGCGAGGGCCGGGACGTCGTGGTGCGGCTCGCGGTGGCGGGCGGCGCGGTCGCGGTCGCGGTGCGCGACTACGGAGTGGGGCTCAAGCCCGGCGAGGCGACCCGGGTGTTCAGCCGCTTCTGGCGGGCCGACCCGGCACGCGCGCGTACCACCGGTGGTACGGGTCTGGGGCTCTCCATCGCCCTGGAGGACGCACGGCTGCACGGCGGCTGGCTGCAGGCGTGGGGTGAGCCGGGCGGCGGTTCGCAGTTCCGTCTGACGCTTCCGCGTACGGCGGACGAGCCGCTGCGGGGGTCGCCGATACCGCTGGAGCCCGATGACTCGCGGCGCCACCGCGGCCTGAACGACGCCGGTCTTCCGCTCGGCGGCACGAACAAGCTCGCCACGGTGCCCGCGCAGCCCTCGGCCGCGGAGCGGGTGCCGCCGCCGGTCCCCGCGAGGGCGCCGATCGCGCCGCGGCTCGCACAGGCGTCGGCCACGGCCGACCCGACCGCGTTGCCGGGGAGCGGGTCGCGTGTCGTCCCGCGACGGCCGCTGGACGACGTGCCGGGGGGCGAGGAGCTGCGGGGCGAGGAGCCTGCCGGCCCCGCGTCCGAGGGGGCCACGTCGGACGGGCCCATGTCCGACGGGCCCACGTACGACAGTGCCCGGGGCGCCGGAGAACCGGTGACGGAAACGGATCCCGCCAGGGAAGGGGAGGCCTCTCGTGGGCGCTGACCATGATCGCCGCGCTCACGTTCACGCTCAGGCGTACCGGCGCTACCGGCGTCCGCTGCGGGCCGGTCTGCTGTTCGGCTGCTGCGGGGTGTTGCTCGCGGGCTGCGCCTCGATGCCCGACAGCGGGAACCTGAAGGCCGTCGACGCCTCCCAGCGGCCGGACTCGCAGTCGCAGGTCCGGGTCTACGCGATGCCGCCGGCCGACGACGCGGGCCCCAAGGAGATCGTCCAGGGGTTCCTTGAGGCGCTGACCAGCGACGATCCCGATTTCGCGATGGCGCGCAAGTATCTGACCAAGGAAGCGTCCAAGACCTGGGACCCGAGCGCGCGGACGACGGTGCTAGAGAGCGGGCCCAGCGAGGGTTCGGGCAGTGTCGGGGACGACGGGGAGAGCGGTCGTTCGTTCCCGCTGACCGGGCGGAAGGTCGCCACGGTCGACAAGGAGCACGCGTACCGGCTCGACGACGACGCGTACAACCAGGTCGTCCACCTCACCCAGCAGGACGGGCCCGACGGCAAGGAGTGGCGGATCGACGGGGTGCCGCCGGGGGTGGTGCTCGGGCAGTCCGACTTCCAGCGGATCTACTGGTCCGTCAACAAGTACTACTTCGCGACGCGTTCGGCCGGCTCGTCTGCCGGTTCGTCAGGTTCATCCGGTGCGTCCGGCGCCGGCCAGGAAGGGCTCGTCGCCGATCCCGTCTACATAAGGCAGCGAATAGACCCCGTGACGGAGTCCGTCAAGGCGCTGCTCGACGGCCCCACCACATGGCTCAAGCAGGTCGTGAACACACGTTTCCCGACGGGGACGCGGCTCAAGGCGGGCACCAAGACACTGGCGCCCGACGACCAGGGCAAGCTGACGGTGCCGCTGAACGCGAAGGCCGATCCGGCGAACCAGGAGCGGTGCACCGAGATGGCCGCGCAGATGCTCTTCACGCTCCAGGACCTGACGTCGTCCGGCGTCGAGGAGGTGGAGCTCCAGCGGCACAACGGTTCGCAGCTGTGCGTCCTGAGCAAGGACAGGGCGGAGTCCGTCGCCTCGCGCCGCACCGTGGACCGCCCCGACTACCAGTACCTCATCGACGACAAGCAGCGGCTTGTGCGGATGAGGGCCGGCTCCGGCAGCAATGCCGGTCTGGAGCCCGTGCGCGGAAAGCTGGGCAGTGGCGGGCAGCCGCTGCGCTCCGCGGCCGTGTCGCGTGACGAGGAGCGGGCGGCCGGGGTGTCGCTCGACGGGCGCTCGCTGTACATGGGGTCGCTGGTCTCGGAGGGGCCGCTCGGCAAGCCGGAGGTCCGCAGCAAGGCCAAGTCGGAGAAGGACGGTCTCTCCACTCCGAGCTGGGACGGCCGCGGCGACCTCTGGGTGGCGGACCGCGACCCGAAGCGGCCGCGACTGCTCTGGCTCGAGCAGGGCGCGGGGGAGCCGATGCCGGTCGAGATCGCGAACCTGGACGGACGCATCGAGGCGGTGCGGGTGTCGGCCGACGGTGTGCGGGTCGCGCTTCTGGTGAAGAAGGACGGCAAGACGTCCCTGAAGATCGGCCGCGTCGAGCGGACGGGAGCCAAGGGCGAGCAGCCGACCATCTCGGTGGCCGAACTGCGCAGGGCGGCACCGCAGATGGAGGAGGTCACCGCCATGTCGTGGGCGGGCGGCAGCCGCCTCGTGGTGGTCGGGCGCGAGTCCGGCGGCGTGCAGCAGATGCGGTACGTCCAGTGCGACGGCTCGATGCCCGAGAGCGCGACGCTGCCCGGCCTCACCGGCGTGAAGGAGATCGCGGCCTCCGAGGACGAGCGGCAGCCGCTGGTGGCGCACTCGGACGACGGGATCGTGCGGCTGCCCACGGGTGCGCAGTGGCAGACGGTGGTCAAGGAGGGATCGGCGCCGGTCTATCCGGGCTGACGTCAGTGTCCGGGCTTCCGCGCCAGGGCTGTCGTGGCTGTCAGGGCTGTCGGGGTTGTCGGGGGTGTCGGCTCGGGTCTGTCCGGGCTGAGGTGGCCCGGTCAACACTCCGCCCGTGCCGTGGAGTTGTCCACAGGCGGTTTTCCACAGGGGTGGCAGGGCCGCGCGCGGCTTGGCACAGTGGTGGGCATGCCGGGGTGGTGGCAGGACCTCACCGATCTGGTGCTGCCGGCCGAGTGCGGAGGCTGTGGCAGGCCTCGTACGGCGCTCTGCGCGCAGTGCGGCGACGCCCTGTGCGGTGCCGCGCCGTGCCGGGTGCGTCCCGATCCGCGGCCGGCGGGGCTGCCGGTGGTGCACGCGGCGGCCGCGTACGAGAGCGCGGTGCGGGCGGTGCTGCTCGCGCACAAGGAACGGGGTGCTCTGGGGCTCGCGGGGCCGCTGGGCGTGGCTCTGGCCGGGGCGGTGCGAGCGGGGCTGCGCGCGGGGCTGCGGGACGGCGGAGGTTCGGTGCGCGTGCGTGGTGACGCTGCGGTGAGCGGTGACGTCGTGGCAAGCGGTGGCCCGGCGGCAGGTGGTGACGCTGCGGTACTGCTCGTGCCCGTGCCGTCGGCTCGCGGGGCCGTGCGGGCGCGTGGGCACGATCCGGTGCGGCGGATCGCGCTGGCCGCGGCGGCCGAGCTGCGGCGGGGCGGGACGCGGGCCAGGGTGCTCTGCGTGCTGCGCCAGCGGCGTGCCGTGGCCGACCAGTCGGGCCTCAACTCCCGGCAGCGGCAGGTGAATCTGCAGGGCGCCCTGGAGGTGACCGCGGGTGGCGGGCGGCTGCTCGCGGGCGGCGGCCGGATCGTGATCGTGGACGACCTGATGACCACGGGCGCGTCCCTGGCGGAGGCGGCCCGCGCAATACGTGACGTACACACGGAAAGTAAAAAGCGCGGCGCGTTGGTAACAGCCCGTGAAATTGCGTGCGGGAACACGATCACTGCGGCTGTTGTCGCGTCCTCGCCGGATTCTTTCGGAATAAACCGGAACTGACAGGGAACTTGCATCGTTGCAGGTAGTGAGAGGGCTAATACACCTGAATGGAGGTATGCAGCGGTAGAGGGTGACGACATCCGTCCGGGCGAGATATCTTCAGTTGTGAGGAATGGCGGACGCCGACCCTCACATATCGGAATGCCGGTTGCCGGGTTTTTCTGCAAACACCGGGCCGGCCGGGGTGGAGATCTTGTTCGCGGGGGAGGAGGAGGTGGAAGTCACCGAGTCCGAGGCTCCGGGAGTCACCGGGGCCTGGTGCAAAAGGGAGATGCTCCGCCGCCGAAGCGGGGCGATCCGGGAACGGAGTTCTGCGTGGACATCGTCGTCAAGGGCCGCAAGACCGAGGTGCCCGAGCGGTTCCGCAAGCACGTGGCCGAGAAGCTGAACCTGGAGAAGATCCAGAAGCTCGACGGCAAGGTGATCAGCCTCGACGTCGAGGTGTCCAAGGAAACCAACCCGCGTCAGGCCGACCGCTGCGACCGCGTGGAGATCACACTCCGCGGGCGTGGACCCGTGATCCGCGCGGAGGCCTCGGCAGCCGATCCGTACGGCGCGCTCGACCTTGCCACGGCCAAGCTCGACGCACGGCTGCGCAAGCAGCACGAGAAGCGCCACAACCGGCGCGGCACCGGCAGGCTCAGTGCCGCCGAAGTGGCCGAGCGGGTGCCGGACGCGGCGACTCTCAACGGCGACGGCACCATCGCCCGTGACGAGGAGCCGGACGGCGTGCCCGTCAAGCGGATCGGCTCACTGGAGGTCCAGGGCGAAGGCCCGCTCGTGGTCCGCGAGAAGACGCACGTGGCGGCCCCGATGTCACTGGACCAGGCGCTCTACGAGATGGAACTCGTCGGGCACGACTTCTACTTGTTCGTCGACTCGGAGACGAAGGAACCGAGTGTCGTCTACCGGCGGCACGCCTACGACTACGGCGTCATCCGCCTCAACACCGACCCGATGGTCGCGCGGCCCGAGTCGGGCGGCGGGGGCGGTGCGCTCGGCGGCTGACCCCGGTCGGCCGAGGGATGAGACGGTGCCCCTGGAGCGCGTGCGCGCCCCCAGGGGCACCATCATGCGACCCCTGCGCGCAACGCGCGGCCGTCCGGGCATGAAATCATGGGCGGAGTCGGCCAACCGGTGTGCTGCTGCCCCGGGTTGGCGGCAGTCAACGCACAACGGGGCCATGGCCTTCAGGGGGAGGAACGATGGCGGACAGCTTCGGACCGATGCGGGATGAGGGTGCCGACCAGGGCATCGGCATCGGCACGGATGCGGGCGCATCCCGCAAGGAACCCATCAGGGTCCTTGTGGTGGACGACCACGCGCTCTTCCGCCGGGGACTGGAGATCGTCCTCGCCGCCGAGGAGGACATCCAGGTGGTCGGGGAGGCGGGCGACGGCGCCGAGGCGGTGGACAAGGCCGCTGACCTGCTGCCGGACATCATCCTCATGGACGTACGCATGCCCAAGCGCGGCGGCATCGAGGCGTGCACCTCCATCAAGGAGGTCGCGCCGAGCGCAAAGATCATCATGCTGACGATCAGCGACGAAGAGGCCGACCTCTACGATGCGATCAAGGCGGGCGCCACGGGCTATCTCCTCAAGGAGATCTCCACGGACGAGGTGGCGACGGCGATTCGCGCGGTGGCCGACGGGCAGTCGCAGATCAGCCCGTCCATGGCGTCGAAACTGCTCACCGAGTTCAAGTCGATGATCCAGCGCACCGACGAGCGCAGGCTGGTGCCCGCGCCGCGGCTGACCGACCGCGAGCTGGAAGTGCTGAAGCTGGTGGCCACGGGAATGAACAACCGCGACATCGCGAAAGAGTTGTTCATCTCCGAGAACACCGTGAAGAACCACGTGCGCAACATCCTGGAGAAGCTGCAGCTGCACTCCAGGATGGAGGCCGTCGTGTACGCGATGCGGGAGAAGATCCTCGAGATCAGGTGAGGCCAGGGCCCCGGATCGGCCCGGCTCAGCCCAGGGCGCGCACCAGCTCGGCGGCCAGCTCGGGGCGGTCCACCCGTTCCACCCGCACGGAATCGCAGCCGACCCAGGACGCCGCCTCGCGCAGTGCCTGAGCCACCGCGGGCACGGCCCTGGCGCCGTCCAGTGAAACCTGCTTGGCGACCAGCGTGCTGCCCTCGCGGGCGGGATCCACGCGGCCGACCAGGTGTCCGCCGGCCAGGACCGGCATCGCGAAATAGCCGTGGATCCGCTTCGGCTTGGGGACATACGCCTCCAGGCGGTGGGTGAAGCCGAAGATCCGCTCCGTGCGGGCCCGCTCCCAGATCAGGGAGTCGAAGGGCGAGAGAAGCGTCGTGCGGTGGCGGCCGCGCGGGGTGCTCTCCAGGGCCGCCGGGTCGGCCCAGGCGGGTTTGTCCCAGCCCTGCACCGTCACCGGGACCAGGCCCGACTCCGCGACCACCGCGTCGAACTGCTCGCCCTTGAGGCGGTGGTAGTCCGCGATGTCCGCACGGGTGCCGACGCCGAGCGACTGCCCTGCAAGACGGACCAGGCGGCGCAGGCACTCCGCGTCGTCCAGGTCGTCATGGAGCAGCGTGTCCGGGATCGCGCGCTCCGCGAGGTCGTACACCCGCTTCCAGCTGCGCCGCTCGGTGCAGACCACCTCGCCGTACATCAGCGCGCGCTCGACGGCGACCTTCGCGTCCGACCAGTCCCACCACTCGCCCTTGTTCTTCGCGCCGCCCAGTTCCGTGGCGGTGAGGGGGCCTTCGGCGGTGAGCTGCTTGATGACCGTGTCGTACGCCCCGTCGGGCAGGTCGTGGTGCCAGTGCGGGCGGGTGCGGTAGGCGCGGCGGCGGAAGGCGAAGTGCGGCCACTCCTCGATGGGCAGGATGCACGCGGCGTGCGACCAGTACTCGAAGGCGTGCGGGCGGGCGGGGCCGGTGCCCGTCGCCGGTCCGTCCCAGTACGCCGCCTCGACCTTGTCGCGGCCGACGGCGCCGAGACGGGCGTACGGAATGAGCTCGTGGGAGCGGGCCAGGACCGAGATCGTGTCGAGCTGGACCGCGCCGAGATGCCGCAGCACGCCCCGCACACCGGATCTGCGGTCCGGGGCGCCGAGGAACCCCTGGGCGCGGAGCGCGATGCGGCGGGCCTCGTCGGCGGAGAGGTCGATGGCGGGGCGCGGCAGGCTCGTCATGCCGGAAACGATAAAGGGCGGCACTGACAATGCAGCCGGCCTGCGTCGACGGGGAGAGGTCAGCCCGTGGCCGATTCCGTGGCCGATTCCCTGGCCGGCAGATACGGCTGGATCGACGGCAGGCCGAGGTCGCTCGGCAGCAGGGCGCCCACCCAGCAGTCACGGAGCGTGGTCTTGTTCAGGAGGGCGCCGCGCAGGGTGCCCTCGACGATGAAGCCCGTCTTCTCCGCCACCGCGCGCGAGCCCGTGTTGCCGACCTCGGCGCGCCACTCCAGGCGGGTGCAGCCCAAATCGGTGAAGGCCCACCTGGCCAGTTCCAGGACGATCTCCGTCATGTAGCCGCTGCCGCGGTACTCCTTCGCGGTCCAGAAGCCGACCTCCCAGGCGCCCGAGCGCGGGTGGTGCAGGCTGGCGGCGGCGACCAGGGGCCCGCCGCCCTTGGGACGTACGGCGAAGGTGTACTCCGTGTCGTAGCGCCAGCCGTCCGGCACCATCCGCATGACGAAGCCGGCCGCGTCCGCGTGCGCGTACGGCGAGGGGACCGTGGTCCAGCGCTGGATGTCGGGGTCCTGGCAGGCTTCGTACGTCTCGTCCGTGTCGGCGGGCGTGAAGGTGCGCAGGATCAGGCGTTCGGTGGTGAGGGTGACTGGCTCCATCCGGTGATTCTGCGGGGGCGGAGGACCGGGGGCCAGTGCTTTTGGCCGACCTTTCACCCGCATTTCGCCGAGCGCTGATCGGCACAACCCGGCACCTTCCAGGCCCCCCGTCCGTTGACGTATCGGCAGACCTCCCGGCGCGGCCCGCTCCTCGCTTACGATGGCCGTTGCCCTATGAGTAAACCGACCATGCCAGGCCCGACCGGCAAGGAGACCAACCCCCGTGTCCGTCCTCTCGAAGATCATGCGTGCAGGCGAAGGCAAGATCCTGCGCAAGCTGCACCGCATCGCGGACCAGGTCAACTCCATCGAAGAGGACTTCGTCAGCCTCTCCGACGCCGAGCTGCGCGCGCTGACCGAGGAGTACAAGGAGCGTTACGCCGAAGGCGAGACCCTTGACGACCTCCTCCCCGAAGCCTTTGCCACGGTGCGTGAGGCCGCCAAGCGCGTCCTCGGCCAGCGGCACTACGACGTCCAGATGATGGGCGGCGCCGCGCTGCACCTCGGATATGTGGCCGAGATGAAGACCGGTGAGGGCAAGACCCTCGTCGGTACCCTCCCCGCGTACCTCAACGCCCTGTCGGGCAAGGGCGTGCACCTGATCACGGTCAACGACTACCTGGCCGAGCGCGACTCCGAGATGATGGGGCGCGTCCACAAGTTCCTGGGTCTGTCGGTCGGCTGCATCATCGCCAACATGACGCCGGCCCAGCGCCGCGAGCAGTACGCCAGCGACATCACGTACGGCACGAACAACGAATTCGGCTTCGACTACCTGCGCGACAACATGGCGTGGTCGAAGGACGAACTGGTGCAGCGCGGCCACAACTTCGCGATCGTCGACGAGGTCGACTCGATCCTGGTGGACGAGGCCCGTACGCCGCTGATCATCTCCGGCCCCGCCGACCAGGCCACCAAGTGGTACGGCGACTTCGCCAAGTTGGTCACCCGCCTCACCAAGGGCGAGCCCGGCAACCAGCTCAAGGGCATCGAGGAGACCGGCGACTACGAGGTCGACGAGAAGAAGCGCACCGTCGCCATCCACGAGTCCGGCGTGGGCAAGGTCGAGGACTGGCTCGGCATCGACAACCTGTACGAGTCGGTGAACACGCCGCTCGTGGGTTACCTGAACAACGCCATCAAGGCCAAGGAACTCTTCAAGAACGACAAGGACTACGTCGTCATCGACGGCGAAGTCATGATCGTCGACGAGCACACCGGCCGTATCCTCGCCGGCCGCCGCTACAACGAGGGCATGCACCAGGCGATCGAGGCGAAGGAAGGGGTGGACATCAAGGACGAGAACCAGACCTTGGCCACGATCACCCTTCAGAACTTCTTCCGGCTCTACAAGCGCCACGACCACGAGGGCAAGGAAACCCCCGGCCTCTGCGGCATGACCGGTACGGCCATGACCGAGGCCGCCGAGTTCCACCAGATCTACAAGCTGGGCGTCGTGCCGATCCCGACGAACCGGCCCATGGTCCGCGCCGACCAGTCGGACCTGATCTACCGCACCGAGGTCGCGAAGTTCGCCGCCGTCGTCGACGACATCGCCGAGAAGCACGAGCAGGGCCAGCCGATCCTGGTCGGCACGACCTCCGTGGAGAAGTCGGAGTACCTCTCCCAGCAGCTCTCCAAGCGCGGTGTCCAGCACGAGGTGCTCAACGCCAAGCAGCACGACCGTGAAGCGCCGATCATCGCCCAGGCCGGCCGCAAGGGCGCCGTCACCGTCGCCACGAACATGGCCGGACGAGGCACGGACATCAAGCTCGGCGGCAACCCCGACGACCTCGCCGAGGCCGAGCTGCGCCAGCGCGGTCTCGACCCCGTCGAGCACGTCGAGGAGTGGGCCGCCGCGCTGCCCGCCGCCCTGGAGAAGGCCGAGCGGTCCGTGAAGGCGGAGTTCGAGGAGGTCAAGAGCCTGGGCGGGCTCTACGTCCTCGGTACGGAGCGCCACGAGTCGCGTCGCATCGACAACCAGTTGCGCGGTCGTTCCGGCCGTCAGGGCGACCCCGGCGAGTCCCGCTTCTACCTCTCGCTCGGCGACGACCTGATGCGGCTCTTCAAGGCGCAGATGGTCGAGCGCGTGATGGCCATGGCGAACGTCCCGGACGACGTGCCGATCGAGAACAAGATGGTGACGCGCGCGATCGCGTCCGCCCAGTCGCAGGTCGAGCAGCAGAACTTCGAGACGCGTAAGAACGTCCTGAAGTACGACGAGGTCCTCAACCGCCAGCGCGAGGTCATCTACGGCGAGCGTCGCCGCGTCCTGGAGGGCGAGAACCTCCAGGACCAGGTCACGCACTTCATGGACGACACGATCGAGGCGTACATCGCGGCGGAGACCGCCGAGGGCTTCGCCGAGGAGTGGGACGTCGACCGGCTGTGGGGCGCCTTCAAGCAGCTCTACCCGGTGAAGGTCACCATCGAGGAGCTGGAGGAGGACGCGGGCGACCGCGCGGGCCTGACCGCCGAGTTCATCTCCGACGCCATCAAGGACGACATCCACCAGCAGTACGAGACGCGTGAGGAGCAGCTCGGCTCCGAGATCATGCGTGAGCTGGAGCGGCGCGTCGTTCTCTCGGTCCTCGACCGCAAGTGGCGTGAGCACCTCTACGAGATGGACTATCTCCAGGAGGGCATCGGCCTGCGTGCCATGGCGCAGAAGGACCCGCTGGTCGAGTACCAGCGCGAGGGCTTCGACATGTTCAACGCCATGATGGACGGCATCAAGGAAGAGTCCGTCGGCTACCTGTTCAACCTGGAGGTCCAGGTCGAGCAGCAGGTCGAGGAGGTTCCGGTGTCGGACGCCGCTCAGGGCGGGGCTTCGCTGGAGAAGAAGGACGCGGTTCCCGCCGGTGGCGGCCGTCCCGAGATCCGCGCCAAGGGGCTCGACGCCCCGCAGCGGCCCGACCGTCTCCACTTCCAGGCGCCGAACGCCGAGGGCGGGGTCGACGAGGGCGACTTCGAGACCGAGGACGCGGGCGTGCGGTCCGAGTCCGACGGGATGACGCGAGCCGAGCGGCGCAAGGCCCAGAAGGGCGGGCGTCGCCGCAAGAAGTGACGCTGAGCTGAGCTGAGCTGAGCTGAGCTTTGGCGGCGTCGGGTTCGGCGTTGCCGGCAGGGCTGTTTGACGTGGGGCCGGGCACGGTTGTGTCCGGCCCTTCGTGTTGTCAGTTGTCAGGGGCCTGGTCGTCTTGTCAGCGGGTCTGGTCGCCGACCTCCACCGCCGTGCAGCGCCATCGCTGGTCCTCGCCCAGGTGCAGGCGGAAGGCCAGCGCCCTGAGGGCCGGGCCCGTGCCGATCCTCGCGAAGACCTCGTAGACGCCGGGGCGCGGCTCGTAGTGGCCGATGCGGTGGACCATGGGGCGGCGGCCGTTCACGGTCAGAGGGGCGAGTTCGGCGAGGCGGGTCAGGTCGTCGAAGGCGGTGTGGGCGATGTGGCGGGCCGCCCAGTGGACCGGCTTCTGGCCGCTGAGCACCAGGAGCAGGCGTTCGGTGAAGAGCTCCGTGGGGTGCGGTGGGGGTTGGGGCGGGGTCCTGAGGGGGCGTGTGGGGGTGCGTGTTGCGGAGGGGCGGCGGGGGTCCGTGCGGGTCGGGGGGCGGGTGGGCGCTGTGTTTGTCGCTGCCGGGCGGGGGCGGGGCCTGGTCATTACCTTGGTCATCGCCTTGTGCATGCCGTGTCGCCTCCGGCTTCGCTGTCCCGGTCTTTGTCGGTACCGGGTAGTAACTTCCGTGGCAGATCTTGTACGGGGGCGGAGGTGGGGGGTGCAAGAGGGCTCGGGGGGCGGGGGCGGGGACGGGAGAATCACCTATCCGGGTGGCGGGGGGTGGCTTGTGCCTTGGGGGTGCTGGGGTGTGCCGGGTGAAGGGCGGGGGTGCGGGGTGACGCAAGGGGTGGGGGTGGGGCGCAGCTCGAAGGGGGACTCCCGCGCGTATTCTGGGGGTCTGATCATTGACCTTTCGGCCGGCTGGGCGCGGCTTCCGGGGCTGTTCTTTTTTGGCTCCGGGTCTGTGTCTCCGGCTCCGGCTCCGGGTCTGTTTCTACGGCTTTCTGTTCCCAACCGTGAAAG
Organism: Streptomyces sp. NPDC055189; assembly: GCF_053606765.1. Lineage (NCBI taxonomy): Bacteria > Bacillati > Actinomycetota > Actinomycetes > Kitasatosporales > Streptomycetaceae > Streptomyces > Streptomyces sp. NPDC055189. The sequence continues at coordinate 21,010 of NZ_JBSGSG010000105.1, forward strand.
CGGGTCGTCATGCGCGTCTACGTTCCCCTGACCCTGAGCCGCCTCGCCGAGGTGCACAAGGCGGGCGAGCTGGGGCCTGCGCCGCTGACCGCCTATGCCGTGACGCCGGCTCTGCGTGAGTGGGTGGGCTCCGATGATGTCGAGGAGCTGGAGTACGCCGCTCTGAGCCAGGCCGCGGCTGCCTCGCTGCTGCTGATCGCCGGGGATGCGGGGTCGGCTCGGCGGCGGGTCGTGCTGGCTGCGGATGTGCCGGATGCCGGGCTTGAGGTGGCCGCGGGGTCGGTCTCGCTCGGTGAGGTGCGGGTTGCCGGGGTGCTGGGGATGAAGAAGGTTGCCGCCGTGCATGTGGATGCGGGGGACGCTGAGGGGGTTGTTGCTGCGGCGGTGGCTGCCGGGGGGCAGGGGGACGCGGTTGAGGATCATGAGTTGCTGTGGTTTGCGACGCAGGAGATTCCGGGGCTGATTGGTTGAGGGGCCCTGCGGGGCTTGAGCGGGTCTTCTGGGTGCCCCTGGGGGCAGGGGCTCTCCCGCCCACCCGCCCGTTTGCCCCGCGTCCGACTCTGGACGAACGGGCTCTCCCGCCCACCCGCCCGATTGCCCCGTGTTGAGGGAGGGTGGGTGGGGATTGGCGTGTGGGGAGGCTTGGGGCTTTCGGGCGTGACTCAGGGCGTCGCGAGCCGGGTGTGGCTCGGGGGCGTCGCGAGCCGGGCGTGGCTCGGGGGCGTCGCAAGGCGGGCGTGGCTCGGGGGTGTTGTAAGCCGGGTGTGGCTCGGGGGCGGCGCAAGGCGGGCGTGGCTCGGGGGCGTCGCGAGGCGGGCGTGGCTCGGGGGTGTTGTAAGCCGGGTGTGGCTCGGTGGCGTCGCAAGCCGGGCGTGGCTCGGGGCGTCGCGAGCCGGGTGTGGCTCGGGGCGTCGCGAGCCGGGTGTGGCTCGGGGCGGCGTAAGCCGGGTGTGGTTCGGAGGTGTTGTAAGCCGGGCGTGGCTGCGTGGGGTCGTAAAACCGGGAGTGGGGCGGTCGGGGGTGCGGGTACCGTCCTTCTATGGGGAAGTTGCTGCGCGGGGCGCATATCGTCTGGGACTGGAACGGGACGCTGCTGCATGACATTCATGCGGTGATCGACTCGACGAACGCGTCGTTCGCGGAGATCGGGCTCGACCCGATCACGCTCGAGCGGTACCGCGATCTGTACTGCGTTCCCGTCCCCCTGTTCTACGAGCGGCTGATGGGACGGCTGCCGACGGACGCCGAGTGGCAGGTCATGGACGCCGTCTTCCACAAGCACTACTGGGCTCGTGCCGAGGCCTGCGGCCTTGCCGACGGCGCCGCTGAACTGCTCGCCGCGCGGCGGGCCGCAGGGCGCACGCAGTCGCTGCTCTCGCTCGCGCCGCACGAGCACCTCGTGCCGATCGTGCGGCGGCACGGCATCGAGGAGCACTTCGTGCGTATCGACGGGCGCATGGACGCCTCGCACGCGGGCAAGGCCGAGCGGATGGTGCGGCACCTCGCGGCCCTCGAAGGGGTTGCCGCCGCCGAGCGGGTCGTGGTTATCGGTGACGCCGTCGATGATGCCGTGGCGGCGGCGCACGTGGGCGCGCAGGCCGTGCTCTACACCGGCGGCTCGCACAGCCGGGCCAGCCTGGAGGCGGTCGGCGTCGAGGTCCCGGTGGTCGACAGCCTCGCCGAGGCCGTGGAGGTCGCCGAGCGCCTGGCGGCCGCCTAGGTCACGCTGACACGCTGACCCCGGCCGCAGCCGCAGGCCCTCAGGCCACCCACCCGGAGTCACCCGCGTTCAGGCCACCCGCGCCCGGGGCACGGGCGTTCAGGCCACCCCGTCCGAGCCAAGGCCGACAGGGCCGTCAAGGCCACCCGGCCCGGGCGGCAAGCGTTAAGACCATCCCGCCGGACCAGACGGCGCAGGCCGCCCCGCCCCGGCCGCGGGTATCCAGGCCACCCCGCCCCGGCCGCGGGTATCCAGGCCACCCGCCCGGACCAGACCACCCCGCCCAGGCCCACCGCCTAGGTGACCGGCGCCTTTGCTCGCAGTACCGTCAGGAATTCCCTCATCCAGCCCGAGTGGTCCGCCCAGCCGCGGGCCGAGACCAGGGTGCCGTCGACCACCACCTCCGCGTCCTTGAACGTTGCTCCCGCTGTCTGCATGTCCAGCTCCAGGGCCGGATACGCCGTGACCCTGCGGCCGCTCAGGCCGCCGATCGCTGCTGTCAGGAGCGGGCCGTGGCAGATCTGGGCGACCGGCTTGTCCGAGTCGAAGAAGGACTTGAGGATCTTGCGGAGTTCCGGGTCGTTGCGCAGATACTCCGGGGCCCGGCCGCCCGGGATCACCAGAGCGGCGTACTGGCCGGGGTCGACTTCGGAGAAGGCGAGGTCCGCGGGCCACGTGTAGCCGGGCTTCTCCGTGTACGTGTCGAAGCCCTGCTCGAAGTCGTGCACCACGAACTGCAGCTTCTTGCGGGCGGGGGCGGCGATGTGGACGTCGTACCCCTCCTCGCGCAGCCGCTGATAGGGGTAGAGGACTTCGAGTGACTCCGCTGCGTCGCCGGTCACTATCAGGATCTTGGCTGCCATCGGTGCTCGCTCCCCAATCGTGGGCGGACCGGTCATGGGCGGATCGGTCGTCCGCGGACCGGTCGGTCGTACGCGGACCGGTCGGTCGTGTGCAGACCGGTCGTACGCCGACCGGTCGCACGCGGACCCGTCGTGCGCGGCCGGGGTCCGCCCGGCGCGCGCTGTCCGGTCCTTCCGCTCAACGTGCATCCGCCCGTCCGGTTTGCCAAGAGGGCCCACCGGTCCGGCGCCGGGGCTCATCGTCGACAGATGGCGCGAAAGTCTCTGTGCAGAGTGTCAAAGTTCCACCCCTGCTTTTGTACACATACGGCTCATGACGATCCCCGGGTGGAGGGCGATAGCCTTGACCCGTGATCAGCGCGATATCCCGCGGGGGCGTGTACGCCCCCGCCCTGCGCCCGGGGAACACGGAGGACATCCGTGCCCGGGGCCTCGCTGACGCTTCTTCGCGGTGCGGCCAGTCAGCTCTTTCCGACCATCGGTCAGCGAAACCGCTGAATATGGCGGATAACCGCCCGCTCATCTCTCACCGCGGCATAACGTCGACTTCGACCGGAGACCCCGCGTCGCGGCGTTACGTCGGATCATTTCCGCCTACGTCACGCAACGGCGCGCGACAGGAGTCAGAGGACAATGCAGAACAAGCTGGACGAAGCCAAAGCCGAGTTGCTCACACGGGCGGCCCGGGTAGCTGAGAACAGCCCGGCCGGGGGCCGCCTACCGAGTGGCGCACCGGCCGGGTCGAAGGGCAAGAAGGCCACGACCGACCAGGACACGGCCCTCGCGTTCCTCCAGCGCTACTACCTGCACACCGCCCCGGAGGACCTGGCCGACCGTGACCCGGTCGACGTCTTCGGAGCCGCCTTCTCCCACTACCGGCTTGCCGAGAACCGCCCGCAGGGCACGGCCAACGTCCGCGTGCACACCCCGACCGTCGAGGAGAACGGCTGGACGTGCAGCCACTCCGTCGTCGAGGTCGTCACCGACGACATGCCGTTCCTGGTGGATTCGGTCACCAATGAGCTCACGCGGCAGGGGCGCGGCATCCATGTCGTCATCCACCCCCAGGTCGTCGTACGACGGGACGTGACCGGCAAGCTCCTCGAGGTCCTCACCGACCCCGGCACGGAGCGCCCGCACGACGCCGTCACCGAGTCCTGGATCCACGTCGAGATGGACCGCGAGACCGACCGCGCGGACCTGAAGCAGATCAGCGCCGATCTGCTCCGGATCCTCTCCGACGTACGCGAGACCGTCGAGGACTGGGAGAAGATGCGCGACGCCGCGCTGCGCATCGCCGACGAGCTCCCCACCGAGCCGACCGCCGACGACCTCATCGACCAGGAGGTCGACGAGGCCCGCGAGCTGCTGCGCTGGCTCGCCGACAACCACTTCACCTTCCTGGGCTTCCGTGAGTACGACCTGACGGAGGACGACTCGCTCGCCGCCGTGCCCGGCACCGGCCTCGGCATTCTGCGCGCCGACCCCAAGCACGAGGGCGAGGAGGACCACCCGGTAAGCCCCTCCTTCAGCCGGCTGCCCGCGGACGCGCGCGCGAAGGCCCGTGAGCACAAGCTGCTCGTGCTCACGAAGGCCAACAGCCGGGCGACCGTTCACCGGCCGTCCTACCTCGACTACGTCGGCGTGAAGAAGTTCGACGCCGAGGGCAACGTCGTCGGTGAGCGGCGCTTCCTCGGGCTCTTCTCGTCCGCCGCGTACACCGAGTCCGTGCGCCGCGTGCCGGTCATCCGCCGCAAGGTCCAGGAAGTGCTCAAGGGCGCGGGCTTCTCGCCCAACAGCCACGACGGGCGTGACCTCCTCCAGATTCTGGAGACCTACCCGCGCGACGAGCTCTTCCAGACTCCGCCCGACGAGCTGCGCGCCATCGTCACGTCCGTCCTTTACCTCCAGGAGCGCCGCCGGCTGCGGCTCTACCTGCGCAAGGACGAGTACGGGCGCTACTACTCCGCCCTCGTCTACCTGCCGCGCGACCGCTACACCACCGGCGTCCGGCTGCGGATCATCGACATCCTCAAGGAGGAGCTCGGCGGCGACAGCGTCGACTTCACCGCCTGGAACACCGAGTCGATCCTCTCCCGGCTGCACTTCGTGGTCCGGGTCCCGCCGGGCGGCAGGCTCCCGGAGCTCACCGACGCCGACACCGACCGCATCGAGGCCCGGCTCGTCGAGGCCGCGCGCTCCTGGGCCGACGGCTTTGGCGAGGCGCTGACCGCCGAGTGCGGCGAGGAGCGCGCCGCCGAGCTGCTCCGCCGCTACTCCGGCGCCTTCCCCGAGGGCTACAAGGCCGACCACTCGCCGCGCGCCGCCGTCGCCGACCTCCAGCACCTGGAGCAGCTCAAGCACGGGCGCGAGGACTTCGCGCTCAGCCTGTACGAGCCGGTGGGCGCCGCCCCCGGCGAGCGCCGCTTCAAGATCTACCGCTCGGGCGGCCAGGTCTCGCTCTCCGCCGTCCTGCCGGTGCTCCAGCGCCTGGGCGTCGAGGTCACCGACGAGCGCCCCTACGAGCTGCGCTGCTCGGACCGTACGAACGCGTGGATCTACGACTTCGGCCTGCGCCTGCCCAAGTCGCAGAACGGCAACGGCGACTACTTGGGCGACGACGGCCGCGAGCGCTTCCAGGAGGCCTTCGCCGCCGCCTGGACGGGCGAGGCCGAGGTCGACGGATTCAACTCCCTCGTCCTGCGGGCCGGGCTCAACTGGCGCCAGGCGATGGTGCTCCGTGCCTACGCCAAGTACCTGCGCCAGGCCGGCTCCACTTTCAGCCAGGACTACATGGAGGACACCCTCCGCAACAACGTCCACACCACCCGCCTTCTCGTCTCGCTCTTCGAGGCGCGGATGTCCCCGGACCGCCAGCGCGCCGGGACCGAGCTGACCGACGGGCTCCTCGAAGAGGTGGACGGCGCGCTCGACCAGGTCGCCTCGCTCGACGAGGACCGCATCCTGCGGGCCTTCCTCACCCTCATCAAGGCGACCCTGCGCACGAACTTCTTCCAGGAGGCGGTGGGCGGCAAGCCGCACAGCTACGTCTCCATGAAGTTCGACCCGCAGGCCATCCCCGACCTCCCCGCGCCCCGTCCGGCGTACGAGATCTGGGTGTACTCGCCGCGCGTCGAGGGCGTGCACCTGCGCTTCGGCAAGGTCGCCCGCGGTGGTCTGCGCTGGTCCGACCGGCGTGAGGACTTCCGTACGGAGATCCTCGGCCTGGTCAAGGCGCAGATGGTGAAGAACACCGTCATCGTGCCCGTGGGCGCCAAGGGCGGCTTCGTCGCCAAGCAGCTGCCCGACCCGTCCGTGGACCGCGACGCGTGGCTGGCCGAGGGTGTGGCCTGCTACAAGACGTTCATCTCGGCGCTGCTCGACATCACCGACAATCTGGTCGCCGGTGAGGTCGTGCCGCCCGCGGATGTCGTCCGGCACGACGAGGACGACACGTACCTCGTGGTCGCCGCCGACAAGGGCACGGCGACGTTCTCGGACATCGCGAACGAGGTCGCCCAGTCCTACAACTTCTGGCTCGGCGACGCCTTCGCCTCCGGCGGCTCCGCCGGTTACGACCACAAGGGCATGGGCATCACCGCCCGCGGCGCCTGGGAGTCCGTCAAGCGGCACTTCCGGGAGCTGGGCACCGACACCCAGTCCGAGGACTTCACGGTCGTCGGCGTCGGCGACATGTCCGGTGACGTGTTCGGCAACGGCATGCTGCTCTCCGAGCACATCCGCCTGGTGGCCGCCTTCGACCACCGGCACATCGTCATCGACCCGAAGCCGGACGCCGAGACGTCGTACGCCGAGCGCCGCCGCCTCTTCGAGCTGCCGCGCAGCTCCTGGGCGGACTACAACAAGGAGCTGCTCTCCACGGGCGGCGGGATCTTCCCGCGCAGCGCCAAGGCGATCCAGCTGAACAACCACATCCGCGAGGCCCTCGGCATCGAGCGGGGCGTCGCGAAGATGACCCCGGCCGACCTGATGAAGGCCATCCTCCAGGCGCCGGTCGACCTGCTGTGGAACGGCGGCATCGGTACGTACGTGAAGTCGTCGGCCGAGTCGAACAGCGACGTCGGCGACAAGGCGAACGACGCGATCCGCGTGAACGGCGCCGACCTGCGCGTCAAGGTCGTCGGCGAGGGCGGCAACCTCGGTCTGACCCAGCTGGGCCGTATCGAGTTCGCGCGCGACGGCGGGCGCATCAACACCGACGCCATCGACAACAGTGCGGGCGTGGACACCTCCGACCACGAGGTGAACATCAAGATCCTGCTCAACGCGGTCGTCGCCAACGGCGACATGACCGTCAAGCAGCGCAACAAGTTTCTCGCCGCGATGACGGACGAGGTCGGGACCCTGGTCCTGCGCAACAACTACGCGCAGAACACCGCCCTGTCGAACGCGGTCTTCCAGTCCCCGTCCCTCCTCCACGCCCACCAGCGCTTCATGCGCCGCCTGGGCCGTGACGGTCACCTGGACAGGGACCTGGAGTTCCTGCCCAGCGACCGGCAGATCCGGGAACTCCTGAGCTCCGGGCGCGGGCTCAGCCAGCCCGAGCTCGCCGTGCTCCTCGCGTACACGAAGATCACGGCGGCCGACGAGCTGATCCACACGACGCTCCCGGACGACGACTACCTGCGCGGACTGCTGCACGCGTACTTCCCGAAGGCCCTGCGGGAGAAGTTCCCCGAGCAGGTCGACGGGCACGCGCTGCGCCGCGAGATCGTCACGACGGTCCTTGTCAACGACACGGTGAACACCGGTGGTTCGACCTTCCTGCACCGGCTGCGCGAAGAGACGGGCGCCTCGCTCGAGGAGATCGTGCGGGCCCAGCTCGCGGCCCGCGAGATCTTCGGCCTGAGCAAGGTCTGGGACGCGGTCGAGGCGCTCGACAACGTGGTGGCGGCCGACGTGCAGACGCGCATCCGGCTGCACTCGCGCCGCCTCGTCGAGCGCGGCACGCGCTGGCTGCTCAACAACCGGCCGCAGCCGCTCCAGCTCGCCGAGACCATCGACTTCTTCAGCGAGGGTGTCGCCGAGGTCTGGACCGAGCTGCCCAAGCTCCTGAGCGGCTCCGACCAGGAGTGGTACCAGGGAATCCGCGACGAGCTGACGGGCGCGGGCGTTCCCGACGAACTCGCCCAGCGCGTCGCCGGATTCTCCTCGGCCTTCCCGTCGCTCGACATCGTCGCGATCGCCGACCGCATGGACAAGCGGCCGATGGACGTCGCAGAGGTCTACTACGACCTCGCCGACCGGCTGCGGATCACCCAGCTCATGGACCGCATCATCGAGCTGCCGCGGGCCGACCGCTGGCAGTCGATGGCGCGTGCGTCGATCCGCGAGGACCTGTACGCGGCGCACGCCGCCCTGACGGCCGACGTCCTTGCCGCCGGGAACGGCGAGGACACTCCCGAGCAGCGCTTCAAGGCCTGGGAGGAGAAGAACGCGGCGATCCTGAGCCGGTCGCGGACGACCCTGGACGAGATCCAGAGCTCGGACGCGTTCGACCTGGCGAACCTCTCGGTCGCCATGCGGACGATGAGGACGCTGCTGCGTACTCACTCGTGATCCGTATTCGTCGTACGCCGTAATCCGTCGCACGACGATGA
>NZ_JBSGSG010000106.1:0-29185 GCF_053606765.1 Streptomyces sp. NPDC055189
CGTGAACGTCCTCTACGCGATCCTCCGCGACCGACACGCCTACACACCACGGCCGCCTCTTCATCTCGTGGCTTGACGACAGCATTAGGCAGCCACCCCAGACGATCCGGTTCGCACCCGCTTGACGAGACCGGCACCCCTACCCGAGCGGACCGCGCACCTCACCCTCCGCCGGTCACCCCAAACGAACCAGTCCGCACCCGACAGGAACACAGACGACCCCACGGCCCTGGTCGAGAGTCCCGCCCCCGGGCCGTCCGGTCGCTTTCCCTCGCGCGGTGGAGGGACGGGAGTCAAGGGTGAAGCGAAGCGCAATCGGCGCAGCCGACGCGCAGCGCAGCGGAGCGCCCTTGACGCCCGGCCCGCAACCGCCAAACTCCGGAGAACGGACGGCACCGGTGACCGATTCAAACGCCGGACCAGCACAGCACGGCCCCGCCTCCCCGAACCACAACGCACGACGTCAGCCCGGCAAGGTCTTCCCGGAGCTGCCGAGCTCGCGGAAGTAGCGGGCCTCCGTCCGTCCCCCGGGCGGCAGCACCTCCTCGCCCACCAGCTGAAACCCCGCACGCTCAAGCACCGCCCGCGACCCCGCGTTGTCCGCGTCCGTCGCCGCCCGCAGGGCAGTAAGCCCGTACTCCGCAGCAGCCACCCCGCAAAGCCGCCGTACCGCACCCGTGGCGAGCCCGCGTCCCGTCGCGCCCTCGGCGATGCGATAGCCCAACTCCGCCTCTCCGTCCGCCACGTCGATGAGATTGACCCGCCCGAGGACGGCCCCCGCCCCGTCGATCAGGACGTGGAAGTGGCAGGTCCCCGCAGCCTGTTCTGCGAGCAGCGCCGCGTGACGGGCGTCGAACTCGGCGAAGTAAGCGTCGCCACGGTCCGGGACGGACTTCGCGAAGTACGCCCTGTTCTCGCACTCGAAGGCGAGCAGAGCGGGAGCGTGATCGGGCCGCAGGCGCTGGAGTTCGGGCATGGCCGAACGCTAGCCCGCGCGCCATGGACGGCGCCTCGGCATTCCTGTCGCCGCCGGCAGGCACGCGATCACGATCGTGATCGCGTGCGTTGACAGGCGGACGCGCGGTGCATCTAATGGGAGCGGTGCCGCGTGGCGCCGACCAATGAGCAGTGGGCCGGTCGGCGATCGGGCGAGCACCCTTCACCAAGGGATCCGCCATGAGTTCATACTCCGCGCCCTGGACCTGACGTGACATGACGTAGCGCATCCGCACGTCACTCACCTCTCGCACTTCACACACCCCGGCAGCTCTGCCGCACGTACGCACGCCGTGCCGTTCATGCCACGCCGCGCCGCGCCATGCCGTCCGTGCGCCATGCCCACACACCCCGGAGACACAGAACCCGTATGCCCAAGAACCGTACGCCCGCGTCTTTCAATGAATCCGTCATCGAAGAGTTCCGTGCCAACGGCGGCCAGGTCGGTGGCCCCTTCGAAGGCGGGAACCTGCTCCTGCTGACGACCACCGGCGCCAAGTCGGGGACCTCACGGACCACGCCCCTCGGCTACGTCCGCCACGGCGACTCGCTCCTCCTCGTCGGGTCCAATCTCGGCGGCCCCCGGCACCCCGACTGGTACCACAACCTCCTCGCCCACCCCGTGGTGAACGTGGAGATCGGCACCCGGACGTTCGAGGCCCTCGCGGTGCCCGCCGAGGGAGCCCGGCGTGAGGAGTTGTTCGAGCACGTCGTGAGGGCGGAGCCCGGATACGGCGAGTACCAGGCCGGGGCCGCCCGGCTCCTGCCGGTCATCGTGCTGGAGCGCGCCGACCCGGACGGCTGGGTGGCACCCCGCGAGATCCGCACCCTCGCGGACAAGCTCATGGAGGTACACACCTGGCTGCGGGACCAGTTGCGGCAGGTGAGGGCGGAGGTCGAGGCGCACTTCGCCGCACGCGAGACACACCGGGCCGCAGGCAATGGCGAGCCACCGGCCCCCAGCCTCGGCCTGCAGATCCGGCAGCGGTGCCTCGCGTTCTGCCAGGCTCTGGAGTTCCACCACGTCAGCGAGGACGCGCACTTGTTCCCGGGGATCGCCCAGTACCACCCGCATCTGAGCGAGGTCTTCGACCGGCTCAGCAAGGAACACCGTACGGTCGCCCGTATCCAGAACGACCTGGTCACTCTGCTCGCCGGCATCGCCATCGCCCACCCGCAGCGCTTCCGCGCGGAGCTGGAGGAGATGTCGACCGAGCTGAACGCCCACCTCGACTACGAGGAAGAGTCGATCCTGCCTCTCCTCGCAGACGTTCCCTGGCCGCCGGCCGGCCCTGCGGAGCCGGGCGCTACCCCTGCCGCACCGGAAAGTACTGACGCGGGGTGAGCCCCACGATGCGGTGGAACGCGGCGACGAACGAGCTCGCCGAGGCGTAGCCGACCCGCGAGGCCACGGCCCCGGTCGTCATGCCGTCGGCCAGCAGGGGCATCGCTGCCTGCATCCGGAGCCGCTCGCGCCACTGCCCGAACGCGAGGCCCGTCTCGGCGGAGAAGAGGCGGGCGAGGGTGCGGGCGCTGGCGCCGACCGTCCGCCCCCAGGTCTCCAGGGGGCGGTTGTCGGAAGGGTCGGCGGCAAGCGCCTCCGCGACCTCCCTCGCGCGCGGGTCCTTCGGCTCCGTGACGGAGATGCTGGTCACCGATACGGGGTGGAGCACGTCGAGGAGGACTCGCTCGGCGCGGCTCCGCGCGTCCAACGCGAGGTCGCCCCGGAGCAGATGGTCGATCAGAGCACGCAGAAGCGGCCCCGCGGCGAGAACCGTGGGCTGCCCCGTCCAGTCGGCGGACGCGGGGCAGCACGCGGGGTCGACGTACGGGCTGCGCATCACCGCGTCCCCCTCGGACTCGGTCGCGTGGGGCAGCCCGGCGGGGATCCAGAGGGCGAGGGAGGGCGGCAGCAGCCAGGAGCCGTCGTCGGTCCTGATACGGAGTAACCCCTGCGCGGACCAAGCCAGTTGATGGACGGGATGCTGGTGCGTCGCGAACTTCACGCCGCGCGGCATCGTGAAGTCGCCGACGAAGATCGCGGTCAGTTCCGGGTACGGGTGTCCGGTCTGCGACATGGGACGGCAGCCTAGCCCGTGGCGGACACGGGCGGCCCGGACCTAGCGTCGCCGGTATGCCAATGAACCGAGCGCATCGCAAGCTGTGCAGTTCCCCGGAGTGGGCTCAGACGGTCAAGGACCGCATCCTGCCCTGGGCCCTCGAAGACATCGAACTCGGTGACGAGGTACTGGAGATCGGCCCCGGATACGGCGCCAACCTGCGCGTACTGGTGGACCAGGTCCCCAGCCTCACGGCGTTGGAGATCGACGGCGACACGGTCCGCCTCCTGGAGCGCGAGTGGGGCGACCGCGCCCGCATCCTGCACGCGGACGGCTCCGACATGCCGCTGCCCGACGCCACGTACTCCTCGGTGGTCTGCTTCACGATGCTGCACCACGTCCCCACCGACGCACTCCAGGACCGCATCTTCGCCGAGGCGTTCCGCGTCCTGCGCCCGGGCGGCACGTTCGCGGGCAGCGACAGCCAACCGAACCTCCGCTTCCGCCTCCTGCACTTCCGCGACACGATGAACACACTGCTCCCGGCGGAACTCCCGGCAAGACTGGCGGCGGCCGGCTTCAAGAACCCGGTCGTGGACCGCCACCCGGAGAGCGGCGGCCTACGCTTCCGGGCCCAGAAGCCGACGGCCGGCTGAAGCAGACGAGAGGACCCGAAGATGCCCGAGCCCTTTGACTGCGGTCGCTCGCTCGAGCAGTCGGAGGGCAGGCACTGGCCGGAGCCTCCCGCGGGCGCGACCCCCATGGTCCGGAACGTGTACGAGCTGCGACGCCACCCCGTCGGGGAGCTGGAACCGCACGAGTTGGCCCGGCTGATCGGTCAGAACGAGGGACTGCCCCGGCTACTGCCACTGGCCGTGGGGATCCTGCGGGACACCGCGCCGCGACAGGCAGCGGGCGGCTGGTTCGACGACGACCTGTTGTACGCGGTCGTCACAAGAAACCCGGAGGTCTGGGCCGATGATCCCGAGCTGGCCCGCGAACTCAAGAAGGCGCTGGCAACACTGAACGGCCTTTCACTTTCACGCTACGTCAGGCAAGAGGTCGCACAGCTCCTCGCGTCACTGCCTGGAGACGGATGAAGTCACCTTCGGCATTCGGAGCCCGGGGCTCGGGGCTCGGGGCTCGGGGATTAACCCACCCGGGGATTAACCCACCTTGCGCAGCTCTCCGTCCCCGAACACCGCGACCATCACCAGGTTGCCGCCCAGCGCCTCGACGTAGCGAGCAACGACGTCCGTGCCGGAGACCTGGCCGCTCTCGATCTGAGAGACCCTGCCCTTGCTGACCCCCATGCGCTCGGCCACTTGCGCCTGGGTGTAGCCGCGCTCCTGGCGCATCTCGGCAAGCCGCCACGCGCGAGCCTCGGCAAGCATGCGTTCGGCGCCTTCGAGGAATGCCTCTCGGCCCCCCGACAGCTCCTCCGCCCGCTCACGGTGCCCACTGGCCGTCCACTTGATGTGCCCGCTCACTTCCCCAGCTCCTTCTCACGGTCAGCGACGTACTGCGCGTACCTGCGCTCAGCCAGCGGAATCGCCACGTCGTACCAGGTGCTCCAGTTGCCCGCTTTATCGCCCGCCACGAGGAGGATCGCGGAACGCCACGGGTCGAACATGAACAGCACACACCTCACTCCGCCCGGCCGAACCCGGCCGAAGCTCTTTGAGATTGTGCAGAGCCGAGCCCCTGATCCGATCGACCAGAGGACGCCCCTCCGCCGGACCGTGGCAGGCGAGGATCCAAATGGCCTGGTTGACCGGCGTGTATGAATCAGTGTCCGCCTTTTCCAGGTCGTTCAGCCATTGATCCACCTCACTGGTCAGGTAGACGTCCCACTGCTCTTCCACCCCTGAGACCCTTTCGCGAGTTTAGCATTCACTAAACATGCGAGGGTGTGGCCGTGGGACCGAACCCGGCATCCTCACCCGGATGAGGGCAATCAACCCCGGATCACCTCCACCGAGAAGTCCCCCGGATCCATCCGTACGCGGAGCCGCTCCCCCGTCGACGTGACCCGCGTCCGCGCCTGCACCCCCTCCGGGAGATCCGGGAGGACCGGGGTCACCCCGGATTCCGCTCGCACCCTGTCGAGGAGGTCCCGCATCTCCTTCGGGGTGAGGCGGGTGGGCAGGTACCAGGCTGTTCCCTTGCCGTAGGGGTGGCGGGTTGCCGTCGGGGTGCCGTCGGGGGATGTGCGTACCGCCTCCGCGCCCTCCAGATGGAGCTCCTCCGACCAGGTGCCGTCCGGGTGGGGGTCGAACTCCTCCACCCTGAGGCCCAGGAGCTCGCGGAAGGGGGCCGGGTAGCCGCCGAGGTGGATGCGGTCGTGTTCGTCCGTGATTCCGGAGAAGTAGGACATGACCAGGGTGCCGCCCGCTCGGACATAGGAGCAGATTCGTTCCGCGGTCTCTTTCGATACCGAGTAAAGGTTGGGGATCAGGAGCAATCGGTACTCGGTCAAGTCCGGCAGGTCCGCCGCCGATCTCCCGTCCGCGGGGACGACATCGCACGCCACCGACGCGTCGTACAGCGGCTTGTGGTGGGCCAGGGCCGCGTCGAGGAGCCGCACGTCCGCGCTCGGGTGCGCGTCCAGCTCCAGGGCCCACCAGCTGGGCCAGTCCAGGAGCAGCGCCGCGTCCGCCCGCTCGGGGCGGGAGCCGAGGAGTTCGGGGTATCGGGCCAGCTCCGCGCCCAGCGACGCCACCTCCCGGAAGATGCGGGTCCCCGCACCCCCGTGCGGCACCATCGCCGAGTGGAACTTCTCCGCTCCCCCGCGCGACTGCCGCCACTGGAAGAAGAGGACCGAGTCCGCGCCGTGCGCCACCGCCTGCCAGCTGTCCAGGCGCATCCGGCCCGGCGGCTTACTGCCGTTGCGCTCGCGCCAGTTCACCGCGCCCGGCGCCTGCTCCAGGAGCAGCCAGGGCTGCCCGCCCTTCAGGCCTCGCATGACGTCGTACGAGAACGCCGTCCGGTGGAGCGAATCGGGGGCGTGCGGGTCCGGGTACGAGTCGTATGCCACCACGTCCAGGTGCGGGGCCCAGGCGAAGAGGTCCAGCGTCTTCGCGATCGGGACGAAGTTCGTCGTCACCGGGACGTCCGGTGTGATGCGGGTCAGGGTCTCTTTCTCCGCCAAGTAGCACGCCAGGAGTTCGTCCGACGAGAAGCGCCAGTAGTCCAGTTGCTGGGTCGGGTTGCGGAACGAAGGGGCCTTGCGCGGGGTGTGGATCTCCTCGAACGTGCCGTAGCGCTGGGACCAGAAGTCCGTCGACCAGGCGTCGTTGAGCGCCGCCACCGTGCCGTACCGCTCGCGCAGCCACGTACGGAACGCCGCCGTCGACACCTCGCAGTGGCAGTGGCGTGAGATGTGGCAGCCGTATTCGTTGCCGATGTGCCAGAGCGCGAGGGCGGGGTGTGTGCCGTAGCGCGTGGCCAGGCGTTCCGTGAGGCGTACCGCGTGGCGGCGGTAGACCGGGCTCGACGGGCACCAGTGCTGGCGCGAGCCGGGGTGCAGGCGGACACCCTCCTCCGTCACCGGCAAGGTCTCCGGGTGGAGGCGGGTCAGCCAGGGCGGCGGGGACGCCGTCATCGTGGCGAGGCTGACCGCCACGCCCGCCCCGGCCAGGCGGTCCAGGTGGCCGTCCAGCCAGGTGAAGTCGTACGTGCCGGGGGCGGGCTCCGTCTTCGCCCAGGAGAAGATCCCGAGCGTCACGAGGTTCACCCCCGCCTCGCGCATGAGGTCGGCGTCCTCCGCGTGGACTTCGGGGCCCCACTGCTCGGGGTTGTAGTCACCCCCGTACCCCAGAGACGTAACCCGGTCATAGAAGTGACTCAGTCTCATCCCGCGCTCCGTCATCCTCATCCCGCGTCCCGTCATCCTCGGCCCGCGCCCCGTCATCCTCAGCCCACACCCCTCGCCCCCTGCTGGGACCGCGCCGCGATCCCCCGGAAGTGATCCGCCATCGCCCGCTGGGCCCGCTCCACGTCCCGCGCCCGCAGCGCCGTCACGATGTCCCGGTGCCTGCGCACCGTCACCTCCGGCGCCGGGTCACGCGCCCACCCCCGCGCCCCCGCCACCCTGTTGAAGACGTTCCAGAACGCGCCGAGCAGCTGCGGCACCAGCTCGTTGCCCAGCGAGCGGTAGAGCGTCTCGTGGAACTCGCGGTCCAGCTCAGGGAAGGCCGCGCCCCCGCCCGCGGACTCCTCCATCTTGCGCACCAGAGCCTCGAGCCGCGACAGCTCCTCGTCCGTGAGCCGCACCGCGACCCGCCGCACCAGGCCCTCCTCAAGGACCTCCCGCACCTCAAGAATTTCCGCCAACGCATGCGTGTCGTCACTCAGTTGGACCAACGCGCGGAATGTAAGTCCGTCGGCCAGCGGCGTCAGCGACGCCTGCCCCACATACGTCCCGTAGCCATGTCTGATCTCCACTATGTCCAGCGCCTGGAGGGCCTTGAGCGCCTCGCGCACCGAATTCCTGCTGACTCCCAGTTCTTCCATCAGCTCGGCCTCGGTGGGCAGCAGCGCGCCCGGCCGAAGCCTTCTGTCGAGGATCAACTGCATGACCGCGCGCTGGACTTGACTGCCCACACGCCGTGCACGGACTGGCTCCTGAGGCATGCGGCACATCGTAGGCACGGATGACATCCCACGTCCCACCTCCGGACCGACATCGTTCCGAACGGACGCCGCAGCAGCCCGATTCGGATACCTGCGCGATCTCTTGACCGGCCATCGCGGCGCTCTTATGGTCACCACGCCACCATGACGTAGGACGTGGGATCTCTCAAGGGAGACACAGTGAGCGACGACAAGACCAGCATCGCCTCCGCCCGCCCCGCCCCCGACCGCCGGTCCTTCCTGAAGTACACCGGTGCGCTCGGGGCGGCCGCCGCCATCACCACCACGCTCTCCGCCTGCTCCTCGGGGCCCGAGTCCACGAACGAGGCCGGAGGGGGCGGCGGCGAAGGCGGCGACTCCACACTCACCGCCGTCATCGGCTACGGCAACGACGGCAGTTGGGACCCGACGCAGACCGCGTCCGCCTTCGCGATGGCCGGCAACGAACACATCTACGAGGGGCTCCTCAACACCGACCCCATCACCCGCGAGCCGTACGCCGCGCTCGCCACAAAGATCCCCGCCGACGACAAGGCGACCACCTGGAAGTTCACGCTGCGGCCCGGCGCCAAGTGGCACGACGGGAAACCCGTCACCGCCGACGACGTGGTCTTCGTCTTCGACCGCATCCTGGACCCGAAGACGCAGACGCTGGCCAAGCGCTTCTTCGAGAGCTGGCTGAAGGGGGTCAAGAAGGTCGACGCGACCTCCGTCGAGCTCACCCTGAAGTTCCCGTTCCCGGACGGCCTGGCCCGGCTCTCCCTCGCCAAGATCATGCCGAAGCACGTCTTCTCCAAGCCGGGCGCCTGGGACGACGCGACCAAGGGCAAAGCGGTGGGCTCGGGACCGTACAAGCAGGCCTCACACCACCCGAAGTCGAACACCACCTTCGAGGCGTTCGGCGACTACAACGGCCCGCGCAAGGCCGCCTTCAAGAAGATGAACTGGCTGACCATCGTGGACGCGGCACCCCGCGTCGCGAAGATCTCGGGCGGCAGCGCGGACTCGGAGATCTCGGACAACATCCCGTACGCCAACATCCAGCAGCTGACGAAGGGCGGGCTCACCGTCGAGGGCGGGGCCGGGATGAACAACCTGTTCCTGATGTTCAACACCGCGCACAAGCCCTTCGACGACGTACGCGTGCGCCAGGCCCTGCACTACGCCATCGACACCGGGAAGATGATCGAGGTCGCGCTCAAGGGCCACGGCAAGGCGTCGACCTCGTTCCTCAACGAGTCCAACCCCTCATACCGGCCCGCGAAGACGGTCTACGCGTACGACCCGAAGAAGGCGAAGGCGCTCCTGAAGGAGGCCGGGGTCAAGGATCTGTCGATCAACCTCACGGCGGTGAACGTGAGTTGGATCGTCGACTGTCTGCCGACCATCAAGGCCTCCTGGGACGCGATCGGCGTCAAGACGACCCTGGACCCGCAGGAGACGACGGCCGTCTTCACCAAGTTGGACCAGAAGAAGGACTACCAGATCGTCGCGGCCGCATCGAACCCCAACCAGTTCGGCATCGAGGCCGATCTGATCATGCACTACAACTACGGCCCCGAGAACCTGTGGATGGGCTACGCCCGCTGGGCGGACAACTCCGTCGCCAAGAAGCTCTTCAAGGACATGGACCAGGCGACGCGCGAGCCGGACGCGGCCAAGAAGAAGACCATGGTCCAGGACTACATCGACACCGTCGCCGAGCAGGCGGTGATCTACCCGGTCGTCCACAACGAGCTGATGACCGCCTGGGACCCGAAGAAGCTCACCGGCATCAAGGCCCAGCCCTACCCCGGCATCAACCTCCTCCAGGCCAAGTGGGCCGACTAGCCAGTCCGGCCGACCCGTTGGGAGTCGTACGCACGTGACCGCGATCGTCAGAATCCTGGCCCGCCGCCTCGCCCTCCTCGTCCCGCTGCTTCTCGGCATCGTCCTGTTCGTCTTCCTCGTGATGCGGTTCTCGGACATCGATCCGGCGTCGGCGTTCTACCAGGGCGCCAATCCGACCCCGGAGCAACTGCACGATTTCCGCGAGGAGAACGGCCTGCTCGATCCGCTGCCGGTGCGCTACGTCGCCTTCGTCGGCGATCTGCTCCAAGGCGACATGGGCATCAGCGTGCTCACCCGCTCGCCGGTGGTGGAGCAGGTCACCACCGCGCTTCCGCTCACCCTGCAGCTGACGTTCCTGGGGCTCGGCATCGCGGTGGTCATCTCCCTGCTGCTCGGCGTGACCGCCGCGATCTACCGCGACCGGCTGCCCGACCAGCTCATCCGCGTCATCTCGCTGACCGGCGTGGCGGCGCCCGGCTTCTGGCTGGCGCTGCTCATGATCCAGTACCTGGCGGTGGAGGCGGGCTGGTTCCCGACCGGCGGATACGTCAATCCCGGCGACTCCTTCACCGGCTGGCTGAAGACCATGACGCTCCCCGCCCTGGCGCTCTCCCTGCCCGTGGCCGCCGGGCTCACCCGCATCATCCGTACGGCCGTGGTCGAGGAGCTCGACAAGGACTACGTACGGACGGCGATCGGCAGCGGTCTGCCGCCGGTCGTGGTCGTCGGCCGCAACGTCCTGCGCAACGCCCTCATCAACCCGCTGACCGTGCTCGGGCTGCGCGTCGGCTATCTGCTCGGCGGCGCGGTCGTCATCGAGACGATCTTCTCCCTTCCCGGCATGGGGAAGCTGATGATCGACGCCGTGAAGAACGGCGACCCGGCCGTCGTCCAGGGGGTCGTCATCACGACGGCCGTCGGATTCGTGGTCGTGAACCTGGTCCTCGACATCCTCTACCTGCTGGTCAATCCGCGTCTGAGGGAGGCTGCTTGATGATCATGTCGCGCAAGGCCCTGACCGAGCAGCTCTCGCGCCCCGGCATCCGGCTGCGGTCACTGCGCCGCCTCCCGCTGCTCTCCCGTATCGCGGTGGGCGTCGTGGGCGTGGTCGTCCTGATGGCACTCTTCGCGCCGCTCCTCGCCCCGCACGACCCGCTCGACCAGCAGCCGCAGGTGGACGGCACGGGACACCCGTCGGCCGACCACTGGATGGGCCAGGACAGCCTCGGCCGCGACATCCTCAGCCGCCTGATGTACGGGGCGCGCTGGTCCCTGGCGATCGGGCTCGGAGCGACACTGCTCGCCCTGATCGTCGGCGCGGTGCTCGGCGCGCTCGCGGCGACCTCGCGCAAGGCGGTCGACGAGACGCTGATGCGGTGCCTCGACATCGTCATGGCGTTCCCCGGCATCGCGCTCGCGGCCGTACTCGTGGCGGTCTTCGGGGGCGGCATCGTCGTCCTGATCTGCGCCATCGCGTTCCTGTTCACACCGCCGATCGCGCGGGTCGTGCGGGCGAACGTGATGGATCAGTACGGCGAGGACTATGTCGTCGCCGAACGCATCGTCGGCGCCCGCACCCCGCACATCCTCATCAAGCACGTGGCCATCAACTGCGCGGCGCCGATCCTCGTCTTCTGCACGGTGCAGGTCGCCGAGGCGATCGTCTTCGAGGCCTCGCTGTCGTTCATCGGCGCGGGCGTACGGCCTCCGGACCCGTCCTGGGGCAGTGTCATCGCCGACGGCAAGAACATGGTGCTGCTCGGCGGCTGGTGGGCGACGGTCTTCCCCGGCCTCCTGATGCTGATCACGGTCCTCGCCCTGAACATCCTCTCCGAGGGCGTATCGGACGCGTGGGCGGCGCCCGCCACGCGCGACATGCCGGGCGCGGCCCGCGAGGAGGACAGGAAGGACCTCCTCGAAGCCCCCGAGCCGGGCAGCGGCAAGGTCCTGGAGCTGCCGGGCCTGACGGAGGCGGCCCGGCGCCTGCGCTCGCGCGCCCGCCCCCTGCCGGAGGGAGAGCCGGTCCTGACCGTCTGCGACCTCGCGATCGGCTTCGACGCCCGGCACGGCGGGGTGGACATCGTCGACGGCATCAGCTTCCACGTACGGCCGGGCGAAGTCCTGGGCCTGGTGGGCGAGTCGGGCTGCGGCAAATCACTGACCGCGCTGACGGTGATGGGCCTTGAGCCGAAGGGCGCCCGCGTCAGCGGCGAGGTGACGTTCGACGGCGAGCAGCTGCTCGGCATGCCGATGCGCACCCGCAGACGACTCCTCGGCCACGACATGGCAATGATCTACCAGGACGCCCTGTCGTCGCTGAACCCCGCGATGACGGTCCGCGCCCAGCTCAAACAGGTCGTACGGAGGGGAGGGCGCCGCACATCGGTCGAGCTGCTCGAACTGGTCGGCCTCGACCCGGACCGCACCCTGCGCAGCTACCCGCACGAGCTCTCCGGCGGCCAGCGCCAGCGCGTCCTGATCGCGATGGCGCTCTCCCGCGACCCGAAGCTGATCGTCGCGGACGAACCGACGACGGCCCTGGACGTCACGGTCCAGGCCCAGGTCATACAGCTGCTCCTGCGCCTGCGCGAGGAGCTGGGCTTCGCCCTGATCCTCGTCTCGCACGACCTGGCCCTGGTCGCGGACGTCACCGACAGGGTGGTGGTGATGTACGGAGGACAGATCGTCGAGACGGGCGTGACGGCGGACCTCGTCGAGGCGCCGTCGCACCACTACACGCGCGGCCTCCTCGGCTCCGTCCTCTCGCTCGAATCGGCGGCGGAACGCCTGACCCAGATCAAGGGCGTCGTCCCCTCGCCCGCCGACTTCCCCGCAGGCTGCCGATTCGCGGACCGCTGCCCGCTCGCGAGCGAGGTCTGCCGTACGACGGCCCCCGGACTCACCGGCGGGACGCGGCACTCCATCGCCTGCCACCATCCGGCGCAGCAGCCGCCGGGAGTGCGGGAGCCCAGCGGAAGCGAGGCACTCAAATGACGACGGAAAAGCTGATCACCCTCTCCGACGCACACGTCGTGCACCGGGCACGCTCGGGCGGGTTGTTCTCGCGTGACCGGGTGTACGCGCTGACCGGCGCCGATCTGACCATCGCGCCCGGCGAGACGGTGGGCGTGGTGGGCGAGTCGGGGTGCGGGAAGTCGACGCTCGCGAAGGTACTCGTGGGAGTCCAGCAACCCACCGCCGGCACGGTGTCGTTCCGGGGCCGCGACCTGTGGACGATGCAGCCGGCCGAGCGGCGGACCGCGATCGGCAGGAACACCGGCATGATCTTCCAGGACCCGTCGACCGCGCTGAACCGCAGGCTGACGGTACGCCAGATACTCCGCGACCCCTTGGACGTCCACAGGATGGGGACAACGACTCAACGCGAGGACAGAGTGCGCGAGTTGATGTCACTGGTGGGTCTCCCCAAGGTCCTCGCGGACGGGCTGCCCGGTCAGCTGTCGGGCGGACAGCGCCAGCGCGTGGCGATCGCCCGCGCCCTGGCGCTCGAACCGGAACTGGTGGTGGCGGACGAGCCGACCAGCGCGCTCGACGTCTCCGTGCGCGCCCAGATCCTCAACCTCCTCCTGGACCTGAAGGAGCGGCTCGGCCTGGCGCTCGTCTTCGTCTCGCACGACATCCAGACGGTACGGAGGATGAGCGACCGGGTCATCACGATGTATCTGGGCAGGATCGTGGAGGAGTCACCGGCACAGGAGATCCTGGACAGGGCACGCCACCCCTACACACGGGCGCTGTTCTCCGCGACGCCGGGACTCCTGGACCCCATCGACCCGATCCCGCTCGTCGGCCCGGTGCCGTCGGCCACGCGACCGCCGAGCGGATGCCCGTTCCGTACGAGGTGCTGGAAGGCGGACGAAGTGTGCGGCGCGGCCATGCCGGAGTTCGCTTCGACGGAGGGCTCGGGCCACCGCTACCGCTGCCACCATCCCGTAAGGGACGGCCAGTCCACGCACGAGCTAGTGATCCAGTCCGCCGCCACGGACGCGAGCCCCAGGGAGACTCCATGACCATGCCCACCCCGCTGACCGGTGTCGTACCGCCCGTCTGTACTCCCCTGACACCGGAGCGCGAGGTGGACACGGCGTCGCTGGTGAGGCTGGTCGACCACTTGGTGTCGGGCGGGGTGGACGGCCTGTTCGTGCTCGGTTCGTCGTCGGAGGCGGCGTACCTGACGGACGGCCAGCGGAAGGTCGTGATCGACACGGTGGCGGGGCACGTGGGCGGCCAACTCCCGGTCCTGGCGGGGGCGATCGACATGACGACGCCACGGGTCCTGGACCACGTCCGCGCGGTGACGGCCGCGGGGGCGGACGGGGTGGTGGTGACGGCGCCCTTCTACACGCGCACACATCCGGCGGAGGTCGCCCGCCACTTCCGCCTTGCGGCGTCGGCCTCTCCGGTACCGGTCTTCGCGTACGACCTCCCTGTCTCGGTCCACTCCAAACTGACCGCGGAACTGGTCCTCGACCTGGCCGCGGAGGGCGTCCTGGCCGGGTTGAAGGACTCCAGCGGGGACGAGGGGAACTTCCGGGAGGTGGTCCTCGGGGCGCGGGGCCGGGCGGATGTCCCGGGCTTCAGCGTGCTGACGGGCTCGGAGACGACGGTGGACGCGGCGCTGGGGATGGGGGCGGAGGGGGTGGTGCCGGGCCTTGGGAACGTGGATCCGGAGGGGTATGTGCGGCTGTACCGCTACTGCCGGGAGGGTGAGTGGGCGCTGGCCCGGGCCGAGCAGGAGCGGCTGTGCGGGTTGTTCGGGATGGTGCGGGTGGGGGATGCGGCGGGGCGGATGGGGGGTAGTTCGTCCGCCCTGGGGGCGTTCAAGGCGGCGCTGTATCTGCGGGGGGTGATTGCCTGTCCGGCGACTGCGGAGCCGCAGGTTCCGTTGTCTTCGGGGGAGGTTGAGCGGGTGGGGAAGTTCTTGGCGGGGGCGGGGTTGTTGTAAGGGCGCCGTAAATCACCGGCTCCGCCGAGTTCGTCCTCAATCTCCCCCAAGCTCTTAAAGAGCAGGGGGGACCCCCATGACGGGCTGGGAATCCAGCCCGGCCGGCGTTTGAGGCCATCTTTTCGGGGGTCCAGGGGGCGAAGCCCCATGGTTCGGGAAGGGGCGGGATTGGGGAAAGCCCCGCAGGGAACGCCCCTACCTAGCCCCCTCCACCCCGGGCCGAACCAACCCCGACTCATAAGCCACAATCACCAACTGAGCCCGATCCCGAACCCCCAACTTCCCCATCATCCGGCTGACATGGGTCTTCGAGGTCAAGGGGCTGAGCCCAAGCATCTCCGCGATCTCAGAGTTGTTCAGGCCCCGCGCCACCAGCGAAAGCACCTGCCGCTCCCGCTCCGAAAGCCCCTCGGGCCCCCCGGCCCCCTCCCCCGCAGCCGGAGGCTCCGGCGCCCGCAGTACGCGGGCGATCAGCCGGGACGTCGGGCCGGGCGAGAGCAAGGACTCCCCCGCCGCCACGATCCGGATCGCCTCCAGCAACTCCGCCGGCTTCGTGTCCTTGACCAGAAACCCGGACGCCCCGGCACGCAACGCGTCGACGACATGCTCATCCGTGTCATAGGTCGTCAGCATCAGCACCTTCACCCCGGCAAGATCCTCGTCGCCCGCGAGCAGCCGCGTCGCCTCGATCCCGTTCAGGTCCGGCATCCGGATGTCCATGACGATGAGATCGGCCCGCTCCGAGCGGGCGAGTTCGACCGCCGCCCGCCCGGTCCCCGCCTGCCCCACCACCTCCATGTCCGGCGCGGACTCGACCAGCATCGCGAACGCCGCCCGCACCAGCGTCTGATCATCGGCGAGCAGCACACGAATCGTACGAACCGTCACAGCACAGTCCCCCCAGCAGCCGCCACCAGCGGCAGCACGGCCGACACCACGAACCCGCCCCCGTCCCCGGGCCCCGCCTCCAGCGTTCCCCCGACACTCCGCGCCCGTTCCCGCATCCCCACAAGTCCGAATCCCGGCGTGTGCGAGGGGTCATCGGCGGCCCGGCCGTCGTCCGTCACCGTCACCCGCAGCGCCGCGTCCGCCACTCCTATCCCCACCCGGATGGTGAGCCCCGGACCGCCGTGCCGCACCGCGTTGGTCAGCGCCTCCTGCACGATCCGGTAGGCCGCCGCACCCACGGCGGGCGGCGCCTCGGCGTCCCGGACCGTCAGTTCGACCGAAGCCCCCGACGTACGCGCCGCCGCAGCCAGGTCGGCGAGACCGTCGAGCCCCGGCAGCGGGCCCCGCGTCTCGTCGGCTTCAAGACCTCCGAGCCCTTCCGGACCTCCTGGCCCGTCGGGACCTTCGGGCCCGGCCGCCCTCAACACCTGCAACGTGGCCCGCAGTTCCCCCCGCGCCGAACGGCACGTCTCGGCGATGTCGTCCAGGGCCTTCGCCACCGCCGCCCGGTCGAGCCGCTCCGGATCGGCGGCCAGGACATGCGCCGCGACGGACGTCTGGACGCCGACCAGGGTGATGCTGTGCGCCAGCAGATCGTGCAGGTCACGGGCGACCCGCAGCCGCTCCTCGGCGACCCGCCGCCGCGCCTCCTCCTCGCGCGTGCGCTCCGCCCGCTCGGCACGCTCCAGTACGGAGGCGACGTACTGACGGTGGATGCGCACGTATACGCCGAACAGCAGCACCGAGACGATCCAGCCGGAGATCCTGAGCACCTCGGCCACCTGGTGCGGCTCCACGGTCGCGTTGACGGTCAGCATGATGCCGACGACGAGGACGCCGGTGATCAGGGCGCGGCGCGGGCGCCCCGTCACGGCGACGGTGTAGAGCGCGACCATGCCCACCGGGACGGCGGCCGTGTGGGTGTAGTCGATGGCGTGGTACGGCGCGATGAAGGCGACCACGGCGAGCAGCACAAGGAGCGGACGGCTGCGTCGCCACACCAACGGCACGTGCGCGCAGAGCAGCAGGCTCCAGCCGAGGAGATCGAGCCGCCGTCCGTCCTCGAAGAACGCGGCGAGCACGGCGGCAAGGACCGCGAGTCCCGCGGCGAACAGCGCGTCGTCGCGCAGGGCGCGCCTGCTGCCGGGCACGACCCTCGTGAAGGCCGGCAGGCCACGCGGCGCGGACGGCCTCTCGCGAACCTGCGGTATGTCCCCCACCGTTGCATCCTCCAGTACTTCTGGGGCTCCCCGGGCTCTACTCCCCGGGCTCCGCTCCCCGAGCGCCGGACAGGTTGAAGTGAACCAGCCCGTCCGGCACTTGAGGACGAATTCGGCGAAGCCGGTGATCTACGGGGCGGGCACCCGCTGGGGTTCGGCCTCCGCCGCCGCCCCCGGCGAGGGAGCCGCCGGGCGCGAGAGTGCACCCGGCCACCAGACCTTCCGGCCGAGCGCCACACTCGCGCTCGTCACCAGATACGTCCGCACCAGGAACGTGTCGAGCAGCACCCCGACCGCGATCACGAAGCCCAGTTCGACCAGTTGCACCAGCGGCATGTTGGTGAGCACCGCGAACGTCGCCGCGAGCACCAGGCCCGCCGATGCGATGACACCGCCCGTCGTGCGCAGCGCGGTCAGCGCGGCGGCCCCCGGCTCCGCACCGGCGAGGGACTCCTCCCGCATGCGGTGCATGAGGAAGATGCCGTAGTCGACGCCCAGGGCGACGAGGAAGACGAAGGACAGCAGGCCGAGGCCGGGGTCCGTGCCCTCGAAGCCGAAGAGCGGTTCGAAGACCAGGCCCGCGATGCCGAGCGAGGCGCCCCACACCGCGACCACCGCCGCGAGGAGCAGCAAGGGTGCGACGAGGGAACGCAGCAGCGCCACCAGGATCAGCAGGACGGCCCCGAGCACGAGGGGCACGATGACGAGCGTGTCGCGGGAGTTGGTGTCCTTCAGGTCCAGTTGCTGGGCACTGGTTCCGCCCACGTACGAGCCGTCGAGGTCCGCCCGCAGCGCCTTGATGGTCGCCGTCTCGCCCGCCGACTCGGGTGCGGACGCGGCGATCACGGAGATCTCCGTCCAGCCTTCGGCCGTGCGTCCCTTCTCCGCGCTGTCCACGCCCTTCGTGTCCTTGATGTCGGCGAGGGCCGCGGTGGCGCGGTCCTCGGGGGTCATCACGGTGATGGGCTGGGCGCCGCGTTCCGGGAAGGCCTTGGCGAGGGTCTCCATCGCGGTGACGGAGTCGGGCGTCTTGGTGAAGGAGTCCTCCTGCTTCATCGCGCCCGGCAGGTTCAGCGCCCCCAGGGCGAGCGCGCCGAGCAGCACGGCGCCGCCCGCGAGCACGGTGAGGGGCCTGCGTCCTGCCGAACTGCCCATCATGGAGAAGAGGCTGCGCCGCTGCTTGGGCCGGCTGCCGAGGGCCGGTACGAGCGGCCAGAACACGCGGCGTCCGAGGAGGACGAGGAGCGCGGGAAGCAGCGTCAGCATCGCGGCGAGCGCGCACAGGACGCCGACCGTGCCGAGGGGGCCCATGCCCCTGCTGCTGTTGAGGTCGGCGGCGAGCAGGCAGAGAAGACCCGCCGCGACGGTCCCCGATGAGGCGAGCACGGCGGGGCCGCACCCCTTCAACGCGGCGATCATGGCGTCGTAGGGCCGCTCGATCCTGCGCAGTTCCTCGCGGTAGCGGGAGACGATGAGCAGCGCGTAGTCCGTGCCCGCGCCGAACACGAGGATCGTCATCACTCCGCTGCTCTGGCCGGAGACGGATGTCCCGAAGCCTTCGTGCAGGCCGTAGGCGACGCCCATCGCGAGGTAGTCCGCGACGCCCGCGACGGCGAGCGGCACGAGCCACAGGAACGGGCTGCGGTAGATGAGGATCAGGAGCAGCGCGACCACTCCGGCGGTGGTGTAGAGCAGCGGTCCGTCGAGGGAGTTGTAGACCTTGCTCGCATCGGTGCTGAGCGCCCCCGAGCCGCCCACGTCGACGCTCAGGCCGCCCTCGGAGCGGGCCACTTCGCGTACGTCGTCGACGAGCGCGTCCCTGGCCTCCTCGTCCTGGCCGGGCTCGGTGCTCGCCACGGGGTACATGAGCGTGGTGCCGTCCTTGGACGGTACGGCGCGCGGGGCGGACGTCAGCTTGTGGGCCTGCCCTATCTCGGCGATCTGGCCGGCCGCCGCCTTGCGGTCGGCGGGGGTCAGGCCGCCGTCACGGTGATAGACGAGCACCAGTTCGGTGGCCTCGCCGCCGGGCAACTGCTCCTGGATCTTGGCGGCTCGGGTGGAGTCCGCGCTTGCGGGGAGGTAGTCGACGGCGCGGTCCTGCTGGGCGTCGGCCAGTTTCGACGCGAAGGGCCCGGCGAGCGCGATGACGCCGATCCACAGTGCGAGGAACACCCAGGGCACGGCTCGTCGCCGTCGTGCGGTGGTCTGTTCGGCCCGCATGACGGGCCTCCTTCCGGCAGGTTGGCAGGTTCAGTGCCAACCCTTCCGGAGCAGGGTGCGCGATCCGTCGGGCGCGAGGGCGAGTTGGGGCGTACGACGCAGGGAGGCGAGGACGTCCCGTTACTCCCGCGGGAGTACGCGGACCGACTCCGCCCGGAGCGTCGGGGCGCTCGGAAGTACGGGGTCCAGAACCCTGCAGCGGTCAGAAGCACCTGGCCCGGAGCCCCGCAGCCGTCAGAAGTGCGTGGTCCGTGCCGCCACCATCAGCCGCGTCACCTCGTCGGCCCCGATGGTCAGCGCATCGCCCGCGGTGGCGAGGACCTCGCGCTCGGCGGGGGTGTACGGGCCGTCGGCGAGCGCGATCCGCGCGCCCTGGAGCAGCAGCGCCTCCCGCCCGGCCGGGGCGAGGTGCGGGGCCAGCGGGCCGAGCGCCTCATGGAGCTCTATGGCGAGTCCGGGCCCGCAGTCCGATACGGTCGCGCGGCCGGTGTCGGCGGCGAGCGCCTCCAGGAGCGTGAGGAGCTGTTCCTCGCACGCGTCGTCGAACCCGGCTCCGCGCAGCGCGCCGACGGCCGAGTCGAGCGTCGTGCGCGACGAGGTGCCGCCCGCGGCGAGGATCGCGAGGACGACGGTGTGCACGGCGTCGCGGACCATGGCCGAGAGGCGGGTGGTCGTGGGATGGTCGAGGACGTCCGTGCCGAAGTGGTCGCCGCAGGCGGCGCACTCGACGATGGGGCCCGCCGCGCCGCGCGGCAGGACCGGGACACCGAGCAGGACGAAGCGGCGACGGCCGGTCCTGCGCTGGTAGTTGCGGTCACCGCCGCAGGCCGGACAGAAGAACTCGCCGTCCCCGACGGTGGTCCAGGCCGTATGCACGCCGATCACGCGCCTTCGCAGGACTCGCCCGCGCGAAACGGGCGTGGCGAAAATGCGGGATTCCCGGCCGTTTCGTCCACGATCTGGCAGCACCACGCACCTCCGTAACGCCCCGGCGACATTGCCGTGTTGGGCGTGATGTTAGCCACATTGTTGATGTGGCGTCAGCACCCTGTGCGAGAGATGGCCGGTAGACGCCCTGGACACGGCCCCGCGCAAAAGCGCCGAACGGGCCCATTCGAGCCCGTCCGGCGCCTGATGCCTGCGTAGTGGAGCCGCGATGCGCTGGTCAGCGAGCCGCGCGGTTCACCGCGGAAACCGCGGCCTTCAGCGACGCACGTGTCGTATTCGCGTCGATACCGATGCCCCACAGAACCTTGTCACCGATCGCGCACTCGATGTACGACGCGGCCTGGGCGGAGGCTCCCTCACTCATCGTGTGCTCCTGGTAGTCCAGGAGGCGGACGTCGATGCCGATGCCCTGCAGGGCGTTGAAGAAGGCGGAGATCGGGCCGTTGCCGGTGCCGGTCAGGACCGTGTCCTCGCCGTCGACCGTCGCCTCGACGGTCAGCGTGTCCGTGCCGTCCTTGTCGGTGGTGGTCTGGCCGTTCTTGACCTGGATGCGGCCCCACGGGTTGGCGGGGTTGGGCAGGTACTCGTCCTGGAAGATGCCCCAGATCGCGTCCGGCGTGACCTCGCCGCCCTCGCTGTCGGTCTTCGTCTGGATGATCTTGGAGAACTCGACCTGCATCCGGCGCGGCAGGTCCAGGCTGTGGTCGTTCTGCAGGACGTAGGCGATGCCGCCCTTGCCGGACTGCGAGTTGACGCGGATCACGGCCTCGTAGGAACGGCCGACGTCCTTGGGGTCGATGGGCAGGTACGGGACGGCCCACTCGATCTCGTCGACCGTCTTGCCCTGCTGCTCGGCCCGGATGCCCATGGCCTCGAAGCCCTTCTTGATGGCGTCCTGGTGGGAGCCGGAGAAGGCGGTGTAGACGAGGTCGCCCGCGTACGGGTGGCGGGGGTGGATCTCCATCTGGTTGCAGTACTCGGCGGTGCGGCGGATCTCGTCGATGTCCGAGAAGTCGATCTGCGGGTCGACGCCCTGCGAGAAGAGGTTCATGCCCAGCGTGACCAGGTCGACGTTGCCGGTGCGCTCGCCCTGGCCGAACAGGCAGCCCTCGATGCGGTCGGCGCCGGCCATGATGGCCAGTTCGGCGGCGGCGACGGCGGTGCCTCGGTCGTTGTGCGGGTGGACGGACAGGCAGACGTGCTCGCGCCGGGTCAGGTTCCGCGACATCCACTCGAAGCGGTCCGCGTGGGTGGAGGGCGTCGAGCGCTCGACCGTGGCGGGCAGGTTCAGGATGATCTCGCGGCCCTCGGCGGGCTGCCACACGTCACAGACCGCCTCGCAGACCTCCAGGGCGAAGTCCAGCTCGGTGTCCGTGAAGATCTCGGGGCTGTACTGGTAGCCGAAGATCGTCTCGGGGCCCAGCAGCTTCTCGGCGTACTCCATGACCAGGCGCGTGCCGTCGACGGCGATCTGCTTGACCGCGTCCTTCGAGCCGCGGAAGACGACCTCGCGCCAGACCGGCGCGGTCGCGTTGTACAGGTGGACGGTGGCGCGCTTGGCGCCGACCAGCGACTCGACGGTGCGGGAGATCAGCTCCTCGCGGGCCTGCGTCAGGACGGAGATCGTGACGTCGTCCGGGATCGCGCCGTCCTCGATGATCGACCGTACGAAATCGAAGTCCGTCTGGCCAGACGAGGGGAAGCCGACCTCGATCTCCTTGTAGCCCATGCGGACCAGCAGGTCGAACATCTCGCGCTTGCGCGCCGGGGACATGGGGTCGATCAGGGCTTGATTGCCGTCACGCAGGTCCGTGGAGAGCCAGCGGGGAGCGACCGTGATGCGGTTGCCGGGCCACGTGCGGTCGGGGATGTCGACCTGGTCGTACTGGCCGTACTTGTGGACCGGCATGGAAGTGGCACGCTGCAGATTGGGCTTGATCGCCATGATGCGGGGGCTCCTCGGGAGTGTCCTTAAGGACGGCCGACGGTCGCTTCGCGAGCAACACCGAACTCCGCGGGGAGGGGGTCGGCCTCGACTACAGGCCCTCGCCGCGGCAGCTAAGGAGAAGCAGCCCGTAACGCATGATGCTCCGAACCATAGCCGAGCCGCGCTGTCCGCGCGGGTCCGTATCAGTATGCGGGACCGCCTCCAGGTAACGGGTAAGAGGTGATCAATACCTCTATTTCACAAATCATGGTTGCAGGTAGTGACAGCGGCATGACCCAGTGCCACATTGCCGCCATGACCGCCAATCCAGGCTTCGAGCCTGTCTTCTGCACCATCATTCCGCCTCACGTGCTCGACACTCTGGCCCAGAGTGACGACGCCACGCTCGCAGGTCCCGCTCGGCGCACCCTCGAGCGCGACTCGATCGAGCGCACCCGCCGCCGGCTGACCACGGTCATCGGCGCCCCGCCCGTATCACTGCCCAAGGAAGCGGCCGCGGACAAACCGCACCGCACGATCTACGACGCGAAGCACAAGACCGAACTGCCGGGCCGCAAGGTCCGCAGCGAGGGCGAGCGCCCCGGCAAGGACGCGACCGTCAACCGCGCGTACGCGGGCCTCGGCGCGACCTTCGAGCTGTACCTGAAGACCTACCGGCGCAACTCCATCGACGGCAGCGGCCTGCCCCTGAACGCGACCGTGCACTACGGCGAGAACTACGGGAACGCCTTCTGGAACGGCGAGCAGATGGTGTTCGGCGACGGTGACGGCGAGATCTTCCTCGACTTCACCATCCCCGTGGACGTCATCGGCCACGAGCTGACGCACGGCGTCGTGCAGTACACGGCCAACCTCACCTACTTCGGCCAGCCCGGCGCCCTGAACGAGTCGTTCGCCGACGTCTTCGGCTCGCTGATCAAGCAGTACACGCTCGGCCAGACCGCGGCCGACGCCGACTGGCTGATCGGGGCCGGACTGCTCGCCCCGCGCGTCACCGGCAAGGCGCTGCGCTCCATGAAGGAGCCCGGCACGGCCTACGACGACGACGTGCTCGGCAAGGACCCGCAGCCCGCCGACATGGACCACTACGTCCGCACGGGCCGCGACAACGGCGGCGTGCACATCAACTCCGGCATCCCCAACCGTGCCTTCTACCTCGTCGCCGACGCCCTCGGCGGCAACGCGTGGGAGCGGGCAGGACAGATCTGGTACGCCGTCCTGACCGGCGGCGAGCTCGCGCAGGACGCCTCCTTCGCGGACTTCGCGAAGCTGACGGTGGCCGCCGCGCGCGCGAAGTACGGCGACGGCGACGAGCTGAAGGCCGTCATCGACGCATGGTCCCAGGTCAAGGTGCCCACAAACTGACCTACCCACCGACCTCCCCATGGAGTAGACAGGATCCATGCGTATCCAGGTGAAGCGCACGGGAGGATTCGCGGGCATCGAGCGGCACGCCGAGATCGACACCTCGGGACTGCCCGATGCCCACGAGTGGCAGGCCCTGGCCGATGAGGCCATGGCCGAGGGCCGGAGCACGCCCCCGATAGGGGTGCCGGACGGCTTCAACTACCAGCTCACCGTCGACGGACACACGGTGTACTGCTCGGATCCGCGTCTCACCGATCCGCAGCGGAAGCTGATCACGCGCGTGCTGAAGGAGGGTTCGTAGCGGCTGGGGACGGCCGGCGGAGGCTTCAAGAAACTTGAGCGGTGTTCACCTTTTCTGAGGTACGCCCATTGACTTCCGCGCACGGCCGTACGGAAGATCGCGGCCATGGCAGCGAGCGATGCGCGCGAACCACTACCTCAGTTCCCCCGCGACTTCCTGTGGGGAATGTCCACGTCGGCTCACCAGATCGAGGGCGCCGTCGACGAGCGCGGACCTTCGGTCTGGGACGCGTTCACCGCGGTGCCGGGCAGGGTGAAGGACGGCACGACGGCCGCCGTCACCTGCGACCACTACCACCGCTACCGCGAAGACGTCGCGCTCGTCCGGGAGTTGGGGACGGGCGCGTACCGCTTCTCGGTGTCGTGGCCGCGGGTGCTGCCGGACGGGGCGGGCGAGGTGAACGGCGCCGGCCTGGACTTCTACGACCGCCTCGTCGACGAGCTGTGCGCGGCCGGGGTGCGCCCCGTCCCCACGCTCTTCCACTGGGACACGCCGCTCGCGCTCGCCGACGGGGGCGGCTGGCTGCGGCGGGACACGGCCGAGCGGTTCGCGGAGTACGCGGCCGTGGTCGCCGACCGCATCGGTGACCGCGCCAAGAAGTGGATCACCCTCAACGAACCCGCCGAGCACACCCTCCTCGGTCACGCCCTCGGCCAGCACGCGCCGGGCGAGCAGCTCATGTTCGACGCGCTGCCGGTGGCGCACCACCAGCTCCTGGCCCATGGACTGGCCGTACGGGCGCTGCGCGCGGCCGGTGTCACGGACATCGGCATCGCCAACTCGCACGGCCCCACCTGGCCTGCATCCACCTCATCCGAGGACACGGAGGCGGCGGACTTCTACGACGTACTCCTCAACCGCCTCTTCGCCGACCCGCTGATCCTGGGCCGGTACCCGGACGGAATCGGGGAGCTGCTGTCGGCCGTCGGCGACATCGAGGCCGACCTGAAGGTCATCGCCGAGCCGGTCGACTGGTACGGGATCAACTTCTACCAGCCGACGAAAGTGGGCGCACCGCTCCCGGCGGCTACCGCACCGACGGAGTTCTCCGGACTCACACTTCCACCCGAACTCCCCTTCTCCGTAAGGGAGATCGAGGGCCGCCCGGTGACGGACTTCGGCTGGCCGGTGGTCCCGGAATCGCTCACCGAGCTGCTCACCGCCTTCCGCGACCGCTACGGCGACCGGCTGCCGCCCCTGGTCATCACCGAGAACGGCTGCTCGTACGAGGGGCTCGACGACCAGCGGCGGATCGACTACCTCGACGGCCACATCCGGGCCGTACACCGCGCATTGGATCAGGGAGTCGACGTGCGCGGCTATTTCGTCTGGTCCCTGATGGACAACTTCGAGTGGGCGGAGGGATACCGGCAGCGCTTCGGTCTCGTACACGTCGACTACGACACTCTTGAGCGCACCCCGAAGGCGTCGTACGCGTGGCTGCGCGAGGCGATGCGGGCGCAACGGGCATGACCGCGGAGCCGGTTGAGGCGCTCAGGGAGCCGGCCGAGCGGGTCGGGCGGAGCTGGACTGCCGCGCTGTCGCTCGCCAACGGGGCGATCTGGGTCGGCTGGTACGGCCCGCTGCAGATCCTCCTGGCCCTGCAGGCGGAGGACCTCGCCCCGGCCGGCACGTCGAAGGAGACGGTCCTTGCGTGGGTGGCGGGCGCGGGGGCCGTGGTGTCCCTCGCCTCGAACCCGCTCTTCGGCGCGCTCTCGGACCGGACGGTGTCGCGCTTCGGGCGGCGTACGCCGTGGATCGTGGCGGGCGCGGCGGGCGGCGCGGCGGCGCTCCTGCTGCTTTCGGCCGCGGGGTCCGTGTGGTGGATGGCGGCGGGCTGGTGCCTGGTCCAGCTCACCCTGAACGCCGCGTTCGCCGCGGTCACGGCCGCCGTCCCCGACCGGGTGCCGCGGCTCCAGCGGGGCGCGGTGGGCGGCTGGCTCGGGGCGGCGCAGATCCTGGGCGTGGTGGTGGGGACGGGCCTGGCGACGGTGGCCGGGGGTGTGGGCGCGGGGTACGCGGCGTGCGCGGTGTTCACGCTGGCGGGGGTGCTCCCGTACGTCCTGCGCCACCGGGATCTGCGCCTGGCGCCGCGGGACAGGCCGCCGTTCGCGTGGCGGTCGTTCGCGCACTCCTTCTGGCTGAGTCCGCGCCGCTACCCGGACCTGGGCTGGGCCTGGCTGACCCGCTTCCTGATCAACCTCAGCAACGCCCTGGTCCTGCTCTATCTCCTCTACTACCTGCGGGACCGCCTCGACTACTCCGACCCGGACGAGGGCGTAGTGATCCTCACGGCGGTGAACGGCGTGACGCTGCTCGCGACGGTGGTCGTGGGCGGCGTCTGGTCGGACCGCGTGGGCCGCCGCAAGCCGTTCGTGCTCTGGTCGGGCGTCCTGATGGCGGTGGCGACGGCGCTGCTGTCCGGCTGGCAGACGTGGCCGGGCGCGATCGTCGCGGCGGCGGTGCTCGGCGTGGGCTTCGGCGTCTTCACGTCGGTGGACTTCGCCCTGATGACGGACGTCCTGCCGAAGGCCATGGACCGCGGCAAGGACATGGGCGTCATCAACATCGCCAACTCACTCCCCCAGGTCGCGGCCCCCGCCCTGGCGGCCCCGCTCGTGACGCACTTGGGCGGCTACCGGGTGCTGTACCTGGTGGCGGCGGGGATCGGCCTCGCGGGGGCGCTGCTGGTGACGCGGATCAGGGGCGTGGACTAGCGGGAGTCAGGTCCCTCAGAAGCCCAGCTTGCGCAACTGCTTCGGGTCGCGCTGCCAGTCCTTGGCGACCTTGACGTGCAGGTCCAAGCTGTATCAATTTGCGGCTGCCGCCGCGCGGCCGGCGTGCACACTGCCAGCGACCCGACAGCCCCCAACTAGCACGCACACTGTCCCAGCCCCTCAGAAGCCCAGCTTGCGCAACTGCTTCGGGTCGCGCTGCCAGTCCTTGGCGACCTTGACGTGCAGGTCCAAGAAGACGGGCGTGCCCAGGAGCGCCTCGATCTGCTGGCGGGACTTGATCCCGACCTCCTTGAGGCGCTTGCCCTTCGGGCCGATGATGATGCCCTTCTGGCTGGGGCGCTCGATGTATACGTTCGCGTGGATGTCGAGCATCGGCTTGTCCGCCGGGCGGTCCTGGCGCGGCAGCATCTCCTCCACCACCACGGCGATGGAGTGCGGCAGCTCGTCCCGTACGCCTTCGAGCGCGGCCTCGCGGATCAGCTCGGCGACCATGACCTGCTCGGGCTCGTCCGTGAGGTCGCCCTCGGGGTAGAGCGGCGGGCTCTTGGGGAGCATCGGGATGATCAGGTCCGCGAGCAGCTGGACCTGCTTGTCGCCGACCGCCGACACCGGCACGATCTGCGCCCACTCGAAGCCGAGCTCCTTGCCGAGCTGGTCGATGGCGATGAGCTGCTCGGCGAGGGTCTTGCTGTCGACGAGGTCGGTCTTCGTCACGACCGCGATCTTCGGCGTCTTCTTGATGCCGGCGAGTTCCTTGGCGATGAAGCGGTCACCGGGGCCGAGCTTCTCGTTCGCGGGCAGGCAGAACCCGATGACGTCGACCTCGGCCCAGGTCGTACGCACGACGTCGTTGAGCCGCTCGCCGAGCAGGGTGCGCGGCTTGTGGAGGCCCGGGGTGTCCACCAGGATCAGCTGCGCGTCCTCCCGGTGCACGATGCCGCGCACGGTGTGCCGCGTGGTCTGCGGCTGGTTCGCCGTGATCGCCACCTTCTGGCCGACCAGAGCATTCGTAAGGGTGGACTTGCCCGCGTTGGGGCGGCCCACGAAGCAGGCGAAGCCGGCGCGGTGGGGTGCCTCGGACGGCTCGGATGACTCGTTACGAACGCTCATGGCGCCCATTCTCCCTGATCGACGGAGGGCCGCAGCACGCCGAGGCACCGATCGGGCACCGATGAGGCCCCGGCACGGTATCGGTGAGCTTCCGGAAACTGTCGCGCAACACGAAACATGGCGGAAACCCCGGGGTGCCCGTTCCGAAACGCCGGGCGGTGACGCTCTCACTCTGCCCCCACCCGGAGGAGAGATTCCCCGTGCAGACCGCGTACGCGTCGTATTCACTCACGACAACCCTGGCCGCGGCCAAGGGCCCCGACACCGGCGACACCGCCTGGCTGCTCGCGGCCACCGCCCTGGTGCTCCTCATGACGCCGGGCCTCGCGCTCTTCTACGGCGGCATGGTCCGCACGAAGAGCGTCCTCAACATGCTCCTCATGAGTTTCGTGTCGATCGCCCTGGTCACCGTGGTGTGGCTGCTCGCCGGCTACTCGCTCGCGTTCGGCGACGACGCGTTCGCGGGCCTGATCGGCGGCGTCGACCACCTCGGCATGGCGGGCATCGGCCCGAGCACGCTCACGGGAACGGTCCCCACCCTCCTCTTCACCACCTTCCAGCTGACCTTCGCGATCCTCACCACGGCGCTGATCAGCGGCGCGATCGCGGACCGCACGAAGTTCGCGGCGTGGCTGGTCTTCGTACCCCTGTGGGCGCTGCTCGTATACGTTCCCGTGGCGCACTGGGTCTGGGGCCCGGACGGCTGGATCTCCTCGTCGCTCGGCGCCCTGGACTTCGCGGGCGGCCTGGTCGTGGAAATCGCGTCCGGCGCGTCCGGCCTGGCGCTCGTCCTGGTCATCGGCCCGCGCATCGGCTTCAAGAAGGACGCGATGCGCCCGCACAACCTGCCGATGGTCCTCATGGGCGCGGGTCTGCTCTGGTTCGGCTGGCTCGGCTTCAACGGCGGCTCCGCCCTCGGCGCGAACGGCCTCGCGGCGGCCTCCCTCCTGAACACCCTGCTCGCCGGCTGCACGGGCCTGCTCGGCTGGCTCTTCGTGGAGCAGCGGCGCGACGGCCACCCCACCACCTTCGGCGCGGCATCGGGCGCGGTGGCGGGCCTGGTCGCCATCACCCCCGCATGCGGGGTCGTCGGGGTGCTCGGCGCCGCGGTGGTCGGCCTCGCGGCGGGCGTGGTCTGCTCGTACGCCGTGGCGTGGAAGTTCCGCTTCGACTACGACGACTCGCTCGACGTCGTGGGCGTCCACCTGGTCGGCGGCATCGTCGGCACGCTCCTGATCGGCCTGTTCGCGACGGCCACGATGACGGAGGGCGCGGAGGGCCTCTTCTACGGGGGCGGGCTCGCCCAGTTGGGCAAGCAGGCGGTGGCGGTGCTTGTCGTGGCGGCGTACACGTTCGGCGTGACGTACGGCATCGGCAAGGCGATCGACAAGCTCATGGGCTTCAGGGCATCCGCGGAGGACGAGCAGACCGGCCTCGACCAGACGCACCACGCGGAGACCGCCTACGATCACGGCGTCCTGGTCAGCCCGATGAAGGGGAGCAAGGCCTCATGAAGCTCATCACCGCGGTCATCAAGCCGTTCCGCCTGGACGAGGTGAAGACCGCGCTCCAGGAGCTTGGCATCCTGGGCCTCACGGTCACAGAGGCGAGCGGGTACGGGCGCCAGCGGGGGCACACCGAGGTGTACCGGGGCGCGGAGTACCAGGTGGACCTGGTCCCGAAGGTCCGCATCGAGGTCGTCGTGGACGACGCCGACGCCGAAGCGGTGATCGACGGAATCGTCCGCGCGGCGGCTACGGGAAAGATCGGTGACGGGAAGGTGTGGGCGGTCCCGGTGGAGACGGTGGTGCGGGTGCGGACGGGGGAGCGGGGGCCGGACGCGGTTTGATTTTCCCTGCGTACCGCGATCACCGGCTTCGCCGAGTTCGTCCTCAAT
>NZ_JBSGSG010000107.1:0-28921 GCF_053606765.1 Streptomyces sp. NPDC055189
CTTTTGTCCGCACCCCTTCCCGGCCCCCCGGCCGCCCCCGGGCGTCGCTTCACGGGCGGCTCCGCAATGGACGGAGGCACCACCATGGGGCGCTACGTCGCGAGGCGACTGCTCCAGATGATCCCGGTCTTCATCGGGACAACCCTGCTGATCTTCCTGATGGTCAATGTGCTGCCCGGCGACCCGGTCGCGGCACTCTGGGGAGACAAGCCGCCAGACCCTGCACAGGTGGCGCAGATCAAGCACGACCGCGGGCTCGATCTGCCGCTGTGGCAGCAGTATTTCCACTACATGGGCGGTTTGCTGCAGGGCGATTTCGGCAACACCATCGCCGGTAACCGGCCGATCCTCGACGAGATCACACAGGCCTTCCCGGTCTCCGCGCGGCTCGCCGCCATGGCCTGGACGTTCGAGCTCGTCGTCGGCATCAGCCTGGGCGTGCTGGCCGGTGTGAAGCGAGGACGCGTCCTCGACAACTCGGTGACGCTCTTCACGCTCCTCGTGATCTCCGTGCCGATCTTCGTGTTCGGCCTGTTCCTCCAGCTGATCTTCGGCAACCAGCTCGGCTGGGTGACACCGACGGTCCAGGACTCGGAGAACTTCGGCGAGCTGATCCTGCCGGCCCTCGTGCTCGGTCTGGTCGGTCTGGCGTACGTGGCGCGGCTGAGCCGCACATCCATCGCCGAGAACCGGCAGGCGGACTACATCCGTACGGCTGTCGCCAAGGGGCTGCCGCGCAGACGGATCATCACCCGGCACCTGCTGCGCAACTCGCTGATCCCGGTGGTCACCTACCTCGGAACGGACATCGGCACCCTGATGGGTGGCGCGGTCATCACCGAGGGCATCTTCAACGTGACCGGCGTCGGAAATCTGCTCTACCGAGCGTTGTTCCAGCGCGAGGGAGCGGTCATCGTCGGAGTTGTCACCGTCCTGGTGCTCGTGTACCTCCTCGCCAGCCTGCTCGTCGACCTGCTTTACGCGGTCCTGGACCCGAGGATCCGTTATGCCTGACATCACCAAGACCGCCGCCGCGGACGACCAGGCCGTCATAGCCGCGGACGTGGCTGCCGTCGCCGACGCCGGCGAGGCACCCGGCAAGCCGCGCAGCCTCTGGAACGACGCGTGGCGCGACCTGCGCCGCAGGCCGCTGTTCCTCATCTCGTCGGCGCTCATCCTGGTGCTGCTGCTCGTGGCGGCCTTCCCGGGCATGTTCACCAGCGCGAGTCCGAGTTCGGGCGACCTGACGCACCACTTCCTGCAGAAGCCCAACCTCGGTCACGTCTTCCAGCCGGACTGGTTCGGCTACGACCGCCAGGGACGCAGCATCTACGCGCGCGTGGTCTACGGCGCACGCAACTCGATCATGGTCGGCCTCGGCGTGACCATCCTGGTCACCCTCTTCGGCGGCCTGGTCGGCATGCTCGCGGGTTACTTCGGCGGATTCTGGGACAGCCTGCTTTCCCGTCTCATCGACGTGTTCTTCGGCATCCCGTTCCTGCTCGGCGCCATGGTCGTCCTGAACGCCTTCACCGAGCGCAACGTCTGGGTGATCACGGGCGCCCTGGCCTTCCTCGGCTGGACGCAGATCGCCCGCGTCATGCGCGGTGCGGTGATCACCACGAAGCACTCGGACTATGTGGTGGCGGCACGCGCCCTCGGAGCGGACACCAAGCGGATCCTCTTCCGGCACATCCTGCCGAACGCCATCGCCCCGGTCATCGTCATCTCGACCATCGCGCTCGGCACGTACATCGTCGCCGAGTCGACGCTGTCGTACCTGGGCCTCGGCTTCGGTGACGACGCGCTCTCCTGGGGCGGCGACATCTCCGACGCCCTCAGCGACATCCGGAACAACCCGC
Source organism: Streptomyces sp. NPDC055189 (assembly GCF_053606765.1). Classification (NCBI taxonomy): domain Bacteria; kingdom Bacillati; phylum Actinomycetota; class Actinomycetes; order Kitasatosporales; family Streptomycetaceae; genus Streptomyces; species Streptomyces sp. NPDC055189. Next base: position 1,863 of record NZ_JBSGSG010000107.1, read on the forward strand.
ACACGCTGATCTTCCCCGCCGGGATGCTCAGCATGACTGTGCTGGCGTTCATCATGCTCGGCGACGCCGTACGCGAAGCCCTCGACCCGAAGCTGCGCTGAGGGAGGCGTAAATGACCAGCATCGACATCAAGGAAGACTCGGTTCCCGCCCCCCGCTCGGGCGAGGAAAAGAGCGGCAGGCTCCTGGACGTCAAGGACCTGCACGTCGAGTTCCACACCCGCGAAGGTGTGGTCAAGGCAGTCAACGGCGTCAACTACAGCGTGGACGCGGGCGAGACGCTCGCCGTCCTCGGTGAGTCCGGTTCCGGCAAGTCCGTGACGGCCCAGGCCATCATGGGCATCCTCGACATGCCGCCCGGCAAGATCCCGCAGGGCGAGATCCTGTTCCGGGGCCAGGACATGCTGAAGATGTCCGGCGAGGAGCGCCGGAAGATCCGCGGCCGCAAGATCGCGATGATCTTCCAGGACGCCCTGTCGTCGCTCAACCCCGTGCTCTCGGTGGGCTACCAGCTCGGCGAGATGTTCCGGGTGCACGACGGGCTCAGCCGCAAGGAAGCCAAGGCCAAGGCCGTCGAGCTCATGGAGCGGGTGAAGATCCCCGCCGCCAAGGAGCGGGTGAACGACTACCCGCACCAGTTCTCCGGCGGTATGCGTCAGCGCATCATGATCGCGATGGCGCTCGCCCTGGAGCCGGACCTGATCATCGCGGACGAGCCCACCACGGCTCTCGACGTGACGGTCCAGGCGCAGGTCATGGACCTGCTGTCCGACCTTCAGCGCGAGTACAACATGGGTCTGATCCTGATCACCCACGACCTCGGCGTGGTCGCCGACGTCGCGGACAAGATCGCGGTCATGTACGCGGGCCGGATCGTCGAGACGGCCCCGGTCCACGAGCTCTACAAGCGCCCCGCGCACCCGTACACGCGCGGTCTGCTCGAGTCGATTCCCCGGCTCGACCAGAAGGGCCAGGAGCTCTACGCGATCAAGGGCCTGCCGCCCAACCTGCTCCGCATTCCGTCCGGTTGTGCCTTCAACCCGCGCTGCCCCAAGGCGCAGGACATCTGCCGTACGGACATCCCCGCCCTGGTGCAGGTGACGGAGCGGGACGGCGCGGAGCTGCCGGGCCGCGGCAGCGCGTGCCACTTCTGGAAGGAGACGATCCATGGCTGAGCCGACGAAGGCTTCGAAGCTCTCGAAGACGGACGAGCCTGCCGACGCCACGCCGAACGTCTCCGACGTGGAAACGGTCGACGCGGCCACCGCCGAGGAGGCCGTCGCGGCCATCGAGGCACCGGTGGAGCGCGGCGAGCCGATCCTCCAGGTCCGCAACCTGGTCAAGCACTTCCCGCTCACGCAGGGAATCCTGATCAAGAAGCAGATCGGCGCGGTCAAGGCGGTCGACGGCATCTCGTTCGACCTCTACCAGGGCGAGACCCTCGGCATCGTGGGCGAGTCCGGCTGTGGCAAGTCCACGGTCGCCAAGCTCCTGATGACGCTGGAGCGCGCCACGGCCGGCGAGGTCTTCTACAAGGGCCAGGACATCACCAAGCTTTCGGGGCGTGCCCTGAAGGCGGTGCGCCGCAACATCCAGATGGTGTTCCAGGACCCGTACACGTCGCTCAACCCGCGTATGACGGTCGGCGACATCATCGGGGAGCCCTTCGAGATCCACCCCGAGGTGGCTCCCAAGGGCTCGCGCCGCCAGAAGGTCCAGGACCTCCTGGACGTGGTGGGCCTGAACCCGGAGTACATCAACCGCTACCCGCACCAGTTCTCGGGCGGTCAGCGCCAGCGCATCGGCATCGCGCGCGGTCTGGCCCTGAACCCCGAGATCATCATCTGCGACGAGCCGGTCTCGGCTCTGGACGTCTCCGTCCAGGCCCAGGTCATCAACCTGATGGAGAAGCTGCAGGACGAGTTCAACCTCTCCTACCTCTTCATCGCGCACGACCTGTCGATCGTCCGGCACATCTCGGACCGCGTGGGCGTGATGTACCTCGGCAAGATGGCGGAGATCGGCTCGGACGAGCAGATCTACGAGCACCCGACGCACCCGTACACGCAGGCGCTCCTGTCGGCTGTCCCGGTGCCGGACCCGGAGGCCCGTGAGGGCCGCGAGCGGATCATCCTCACCGGCGACGTCCCGTCCCCGGCGAACCCGCCCTCGGGCTGCCGCTTCCGCACCCGCTGCTGGAAGGCGGAGGCGAAGTGCGCGGAGGAGACCCCGCTGCTCGCGATCCCGACGCGGTTCGCGGGCCAGGACACTCCGGCGGCTCATGAGTCGGCGTGTCACTTCGCGGAGGAGAAGGACGTCGTGCACGCGGCGTAGTCTCTGCCTCGGCTTTTGGCCGTACGTCATGGGGGCGCCCGGAACCACTCGGTTCCGGGCGCCCCCATTTTCGTGCGTAACATCCGGGCACCGCCGAGCGTGTTCTTGTCGAGAGCGGAACCCAGGAACGGACGGGGGACTATGACGAGACGGCAGGAAGAGGCGGATCGCGCCGCGGAGTTCGACGCGTTCTACGCCGCCACCGCCAAGAGATTGGTCGCCACGGTCTACGCGATGACCGGTGATCTGGCGGAGGCGGAGGACGCGGTGCAGGAGGCGTATGTGCGGGCGTGGCAGCGGTGGGAGCGGCTGACGCGGGAGGGGGATCCGCTGCCGTGGGTCAGGACGGTGGCGTCCAGGCTCGCGATCAGTACGTGGCGCAGGACGCGGAACCGGCTGCGGGCGCAGTTGCGGCACGGCGTCGCGACGGACGTGCCGGAGCTCTCCGCCGACCGGGTGGCGCTGGTGGAGGCGCTGCGGGAACTGGCGCCGCAGCAGCGGCAGGCGGTGGTCCTGCATCACCTGCTCGACCTGCCAGTGGAACAGGTGGCCCGGGAGACGGGGGCGTCCAACGGGGCGGTCCGCACCCGGTTGAGCCGGGCCCGCAAGGCGCTGGGGGAGCGCCTGACCGACACGACTGCTTTCACCGGGGAAGGGGCGGCCCGACATGGCTGAGGTCGAAGAGCTGCTGGACGACGTCACGGTACGGATGCCGAGCGGGGCCCAGCTGCGGGCGCGGGGCGGGCGGCGGACCGTGCGGCGGCGGGTCGCTGTGGCCGCGGCGGTCACGACGCTGGTGGCGGGGACGGTGTGGGCGGTGCTGCCGGGGGGCGGGGGCGGGGACGGCAGGGAGGTGCGGCCCGCGGTGACGCCTGCGAAGAACCCCTTCATGGTGGGCGGGGTCGTGCGCCTGCTGACGCCTCAGCAGATGCCGCAGGCCGCGAAGTGGCAGTGGAAGGGGGACGAGGAGGAGAACATGGCGGACCTCCCCCTGCCGAAGGTGGGCGACGACAACAGCTGCCCGGGCTCGTACGCGTACGCGGGGCGGAAGGCACCGAACCAGGTCCAGTACGGCACGGAGTACTACAGCGACAAGGGCGCCGACGCCAGGCAGCGTGTCACCGAGTACGACAGCGAGTCCGTCGCGGCGAACGAGGTGTCACTCCTGCGCGACGCGCTGACAGAATGCGGCCTGCGGGAGCACACGGAGGGCACCGCCCCCTACTGGTCCGGCACCACCGAGTCCTCCACGCGGCTGCGCGTGAGTGTGGAGCGGTGGCGCGGCTGGGTGTCGGTGGTGGAGACGGAGGTGGACGGACGTGGCTGACGGGGTCCGCGGCCTGCGCCCGTGGAGCGAACGGGACGCCGTCGCCGTGCTGGACGCCTTTTCGGCACCGGAGATGTCCCGGCAGTCCGACGAGCCGGTCGACTCCCGGGAGAGCGCCTCCCGCTGGATCGCGCGCCGCGAGGAGGAGGAGCGGGCCGGAACGGCGTACTCCTTCGCGGTGGTCGACGGGAACGACACCCCGCTGGGAAACGTCGCCGTGGGCGCGGTGAACCACGTCCACGCGACGGGCTGGGTGTCGTACTGGACGGCGCCGTCGGCGCGGGGGAGCGGCGTGGCGTCGTACGGGTGCGACGCGCTGGCCCGGTGGGCCTTCGGGGAGCTGGGGCTCTTCCGCCTGGAGCTGGGCCACCGGGTCAACAACCCGGCATCCTGCCGGGTGGCCCGGACCGCCGGCTTCGCGGCGGAGGGCCTGCAACGCCAGAAACTCGCGTACGAGGGAATCCGCTACGACGTCGAACTCCACGCACGGCTGGCTTCGGACCCCGGTCTTCCGTAGCGCCGGAACTCGGCAGTCCGCACTGTCCAGGGACCGAACGACACCTCGTCGCCGAAGATGTACGGCTCCTTGTGCCCGTACCGGCCTGCGCACGGCTCGGAGTGCACTTCGATGGTGCCGGTCCGGGGGTCGACGATCATGTAGTGCTTGATGCCCATGGCGGGATAGTCGGTGAGTTTCTCGGCGTACTCGTCGTCCGAAGCGGTCGGGGAGACGACCTCGATGGTGGCAAGCACCTGCGTGGCATCGACGGCGAGGCCCTCCTCGTCGAGCGCGGCTTCAGGGATCACGAGGGCATCCGGAAGGCGCATGCGGCCGATCGACGGGTGCTCGATCTCGGGGCCGTTCGCGCAGATGTAGCCGGGATGGGTGGTGAGGAGCTGCCCGTTCAGCTGGTCGCGGATACGGCGGACCGTGCCCGCCCGGCGCTTGGAGGGGGTGACCATGGCGAGCCGCGGACCCGATGGGCCGATCTCGACCGTCCAGGACCCCTCCAGTCCCTCGGCGTGCTCCATCAGTCCCTCGGCGATCGCGCGCATCTTCGCGTAATCCATGGTGCGAAGGTAGCGAGGTGTTCGCCCGGCTCGCGTCGCGGCGGGGTGGCCCGGGTGTTCATCGGGCATCCGAGGGTTTCCCGGTCCGACTGGCCCCGGAAAGACCACATAAAGATGCGCAGCGCCATGCATTGGGGTGTATTTGGGCGTAAGTCTGACTTAGGCCTGAAAGGGAGGCTCTCCATGCGTGGAGCCACGCACGCCAAGTGGGCCGCATGCGCGGTGACCGTTGCACTCGCGGCGACCGCCTGTGGTGGAGGCGGGGACAGTGGCGGTGGCGGGGACGGCTCCGGGATCGTGGGGTCCTCGTGGGGCGACCCGCAGAATCCGCTGGAGCCTGCCAACACCAATGAGGTGCAGGGCGGCAAGGTGCTCGACATGATCTTCCGGGGTCTCATGCGGTACGACCCGAAGACCGGCGAGGCCAAGAACATGATCGCCGACAAGATCGACACCAAGGACTCGCAGAACTTCACCGTCAAGATCAAGGACGGCTGGAAGTTCAGCAACGGCGAGAAGGTCACCGCCAAGTCCTTCGTCGACGCCTGGAATTACGGCGCCCATCTGAAGAACAACCAGAAGAACGCCTACTTCTTCGGTTATATCGAGGGGTATGAGGACGTCCACCCGGAGAAGGGGGACGCCAAGGCCGACAAGCTCTCCGGGCTGAAGGTCGTCGACGACACCAGCTTCACCGTAAAGCTCACGCAGAAGTTCTCCACCTGGCCCAAGACCCTCGGCTATCCGGCGTTCGCGCCGCTGCCCAAGGCGTTCTACGACGACCACGACGCCTGGCTCAAGAAGCCCGTCGGCAACGGTCCGTACACCGTGGACTCGTACGACAAGGGTTCCAAGATGTCCCTGCGCAAGTGGGACGGCTACAAGGGTGACGACAAGGCGAAGAACGGCGGTGTGGATCTCAAGGTCTACACCGACAACAACACCGCCTATACGGACCTCATGGCGGGGAACCTCGACCTCGTCGACGATGTTCCCGCGTCGCAGCTCAAGAACGCCAAGAGTGATCTGGGTGATCGCTACATCAACACCCCCGCCGGCATCATCCAGACGCTCGCATTCCCGTTCTACGACAGCAAGTGGTCCAAGAGCGGGATGGAGAAGGTCCGGCAGGGGCTTTCGATGGCGATCAATCGTGAGCAGATCACCGAGACGATCTTCCAGAAGACCCGCACCCCCGCCACCGACTGGACATCGCCCGTCCTCGGCGAGGCCGGCGGCTACAAGTCCGGGCTCTGCGGCGACCCCTGCAAGTACGACGCGGCCAAGGCCAAGAAGATGGTCGCCGACGGCGGCGGAATCCCCGGCGGCACGCTGAAGATCACGTACAACGCGGACACCGGCTCGCACAAGGAATGGGTCGACGCGGTCTGCAACTCCATCAACAAGGCACTCGGAAACGACAAGGCCTGTGTCGCAAGCCCCGTCGGCACCTTCGCCGACTTCCGCAGCAAGGCATCCCAGCAGAAGCTGGACGGCGCCTGGCGCGCGGGCTGGCAGATGGACTATCCGCTGATCCAGAACTTCATGCAGCCGCTGTACTACACGGACGCCCCGTCCAATGACGGCAAGTGGTCGAACAAGGAATTCGACGGGCTCGTCGACAAGGCCAACTCCGAGACCGACACCGGGAAGGCCGTATCCACCTTCCAGGACGCCGAGAAGGTCCTCGCCGACCAGATGCCGGTCATTCCGCTCTGGTACCAGAACGGCAGCGCCGGCTATTCGGACAAGGTCTCCGACGTGTCGCTGAACCAGTTCAGCGTCCCGGTCTACAACGAGATCAAGGTCAGCTGAGGCCCAGGGAGCGGTCGTCCGGCGCGAGCGAATGCGCGCCGGACGGTCGCTTCCGCTACTTCCGGAGCTCTCGTGGGACGTTATGTGATCCGGCGTCTGCTGCAGATGATCCCGGTCTTCTTCGGCGCCACACTCCTGATCTTCCTGATGGTGAACGTGATGGGCGACCCCATCGCGGGCCTGTGCGGGGACCGCAAGTGCGACCCCGCCACGGCCACTCAGCTGAAGAAGGAATTCGGCCTCGATAAGCCCGTGTGGCAGCAGTACGCGACCTATATGGGCAATGTCTTCACCGGCGACTTCGGTACCGCCTTCAACGGGCAGAAGGTCACCGAGCTGATGTCGACGGCCTTCCCGCTGACCATCCGGCTGACGCTCGTCGCGATCGTCTTCGAGATCGTCATCGGAATCTCGCTCGGCGTCGTCACCGGACTGCGGCGCGGGCGGCCCATCGACACCGTCGTCCTGCTCCTGACGCTCGTCGTCATCGCGATCCCCACCTTCGTCACCGGCCTGCTGCTCCAGCTGCTGCTCGGCGTCGAGTGGGGCGTGATCAAACCCTCCGTCTCCTCGGAGGCGCCGGTCAACGAACTGATCGTGCCGGGCCTCGTGCTCGCCTCGGTCTCCCTGGCCTACGTCACCCGGCTCACCCGGACCTCCATCGCCGAGAACCGCCGCGCCGACTACGTCCGCACGGCCATCGCGAAGGGGCTGCCCCGGCGCCGCGTCATCACCCGGCACCTGCTGCGCAATTCACTCATCCCGGTGGTCACCTTCATCGGCACCGACATCGGCGCGCTGATGGGCGGCGCGATCGTCACCGAGCGGATCTTCAACATCCACGGCGTCGGCTTCCAGCTCTACCAGGGAATCCTGCGGCAGAGCACCCAGACCGTCGTCGGCTTCGTGACCGTCCTCGTCCTGGTCTTCCTGGTGGCCAACCTGATCGTCGACCTCCTGTACGCCGTACTCGACCCGAGGATCCGTTATGCCTGACCCCCGAGAGCCGGACGGACCGGACGGCGCCATCGCCCCGACCGGTGCCGGGGGCGCGATGGACCTCGCGGCGAGCGAGGGGACGACGCTGGACAGGACGCCCGGCGGCCCCGACGGCACCGGACCGTCCGCCCCGGCCCGCAGCCTGTGGTCCGACGCCTGGCACGAGCTGCGACGGAACCCGATCTTCATCATCTCGGGCCTCATCATTCTCTTCCTCGTCTTCATCTCGCTCTGGCCGTCCGCGATCGCCTCCGGCAATCCGCTCTCCTGCGACCTCGCCAACGCCCAGAAGAGCTCCACGTCCGGCCATCCCTTCGGCTTCGACGGACAGGGCTGCGACGTCTATACGAGGACCGTCTACGGGGCCCGCGCCTCGGTCACCGTCGGCGTCTGCGCCACGCTCGGCGTCGCGATCCTGGGCAGCGTGCTCGGCGGCCTCGCGGGGTTCTTCGGCGGGTTCTGGGACGCGATCCTCTCCCGCATCACCGACGTCTTCTTCGCCATCCCCGTCGTACTCGGCGGCCTGGTGCTCCTCTCGGTCGTCACCAGCAACACCGTCTGGCCGGTGATCGGCTTCATGGTGCTCCTCGGCTGGCCGCAGCTCTCGCGCATCGCCCGCGGCTCCGTGATCACCGCCAAGCAGAACGACTACGTCCAGGCGGCGCGGGCGCTCGGCGCATCCAACTCGCGGATGCTGCTGCGCCACATCGCGCCGAACGCGATCGCGCCGGTCATCGTGGTCGCCACCATCGCGCTCGGCACGTACATCGCCCTGGAGGCGACCCTCTCGTACCTCGGCGTGGGCCTGAAGCCGCCGACCGTGAGCTGGGGCATCGACATCTCGGCCGCCTCCCAGTACATCCGCAACGCCCCGCACATGCTGCTCTGGCCCGCGGGAGCGCTTGCGATCACCGTGCTCGCGTTCATCATGCTCGGCGACGCGGTGCGCGACGCCCTCGACCCCAAGCTGAGGTAGGCGCCCATGGCAACCGTGGCATCCGAGGCGTCCACCACGGCGACGTCCAAGCTGCTCGAAGTGCGCGATCTGCACGTGGAGTTCCGCACCAGGGACGGCGTCGCCAAGGCCGTCAACGGCGTCGACTACAGCGTCGCCGAGGGCGAGACGCTCGCCGTCCTCGGCGAGTCGGGTTCCGGCAAGTCCGTGACCGCCCAGGCCATCATGGGCATCCTCGACATGCCGCCCGGAAAGATCACCGGCGGCGAGATCCTCTTCAAGGGCCAGGACCTCCTGAAGCTCAAGGCGGAGGAGCGGCGCAAGACACGCGGCGCGGGCATGGCGATGATCTTCCAGGACGCCCTGTCGTCGCTGAACCCGGTGCTCAGCGTCGGCCAGCAGCTCGGCGAGATGTACGTCGTCCACCAGGGGATGTCCCGCAAGGACGCCAAGGCCAAGGCGATCGAGCTGATGGACCGGGTGCGCATCCCGGCCGCGAAGGAACGGGTCGGGCAGTACCCGCACCAGTTCAGCGGCGGCATGCGCCAGCGCATCATGATCGCCATGGCGATGGCCCTGGAACCTTCGCTGATCATCGCCGACGAACCGACCACGGCCCTGGACGTCACCGTCCAGGCCCAGGTGATGGACCTCCTCGCCGAGCTCCAGCGCGAGCTGAACATGGGCCTGATCCTCATCACCCACGACCTGGGCGTCGTGGCGGACGTCGCCGACAACATCGCCGTCATGTACGCGGGCCGCATCGTCGAGAAGGCCCCCGTCCACGAGATCTACAAGGCCCCCGCGCACCCGTACACGCGCGGCCTCCTGGAGTCGATTCCCCGGCTCGACCAGAAGGGCCAGGAGCTCTACGCGATCAAGGGCCTGCCGCCCAACCTCATGAACATCCCGCCGGGCTGCGCCTTCAACCCCCGCTGCCCGATGGCCAGGGACGTCTGCAGGACCGACGAGCCGCCGCTCTACGAGGTGGCGTACGAGGGCCTGGCCGCCGACCGCAGGAGCGCCTGCCACTTCTGGAAGGAGACGCTCGATGCCTCATGGTGAGCACATCAGCAAGAAGCAGCTCGCGGAGGAGGGCGAGACCGCTCGGCAGCTGATGGACAAGGCGCGGGCCGAGCACGAGTTCGCCGCGCACGGCTCGGCGAGCGGTCGTGAGCCGATCCTCCAGGTACGGGGTCTGGTCAAGCACTACCCGCTCACTCAGGGCATCGTCATCCGCAAGCAGGTCGGCGCGGTCAAGGCCGTCGACGGCGTCGACTTCGACCTCGGGCAGGGCGAGACGCTCGGCATCGTGGGGGAATCCGGCTGCGGGAAATCGACGGTCGCGAAGATGCTGGTGAACCTGGAGCGGCCCACGGCCGGGGAGATCCGCTACAAGGGCGAGGACATCAGCAAGCTGTCGGGGCGCGCGCTGAAGGCGGTGCGCCGCAACATCCAGATGGTCTTCCAGGACCCGTACACGTCGCTCAACCCCCGTATGACGGTCGGCGACATCATCGGTGAGCCCTACGAGATCCATCCCGAGGTCGCGCCGAAGGGGTCGCGGCGGCAGCGGGTGCAGGAACTCCTTGATGTGGTCGGGCTGAATCCCGAGTACATCAACCGCTATCCGCATCAGTTCTCCGGCGGTCAGCGGCAGCGGATCGGCATCGCGCGGGGATTGGCCCTCCGGCCGGAGATCATCGTGGCGGACGAGCCGGTCTCCGCGCTCGACGTCTCGGTGCAGGCGCAGGTGGTGAACCTCCTGGACCGGCTGCAGAACGAGTTCGATCTGTCGTACGTGTTCATCGCGCACGACCTGTCGATCGTGCGGCACATTTCCGACCGGGTGGGTGTGATGTACCTGGGGCGGATCGTCGAGATCGGCTCCGACGCGGAGATCTACGAGCATCCGACGCATCCGTACACGCAGGCGCTGCTCTCTGCCGTGCCGGTGCCCGACCCCGCTGCGCGGGAGCACCGGGAGCGGATCATTCTGAGCGGGGATGTTCCTTCGCCGGCGAATCCGCCGTCGGGGTGCCGTTTCCGCACGCGGTGCTGGAAGGCGCGGGAGCGGTGCGCGTTGGAGGTGCCGTTGCTGGCCGTTCCGGCGGAGTTCCGCGGGGTCACGGGGCCGGCGGCGCATGACTCCGCGTGCCACTTCGCGGAGGAGAAGCAGGTGGTTCCGTAGGGGCGGTCCCTGCGGGGCTCTCCCCAATCCCGCCCCTTCCCGAAACCAAGGGGCTCCGCCCCCTGGACCCCCGACAAGATGTCCTCAATCGCCGGACGGGCTAAATACATTTAGCCCGTCCGGCGATTGAGGACGAACTCGGCGAAGCCGGTGATGACGGCACGTACAAGGCACATGGCCCCCGCGCCGAGCGGGTTTTCGGGAAGGGGCGGGGTTGGGGAAAGAGAGCCTGCTCGTGCTTAACACGCGGGCAATCGCTCCGTCGCCACGGCGATATACACAGGCGGCACGCTGAAGAACGTACGGCCGTGCGGGTGCCGTAGACCGGCCGGGGTTTGCCATGTCGCCCCGGCCGGTTGCCGTGCCTACAGCAGGTTCAGCGAGCGCTTCAGGAAGTCCACCTGGAGCAGCAGCAAGTTCTCCGCCACCTGCTCCTGCGGGGTCATGTGCGTCACCCCGGAGAGCGGCAGGACCTCGTGCGGGCGGCCCGCGGCCAGCAGCGCCGAGGAGAGGCGCAACGCGTGCGCCACCACCACGTTGTCGTCCGCGAGGCCGTGCACGATCATCAGGGGGCGGTGCGGCACCTCGGGCGCGACGAGGCCCTCCTCGGTCACCAGGGAGCTCTGGGCGTACGACGCCGGGTCCTCGGCGGGGTTTCCCAGGTACCGCTCCGTGTAGTGCGTGTCGTACAGCCGCCAGTCCGTCACCGGCGCCCCCGCCACCCCCGCGTGGAACACGTCGGGACGGCGCAGGACCGCGAGCCCGGCGAGGTAACCGCCGTAGGACCAGCCCCGGATGGCGACCCGGTCGAGGTCGAGGGGGAAGGACGCGGCGAGGCCCTGGAGCGCGTCCACCTGGTCGTCCAGGGTGAGCGTGAAGTCCCGCCGGATCTCCTTCTCCCAGGCGGGGGAGCGCCCCGGAGTGCCCCGGCCGTCCGCGACGATCACCGCGAAGCCCTGGTCCGCGAACCACTGGGACGTGAGGTAGGGATTGTGGGCGGCGACGACCCGCTGGCCGTGCGGACCGCCGTACGGATCGAGGAGTACGGGAAGCGGGCCCGAGCCCTCCTCGTAGTCCGTGGGGAGCAGCACGGCGCACGGGATCTTGCGCGCGCCCCCCTCGGTCAACGTCACGCGCGGCGTGAGCCCCGGATGCTGCGCGTGTGAGGCGACAGTGGCCACCTGCTTGCCGTCGCGCAGCACCCGGATGCGGGAGCCCGGCTGGTCGAGGGTGGCCGACACGAGCACCGTGAGCCCGCCCGCACGCACCGCGGAGTGCACCCCGGGCTCGTCGGAGACACGCTCGACGCCCAGCTCGTTGACCCGGTAGACGTGCACCTCACCGGTCTCGGGGGTCGCGGCGGACTCGCCCGCCGACGCCGAGATCAGGACATCCTCGTCCGCCACGTCGAGCACCGCGCGGACGTGCAACTGGGGTCCGGTGAGCGGGCGTTCGCCCACGGCCAGGACCCGCGCGCCGCCCTCGTCCACGATCCGCACCAGGCGGCCGCTGGGGGACCAGGAAGGGGCGCCGGGGAACAGTTCCAGCCACTGCGGGTCCTCCTCCGCGTGCACCATGCGCGTCGAACCGTCGTCCGGGTCGACCGCCAGGTAGAGCTGGCTGAGCTGGTCCCTGGACTGGACGAGGAGCAGCGGCGCCCCGGCCGACGACCAGTGCACCCGGGCCAGATACGGGTAGCGGGCGCGGTCCCACATCACCTCGGTGCGCGCGCCGTCCAGGGTCACGACGAAGAGGCGTACGTCCGCGTTGGCCGTGCCCGCCGCCGGGTACGCGACCCGCGCGGGCTCCGTCTCCGGGTGCGCGGGATCGGCGATCCACCAGCGCCGTACCGGGGCGTCGTCGGCGCGTGCGACCAGGAGGCGGTCCGATCCGGGCGACCACCAGAAGCCGCGCGAACGCTGCATCTCCTCGGCCGCGATGAACTCCGCGAGGCCGTACGTCACGGTCGCCTTCTCGGCGGAGTCCGGCTCGGGTGCCGCAAGGGCCCGGTCGCCGTCGCCGTCGGCGCCCGTCACCCGCAGGGCGCCCCCGGTGACGTACGCGATGTGGCGGCCGTCGGGCGAGGGGCGCGGGTCGATCACCGGGGCCGGTGCGGGCAGTTCGCGTGCCGTGCCCGCGCGCAGCTCCGCAGCGAAGAGCCGCCCGGAGAGCGTGAAGGCGGCGAGTTCCACCGCCGCGTCCGTCGCGTACCCGACGATGCCCGCGCCGCCCTCGCGGCTGCGCTCGCGGCGGGCGCGTTCCTCGGCAGAGAGGCGCTCGACGGCGCCCTTCAGGAGCGCTTGAGGATCGGCCGCGACACGCTCGACCGCGCCGTCCTCCAGGTCCAGGACCCAGAGTTGGTTCGCCCGGTCCGTACCGGACGGCGAGCGCAGGAAGGCGACACGTGATCCGTCCGGCGCCACCGTGAACGCGCGGGGCGCACCGAGAGTGAAGCGTTGCGTGCGGGCGTGCAGACGAGGGAAGGAGAGCCGCTGCGTCTGACTCTCGGTGTGCCCGGCGGTTGCGGGCGTCTCGGTGGTCATCCTCCGAGCCTATGGGGCATGCGCCCCCTTGTGCTGCCGTGCTCCGAGTCATGCGGACCCACGGATAGTTATGATCCGTAGCGCTTAGTGGGTATGTACCTGCTGGCGTCCGCACTGGTGCAGGGTCTGGGACTTGGAGGTGACCGTCGTGGCACTCTCGATTTCGGCGGTGGTGCTACTGGCGATCATTGTCTTCTTGCTGATCAAGAAGTCAGGATTGAAAGCCGGCCACATGATCGTCTGTGTACTGCTCGGCTTCTATCTGGCGAGCTCATCCATCGCGCCCACGATCAACGAGCTGACGACCAACGTGGCGGGGATGATCGGCGACATCAAGTTCTGACCGGCGTGCGGGGTGCTCGTAGGGTGGTCCCATGACGGAACTGCCCGCCCGGCGTCTGCTGCTCGTGCACGCGCACCCCGACGACGAGTCGATCAACAATGGCGCGACGATGGCCAAGTACGCGGCCGACGGCGCCCATGTCACGCTGGTGACCTGCACGCTCGGCGAGGAGGGCGAGGTCATCCCGCCCGAGCTCGCCCATCTCGCCCCCGACCGCGAGGACGTGCTCGGTCCGCAGCGCATCGGCGAGCTGGCCGCCGCGATGAAGGAGCTGGGGGTCACCGACCACCGCTTCCTCGGCGGCACGGGGCGCTACCGCGACTCCGGGATGATGGGCATCGAGCAGAATCACCGGACCGGTGCCTTCTGGTCGGCCGATCTCGATGCCGCGGCGGCGCACCTCGTCGAGGTGATCCGCGAGGTGCGTCCGCAGGTTCTCGTGACGTACGACCCGGACGGCGGATACGGCCACCCCGACCACATCCAGGCCCACCGGGTCGCGATGCGCGCCGCGGACCTCGCGGCCGAGGATGCCTTCCGCACGGATCTCGGCGAACCGCACACCATCGGCAAGATCTACTGGAACCGCGCGCCGCGCTCCGTCGTCGAAGAGCGGTTCCGGTGGATGGAGGGTGCCCTTCGGCACTCGCCGTTCACGACCCCCGCGGTGGTCGCCGACGTGCCGGGTGTGACGGACGACGAACGGATCACGGCGGAGATCGACGGGACGGCCTTCGCGCAGGCGAAGGCGGCGGCGATGCGCGCGCACGCCACGCAGATCGAGGTACAGGGTCCGCTCTTCGTCCTGTCGAACGGGCTAGCGCAGCCGATCTTCGACGTGGAGTACTACGAGTTGGTGCGAGGGAAGGCCGGTGCGATGGACGGCGAGCGTGAGACGGATCTGTTCGCGGGGCTCGAAGGCGCGGGCGTCGGCGGGGTGACGGCACTGTGAGTACCCGTTCGCGTGCGACGTCGGCTTCCGGACGGCCCTCGGGCGGGTCGTCCGGCTCGTCATCCGCTGCCGCCCCGCCGGGTGGCAGCGCGCTGGCCCAGCCGCTCGATTTCGGCCGACTTGCCTCCTATGCCGGGCTTTTCGTTCTCGGCGCGGTCGTCGGCACGGCAGGCGCACTCGTCCAAGGGGGCTGGTTCCCCGGCGGGTTGCTGCTCGCGCTGGTCGGGGCCGCCGGGCTCTTCTACGGAGGGGCGCGTGCGATCGGCACCAGAGCGGGGGCGGTGGCGCCGGCGGCGGGCTGGCTCGTCGCCGTCATGCTGCTCACGGCCAGCCGGCCCGAGGGGGACTTCCTCTTCGGCGCGGGCCTTGGATCGTATGCCTTTCTGCTCGGCGGAATGGCCGTCGCTGTGATGTGTGCCACCCTCGGCCAGAGGCCGCAACCAGGCGGGCCCGCCGCCCGACTTGGCAAGTGACGTACCACTTCAGCCCGTGCCCCGCACGGGATTGAAGGCGGTCACAGGATGAGTGCCGACGGCGGCCAGTATGGTGGTGCGCGCCGCCGAGCCTCCCCCAGCCTCTCCGGCCGGGGGGACCCCCACCGCGCGGGGAGCACAAGCGGCGGAGCCAACCGGGAGAACCTGCCTTGAGTCGTGAAACTGACAGTTCGTCCTCCGGGCCCCAGGGGCGCGGTGGAGCCGCATACCCCTCGGGGACGCCGCCGTACGGCTCCCCGGCGCAGGGCGCCGCGTCGGACGGCGCATCGGACGGCGCGCAGCGGCAGGCCGCCGACGAGCGGCCCGACGAGCCCAAGACCGAGACCACGCTGACCACGCGCATCCGGATCAACATCCCCGGATCGCGGCCCATCCCACCGGTGGTCATGCGCACGCCCGTCGCGGAGAGCGACTTGAACGCGCGTCCGCAGGACACGGGCCGCGCCGCGGACGCGAACGGCGCCGGGGACGGCGCGGGGCGTCCGGGATCCACGAACGGCGCGGGCGGTCCCGCGAGCGGTGCGGGTGGTCCCGGTGCCGCCGGGATGTCCGGTCCGGGCTCCGCGTCCGGGTCTTCCGCCGCCGCGCCCGCCCCTGCTCCTTCTCCCGCTCCGGCGGAGGAGAAGACGAGCGACTGGTTCGCGCCGCGCAAGAGCAGCGGGAGCACCATCGGCGGGAACGGCGCGAGCGGCGCCGCCGGTTCGGGAACGGGCGGCTCCGGTACGGGCTCCTTCGACGTGTCCGGCGCCGTGGCGTCGGGCCCGCTCGGTACGGGCGGCCCGCAGGGCGGCGACCCCCAGCGCGGGGACCTGCCGTACTTCTCCGGAGGCGCCGGCGGCGACGGCGGCCGGGGTCCTTCGGGCCCGACCAGCGGTCCGGTGACCGGTGACGGCCCGATGGCGCCGAACCCGGCAGGACCGCCCCGCACGCCCAACCCCGCAGATCCGGCGAACCAGGCCAACCCGGCGGGCCGGGCGAACCCGATGGCACCGCCGGCCTCCGGCGGTCCGGGCAACCCGGGCAACCCGGGCACTCCCGGCAACCGCCCCAACCCCGCCAACCCCGCCGCCCGTTCGGGCGCGGGAGCAGGCGCGGCCCCCGGCGCCCCCGCCATGAGCGACGACACCGCCATCCTCACCCCGCAGAAGGCGGGCCCGGTGCACGGCGGCCCCGGCTCCATCCCCGGCGGCCCGAGCGCGCCCACGCCCGGCACGAACGTCTCCGGCGACACCCTGACCAGCGGCATCCCCGTCGTACCGCCCGCACAGAACTCGCCGTTCCCCGCGGGCCCGCAGGGCGAAGGACCGGTTCCGCACACCCCGCCCAAGCTGCCCGAGCCGGTGCAGCCGAACGTGCCCGTCGCCGCGGCTCCGGCCAAGAAGAAGGGGCGCAACAAGCTCGTTCTCGTGGCCGTCGCCGTGGTCGTCGTGGCCTGCGGGGCTTACGGCGCCGGTCTCTTGATGAACCACGCCGACGTACCGAAGGGCACCACCGCGCTCGGCGTCGACATCGGCGGCGGCACGCGCGACGAGGCCGTCAAGAAGCTCGACGCGGAGCTCGGCGCGCAGGCCACCAAGGCCCTGAAGCTGTCGGTCGACGGCGAAGAGGTCACGCTCAAGCCGGACCAGGCGGGCCTGACCCTGGACACCCAGGCCACCGTCCGCGAGGCGGCGGGCAGCGACTACAACCCCGTATCGGTGATCGGATCGCTCTTCGGCGGCGCCCGCGTCGCCGAGCCGGTCATGCCCGTCGACGAGGAGAAGCTGGCGGCCGCCCTGGAGCGCGCCGCGGGCGGCTCGGGCTCGGCGCGGGAGGGCTCGGTCAAGTTCGTGCCCGGCAAGGCCGTCGCCGTGTACGGCAAGGCGGGCAAGGGCATCGACGTCGCCGCGTCGACGAAGGCCGTGTCGGACGCGTACAAGAAGCAGGTCGAGACCGGCAGCGCCGGCACCGTCGACGTGCCCGTCACGACCCGCAAGCCGACCGTCGCGAACGCCGAGGTCGACAAGTTCATGACGCGCTTCGCGAAGCCCGCCATGTCCGCCAACGTCACGATCAAGGCGGGCAACGCCTCGATCCCGTTCGGTCCGGCGAAGTCGCTGCCGAAGGTGCTCGAGACGCAGGTGCTCAAGAACGGCACGCTGCAGGTGCACTACAACACCGCCGAGCTCAAGAAGCTCTACGGCAACGTCTTCGACGGCATCCTGATCCAGCGTGGCAACGGCGACAAGACGCCGGTCCAGCCGACGGACGTGGCCGCCGCGATGAACAAGGCGCTGCTCGGCAAGACGCCGGCCGAGCGGGTCGGCGTGATCGAGACCAACGCCAGCTGATTCTCGTACGTTCCCGGAGGCCGGACGGCTCACAGACGTGAACCGTCCGGCCTCCGGCATGACATGGCATGACATCTGTCATCCCGGACCCGGCACACACGACACTGCCGCCGTAGCCCCGCCCCCGGCGACGATGGGTCGCATGACGACGACCGCAGCACCGCCCGTCACCGCGGTGAGCTTCGAGAAGGTGACCAAGAGCTATGGGGACGTCCGCGCCGTGGACGACCTCACGCTCGATCTCCACCCCGGCGAGACGGTCGCGCTCCTCGGACCGAACGGCGCGGGCAAGTCCTCCGCGCTCGACCTGCTCCTGGGCCTGCGGAACGCGGACAGCGGCACCGTGCGGGTCTTCGGCACGAGTCCGCGCGAGGCGATCACCACGGGCCGGGTCGGCGCGATGCTGCAGAGCGGCGGCCTGATGGCGGAGGTCACCGTCCGCGAACTGGTGCGGCTCGCCTGCGATCTGCACCCCAGGCCCTACCGCGCGGACGACGTGCTCGCCGCCGCGGGCCTCACCCAGCTCGCCGGGCGCAAGGTCGACAAGCTCTCCGGCGGGCAGGAACAGCGCGTCCGCTTCGCACTCGCGACCGCCGGAGCGAACGACCTGATCGTCCTGGACGAGCCGACCACCGGCATGGACGTCACCGTGCGCCAGGCCTTCTGGGCCACCATGCGCGAGCAGGCGGACCAGGGCCGTACGGTCCTGTTCGCCACGCACTACCTGGAGGAGGCCGACGCGATCGCGGACCGGGTCCTCGTCCTGCACCGGGGCCGTCTCCTCGCTGACGGCACCGCCGCCGAGATCAAGGCGAAGGCCGGGGCACGGAAGGTCTCGTTCGACCTCCCGGAGATCGACGCGGACCACCGCGGGGCGGACGCAGGGCTCGCGCAGCAGCTCCGCGCGCTGCCCTTCCTCACCGCCGTCGACGTGTCCGGCCACACCGTACGGCTCCAGTCGACGGACGCCGACGCCACCGTGCACGCGCTGTACGGGCTCGGTCTTTACCCCCGCAACCTCGAAGTCGCGGGCCTCGGCCTGGAGCAGGCCTTCGTCGCGATCACCGCTGCCGAGGAGGCCGGGGCATGACGCTGACCAAGCTGGAAATCATCCGCTCCCTGCGCAACAAGAAGTTCCTGTTCTTCTCGGTGATCTATCCGTCGATGCTCTTCCTGATCATCGCGGGCGGCCAGGACAGCACGGAGATGGTCGGCGACACGGGACTCGCGCTGCCCGCCTTCTTCATGGTGTCGATGGCGTCGTTCGGCGCCCTTACCGCCGTCCTCATGGGCAACAGCGAGCGCATCGCCAAGGAGCGCGAGAGCGGCTGGGTCCGCCAGTTGCGACTGACGAGCCTGCCGGGGCGCGGCTACGTCATCGCCAAGACCGCGAGCGCGGCCGTGGTCAGCCTGCCCTCGATCGTCGTGGTGTTCGTGGTCGCCGCCGCCGTCAAGGACGTACGCCTGGAGGCATGGCAGTGGCTGGCCCTGACCGGAGCCATCTGGGCGGGCAGCCTCTGCTTCGCCGCGCTCGGCGTGGCCATCGGCTATCTCGCGACCGGTGACGCCGTCCGCCCGATCACGATGATCGTGTACTTCGGGCTCTCCGTGCTCGGCGGCCTGTGGATGCCCACGGCCACGTTCCCGCAGTGGCTGAGCGACATCGCGACCTGGCTGCCGACCCATGCGTACGCTGCCCTCGGACAGGCCATCGAACTGGGCGACGCCCCGCACGCCAAGGACATCGCGCTCCTCGTCGGGTACTTCGTCCTCTTCGCGGGCGGCGCGGCATGGCTGTACCGGAAGGACACATCGAAGGCGTGAACGACACCGACCGCGCCGAACCCGGCCACCCCCTGAAGAGCTTCGGCCGTCCGGTGGCGGACCGCCGCCAGCTGCTCACCAAGTCGCTGTGGATCGGGATCTGGCTGGTCTTCCTGGCCAGCCCGGTGCAGGACCTGCTGCGGGCGGGCCACGGCCGCGCGGCCACGGTGCTGGGCTGGCTGGGCCTCGCCGCCTTCGTGTGCTGCTATCTGACCCTGGTCTTCCGCTACACCTCCAAGGTGTTCGAGTGGCGTGTGGTGCACGTGTCGTTCGGGGCGCTGCTCGCCCTTGCCGTCGTCCTCGCGTTCGCCTTCGGCACGCCGTGGCTCGGGCTCTTCGTGTACGTGGCGGTGTCCGCGGGGGCCGTCCTTCCGCTGCGGCACGCCGCGTGGGCCATCCCGGCCGTCACCGGGGTGATGATCCTGATCGGCCTGCGCACCGACAGCGTGGCGGACCTGCTCGGCAGTCTCGCCGTGCTCACCGTCCTGGTCGGCTTCGCGATGACCGGGGTGCGCGAGCTGGTCCGTACGACGATCGAGCTGCGCCAGGCCAGGGCCACCGTGGCCCAACTGGCCGCCAACGAGGAGCGGCTGCGGCTGGCCCGCGATCTGCACGACCTCCTGGGCCACTCGCTCTCCCTGATCACGCTGAAGAGCGAACTGGCGGGGCGGATGCTCCCGGCCCACCCCGACAAGGCCGCGCAGCAGGTCGCGGACATCGAGCAGGTCAGCCGCCAGGCCCTGGTGGACGTGCGCGAGGCGGTCTCCGGCTACCGCAGGCGCACCCTGGCCGGTGAGCTCGCGGGCGCCCGCACTGCGCTCGCCGCCGCCGGTGTCGAGGCCGACGTACCCCTTGAGGCGCCTGCCGTGCTGCCCGGCGATGAGGGCGAGACGGCGCTTGCCTGGGCGCTGCGCGAGGCGGTGACCAACGTGGTGCGGCACAGCGGCGCGCGCCGCTGCACGGTGGCGTTCACGTCGCGGCACACCCTGGACGGCCCCGTCGTCGAGCTGTCGGTGGAGGACGACGGCAGGGGCGGTTCCGCCGGTGCCCCAGGGAACGGCCTGACGGGCCTCACGGAGCGCGTGGAGGCGGTCGGCGGCGTCCTGGACGTGGGGCCCGGCGCCCGGCGGGGCTTCAGGCTCACGGCGCGGGTGCCGCTGGAGCCGACGGGCTCGCAGGAGCACGCGGGCGAGGGCAGCGGCGGAACCGCTCCGGGATCTTCGGCCCTAGGATCCTCCGCATGAGTACGAACACTGCGGGCGCCCCCGTCAGAGTGCTCCTCGCCGAGGACCAGTCGATGGTCCGCGAGGCCCTCGCGGCGCTGCTCGTCCTGGAGCCGGACATAGAGGTGGTCGCCCAGGTGGCCCGCGGCGACGAGGTCATCGCGGCGGCGCGCGAGCACGCGGTGGACGTGGCGCTGCTCGACATCGAGATGCCGGGTCTGACGGGCATCGAGGCGGCGGCCGGACTCCACGCGGAGTTCCCGGAGTTGAAGATCGTCGTCCTCACCACCTTCGGCCGCCCCGGCTATCTCCGCAGCGCCATGGAGGCCGGCGCCGACGCCTTCCTGGTCAAGGACGCGCCCGCGGCCCAGCTCGCCGAGGCGGTCCGCAAGGTCCTCGCGGGGGAGCGGGTCATCGACCCCACGCTCGCGGCGGCGGCACTCGCCGGCGGCGCGAACCCGCTGACCGACCGCGAACGCGAGGTCCTGCGCGCGGCTGCCGACGGCGCGACCAACGCCGAACTGGCCACCGCCCTGCACCTCTCCGCGGGCACGGTCCGCAACTACCTCTCGACGGCCATCCAGAAGCTGGCCGTCCGCAACCGCGCGGAGGCGGTCAAGGTCGCCCGCGACAAGGGCTGGCTCTGAACCGCGGGCAACAAAGCTCCGGTTGCGGACCTCGGTTACCTCAGTTACCTCAATTACCTCAGTTCAGCATCGCCCGCGCACCGTGCGCCTCCTGGCGCAGCAGCACCGCCGCCGCCTCGTCGGTGGCGGCCAGGGAATCGGCGTACGTCTCGATCTCCAGCGCGCCCGCGAGGAAGTCGCCGCGCTGCACGAGGAGTTGGGCCCGGTCGTAGTGCAGCCGGTCGGAGTGCGCGGGCAGCAGCAGGGAGAGTTCGACCGCCCAGAGCGCGACGTCCGAGCGCTCGGGGCGGGCCGCGGCCCACGCGCGGATGTTGTTGAGGATGCGCAGCACGATGTCGAGGGGCCCCGCGGGGTTCAGCATCGACGGCGCGAGCGGAGCGCCCGTGGCCCCCGCCACCATCAACTCCGCGTCCGGGTAGGAAAGCACCTGCCCGCCCGCGAAGGGGTTGGCGAGGACCTGCTCGTCGCGCGCGCCGAAGCCGACCACGAAGTGACCGGGCAGGGCCACCCCGTGGACGGGCACGCCCGCGCGGCGGCCCACCTCGATCCACACCACCGAGAGCAGGATGGGCAGACCTCTGCGCCTGCGCAGCACCTCGTGCAGCAACACGGAGCTCAGGTGCTGGTAGTCGCCGGGCCTGCCCCTGAACCCGTAGCGGGTGCCGAGCAGTTCGGCCAGCGCGAGGGCCAGGGACCGGGGGCCGCACGGCCGGCCGGGGAGCAGCTCGGTCAGCTGGTCGGCAAGGCGGTCGAGGATGCGCAGCACCGCACGCATGCCGACGTCGTCGAGATCGGGGTCCGCCTCCGCGCCGATCAGCAGGCACAGCTGCGCGAGATCGGGCCGCGCGGACCGTACCTGATCGGCGAAGAGGCGTCGCCGCTCGGGGGATAGGGGGTGCATAGGTCCTTCGTGCCCGGCCCGGCCGATCGATAGCGCTCCGATCTCGCCCCGGGCTGCCGGCCACCTGATTGCCCCGGAATTCCCCCCTCGGCCCTCCGGACGTTCCCCCGGCGGTCAGGGGTGCATCCGGGCCCCTTTGAGGACCTTGTCGACCGCGTTGCGCGGCCCGTGGACGAGGAGTCCCACCAGGTCGAGCTGATCCGTCGGCACGGCCCGTACCGCCGCCCGGTTGTCGCGGTCGTTGCCGGTGGTGAACAGGTCCGACGTGAACACCGCCGTGGGCAGCGAACGGGACAACGCGCGGCCGTGTGCGGTGGTCAGGGTCTCCTTGGAGCCCTCGAAGACCAGGACGGGCTGGCGGATCATGGGCAGGTAGGGGGTGCCGTCGGCGTCCTCGTACGGCTCGCCGATCACCTCGGGGGCCGTACTGCCGAGCCCGCTGACCAGGAACGCGGTCACGTTGAGGCGCTGCCAGGTCGCCAGGTCGTCCCGGAGCAGGACGGCGATCTTCGTGTCGAAGCGGACGGGCGCCTCGTCCGTGATCCCGGCGTTCTCCGTGCCGGCGTTCTCCGGGTGGGCGCTCCCGGCCCCGGCGGTGGCTGTCTCGGCGGCGACTGTCTCAGCGGTGGTTCTCATGCAGCGAGACTGCCGGGCCGCCCGCACGCACGTCTTGTACGTTTCTTGCATGGTGGCCCGGCAGGAGATCCGCGCATGGCGCCCGCCGGTCGCGGGGGTCGTGGAGGTCTTCCACGCCCGCTTCACCGAGCACGCGTACCCGATGCACGTCCACGACGCCTGGACCCTGCTGATCGTGGACGACGGAGCCGTCCGGTACGACCTGGACCGCCACGAGCACGGCACCCCGGGCGACACCGTCTCGCTGCTCCCGCCGCAGGTCCCGCACAACGGCTCGCCCGCCACCCCCGACGGCTTCCGCAAGCGCGTGCTCTACCTGGACATGACACAGCTGGACGAGAGCTTCATCGGCCCCGCGGTGGACGGCCCGGACCTGGTCGACCCCGTCCTGCGCAGCCGCGTGGGCCAGCTGCACGCCGCCCTCGCGCGCCGGGGCGACGAGCTGGAGGCCGAGAGCCGCCTTGCGCTGATCGGCGAGCGGCTGCGCGGACACCTGCGCCCCGCGCTCACCCGCGTCGCCGCCGGTGGCACCGGCCGCGGCCTGGCCCACGACCTGCGCGACCTCCTCGACGAGCGTCTCGCGGACGGCGTGACCCTGGACGAGGCCGCGCGCCTGGTCCACGCGCACCCCAGCCATCTCGTACGCGCCTTCAGCGGGGCCTTCGGCATCGCGCCGCACCAGTACGTGATGTCCCGCCGCGTCGACCGCGCCCGCCGGCTCCTCCTGGCGGGACAGCCGCCGGGCGAGGTGGCGACCGCCACCGGGTTCTACGACCAGTCGCACCTCACCCGGCACTTCAAGCGCGTGGTGGGCATCGCGCCGGGGCGCTACGCCCGCACCTCGGGAACCGTCAGTTGAGCATCGCCCGCGCGGCCCGCGCCTGGTCCCGCACCCGGTCCGCCGTGGTCGGCTCCACCGCCGTCACCACATCGGCGTAGGTCTCCAGCTCCGCGGCGCCCGCGAGGAAATCACCGCGCTGTACGAGGAGTTGGGCCCGCTCGTAACGCAGCCGGGCCGGGTGCGCGGGCAGCAGCAGGGAGAGTTCGACCGCCCAGAGCGCGACGTCCGAGCGCTCCGGGCGGGCCGCGGCCCAGGCACGGATGTTGTTCAGGATGCGCAGCACGATGTTCAGCGGATCGGTGGGCGTCAGCATGGCGGGGGTCACCGTGCCGCCCGAGCCTTCCGCGACAAGCTGCTCCGCGTCCTCGCCCGTGAGGATCCGCCCGCCGGCGAACGGGTCGGTGAGCACCTGCTCCTCGCGGGCGCCGAAGCCGACCACGAAGTGACCGGGCAGCGCGACGCCGTAGACGGGTGCGCCCGCCCGGCGTGCCACCTCGATCCACACCACCGAGAGCAGGATCGGCAGGCCGCGGCGGCGCCGGAGCACCTCGTGCAGGAGGGAGGACTCCAGGCGCTGGTAGTCCGCGGGCGTCCCGAGGAACCCGCACCGCGCGCCCAGGAGCTCGGCGAGCGCCGCCGCCCACTCCCGTGCCCCGCCGGGGCGGTAGGGCAGCAGCCCGGCGAGCCGGTCGAGCTCGATCTGCGCCGCGTCGATGTCGTCGTCGCGGAGCCCGGGGTCCGCCTCCGCGCCCACCAGGAGGCAGAGCAGGGACAGGTCGGGCCGCTCCGACCTGGCCTCATCGGCGAACCGCCGCCGGGACGCGGCCGTCCTTGACTCCTCGTGCATGCGTGCCTCGTGCCTTACTTACCGAGCCGACCGGTAGAAGCTACCGAGCCGACGGGTATCGATAGTGGTGGTACGTGTGGTGCGCGGCGAAGCCAAGACCGCCGTACAGCGCCCGCGCACCCTCGTTGTCGTCCTCGACCTGCAGCCAGGCCGCCGAAGCGCCCTCGGTGAGCGCCTGCCGGGAAAGCGCAGCCATCACCGCGGTCGCAAGGCCCTGCCTGCGGTGCGCCGGATCCACCTCGACCGCCATGAATCCCGCCCAGCGCCCGTCCACGACGCACCGCCCGATCGCCGCCGGCCCCGCGTCGGTTGAGGCCCCGGGCACGGAAGCGAACCACACCGAAGGGCCGCCCGCCAGCACCTGGAGCACATGAGGTCCGGGCTCCTTGGACCGCTTGTACCGCCGCAGCCACGCCTCGTCGAACGAGCGCGCCAGACGCACCTGTTCCACCCCTGCTCCGGGCACGTCCAAGTCGCCGAGCGGCGCCAGAGCACCGATGTGCATCTGCGCACTCACCTCGCGCCGCCAGCCCCGCTCCGCCAGCTCCGCGCAGAGCAGCTCCTGCGTCCCCTCGGCCCCGGTCGCGGTCTGGACGTACGCCGGCAGCTCCCGCTCCCCGTACCAGCGGCGCACGTACGCGAGAGCCTCGTCGAGCGGCCGTCCCGGATCACCGATGGGCAGCACCGAATTGGCCCGCCGGGTGAATCCCCCGGCGGCCCGCAGCTGCCACTCGCCGAGCAGCTCGCTCTCCACGGGCTGCCAGGCGCGGGCGGAGACCCTGGCGAGCTCCGCGTAGTTCGCCGCCGGGCCGCGCCTGCGGGCCGGGGCCGCGGGGACGACCTTGCCCGCCACCAGGGAGTTCTCCACGATGCGGACACGCTCACCGTCGCGCCGTGTGATCAGTACCACACCGTCGTTCCACGATGTGAGAACACCCACCGTGTCAGTGAACTTGCCACCCGTTCTCGACCCGTCGTCAAGGCGTCGTACGGACACTCGTTTGCCCACGTCAGCAGGGGTAATGCGGACCTCGAGCCGTCCGCCCGCAGTGAATTCCACAGCTCTGTACGCCCCTCCTGTTCGGATCATGCCCGGGAACGGAGATACTAGGGGCGGGCATCGACGACGCCGCGCTCCCGCGCGCCAGGCGAGCGGAGCCTGAAGACGGCCCGCCAACGCCCGTATCGAGGAGGAACGACAGCGTGACATACGTCATCGCGCAGCCTTGTGTCGACGTCAAGGACAAGGCGTGCATCGAGGAGTGCCCGGTCGACTGCATTTACGAGGGCTCCCGGTCCTTGTACATCCACCCGGACGAATGCGTCGACTGCGGAGCCTGTGAACCGGTCTGCCCGGTCGAGGCGATCTTCTACGAAGACGACACTCCGGAAGAGTGGAAGGACTACTACAAGGCGAACGTCGAGTTCTTCGACGAACTCGGCTCGCCCGGTGGTGCCAGCAAGCTCGGCCTGATCGAGCGCGACCACGCCTTCATCGCCGCATTGCCGCCGCAGAACCAGTAACGGCAGCTTGAAGCGCCGCCCCGGTCCCGTACGGCACTTGTCGCCGTACGGGACCGAGGCATTTGTCCATACACGCAGTACGTACATGCAGTACGGGAGTCAGCACGTGTCCGTAGTCTCCGATCGCCTCCCCACGTTCCCCTGGGACAAGCTCGAGCCCTACAAGGCCACGGCGGCCGCCCACCCCGGCGGCATCGTCGACCTGTCCGTGGGCACCCCGGTCGACCCGGTGCCGGAGCTGATCCAGAAGGCGCTGATCGCGGCGGCCGACTCGCCGGGCTATCCGACGGTCTGGGGCACGCCCGAGCTGCGCGACGCGATCACCGGCTGGTGCGAGCGGCGCCTTGGCGCACGCGGCGTCACGCACCGGAACGTGCTGCCGATCGTGGGCTCCAAGGAGCTGGTGGCCTGGCTCCCGACCCAGCTGGGCCTTGGCCCCGGTGACGTCGTCGCCTACCCGCGCCTGGCCTACCCGACGTACGAGGTGGGCGCGCGTCTGGCCCGCGCCGAGTACGTCGCGTACGACGACCCGACCGAGCTCGACCCCACCGGCCTCAAGCTGCTCTGGCTCAACTCGCCGTCGAACCCGACCGGTCGCGTCCTGTCCAAGGCTGAGCTGACCCGCACGGTCGCCTGGGCGCGCGAGCACGGCGTGCTCCTCGTGAGCGACGAGTGCTACCTGGAGCTCGGCTGGGAGGCGGAGCCGGTCTCGGTCCTCCACCCGGACGTGTGCGGTGGTTCGTACGAGGGAATCGTCGCCGTCCACTCGCTCTCCAAGCGGTCGAACCTCGCGGGATACCGCGCCGCGTTCGTCGCCGGTGACGCGTCCGTCCTCGGCGACCTCCTGCAGATCCGCAAGCACGGCGGCATGATGACGTCCGCTCCGACGCAGGCGGCGGTCGTCGCGGCGCTCGGCGACGACGCGCACGTGCGCGAGCAGCGCGAGCGGTACCTGGCCCGGCGCACCGCCCTGCGCGACGCCCTCCTGCGCCACGGCTTCCGCATCGAGCACAGCGAGGCGAGCCTCTACCTCTGGGCGACCCGTGACGAGTCCTGCTGGGACACGGTCGGGCACCTCGCGGACCTCGGCATCCTCGTGGCACCCGGCGACTTCTACGGCCCCGCGGGCGACCGCTTCGTACGCGTCGCCCTGACCGCGACGGACGAGCGCGTGGCCGCGGCGGTCGAGCGGCTCGCCTGAGTTTCGCTCGCCACGCGAGGCGACCCGTACGCGGGGAGGGCCCGGAGCCAATGGCTCCGGGC
>NZ_JBSGSG010000108.1:0-28845 GCF_053606765.1 Streptomyces sp. NPDC055189
CTCGCGCGGTGGAGGGGCGGGTGTCAAGGGTGGCCCGAAGGGTCATCGGCGCAGCCGACGCGCAGCGCAGCGGAGCGCCCTTTACTCCCGGCCCGGAACCGCCAAACTCGGCAGCACCGGACGGCACCGCTCACCGATTCAAACGCCGGACCAGCACAGCACGGCCCCCGGCAACCTCACCCCCCGCCCCGCCCCCTTAAGCAGCCGCCGCCGGCGCCCGGTCCGTCGCGAGTTTGATTGCGAGGGCGCCGAGGACCGTGCCCATCACGTACCGCTGGGCCCGCAGCCAGGTGGGGCGGCCCGCCAGGAACACCGCGATGGTGCCCGCCGCCAGGACGATGGCGAGGTTCACTCCCAGGCTGATGACGATCTGGACGCCGCCGAGCGCGAAGCCCTGGAGGAGGGTGTGGTCCGCCGTCGGGTCGATGAACTGGGGGATGAGCGAGACGTACATGATGGCGATCTTCGGGTTCAGGAGGTTCGTGAGGAGCCCCATGGTGAACAGCCGCCGGGGCGAGTCGTGGGCCAGCTCCTGCTGGGCGAACACCGACGTGCCACCGGGCTTCAGCGCCTTCCAGGCCAACCAGGCCAAGTACCCCGCCCCCGCCAGCTTCACCGCCGTGTACAGCTGGGGAACGGCGAGAAAGACCAGCGAAAGGCCCAGGTTGGCGGCCGTCAGATAGACGAGGAAGCCGACGGCCACCCCGGCCAGGGAGATCGCTCCGGCGCGCCTGCCCTGGGTGATGCTCCGTGAGACGAGGTACATCATGTTGGGTCCGGGCGTGAGCACCATGCCGAGCGATACCACCGCGACGCCGATGAGCGCGTTCATTCCGATCATGGGTCAAGGATCGGACGGCGACACCGTCAAGCACCAGCGAAGAATTCTTCACGCCATACGTAAGCGCTGCTACATCGGGGCGGGGGCCCGGTCCCGATACCGGCGGGCCCCCGCCCCGACGCACCTACAGCTCAGCCGATCAACCGATCCGGTACGGATCCCCGTACACCTTCCACTCCAGCGGCGTATCCAGGTTCAGATTGCCGTTCCGGAGGAACACCCGCTGTGCCGTGTCGACGCGACTCGTGTCGCTGTGCGCCTCCTCCTGCTTCATCGCCCAGACCCGCGCGTCGAGGAACGCGTTCAGGTAGTCCGTCTCGTCGCCGCCCTGCGACGGCGGCTTCGCCTCGCCAAGCGCGCGCCCGCGGATGCTCCGGAAGCTGGTGCTGTCGCCGCCGTCGCCGTGCATGACGATCGCGTCGTAGTACGCGAACTGCCCGAGGACACCTAGGCCGTCAGCCTTGCCCTGCCCGACGGCCGGGTTGAAGTAGACGCGGTCACGCTCGTCGTTCTGCGCCCTCTGGAACTCGGGGTCCTCCGCGGCCTCCTCCCAGTCGCCCTTGTACGTGGGGTCGAGGCCCTCGTGGGAGTCGGTGCCGTCCACCTCGCGCAGCGCGGGCAGGTACTTGGCGAGGACGTTGTCCGGGTTGCGCTGGGTGTAGAGCTCGACGAGGTCGAGCATGTCGCCCGTGCCCGAACAGAAGCCGATGATCCCGGCGGTGTAGCCGCGGCCGTCGCCGATGTCCTCGCAGTAGCGGTAGTACTCCTTCCAGTTGAGGTCGGAGTTCTCGGCGCTGCAGACGAGCTTCATGGCGATCTCCTTCTTCGCCGGATCGTCGAGTCCGCCCGCCTTGCCGGCCGGAGCGGCGCCCGCCGTCTGCGAGGCGATGACCGGGCCCGCGACGAGCGAGGCGCCGATGAAGGCGAGCAGGGTGCGGCGCGAGGTGCGTATGCGGGGTGCGGGGGTGGGATGGGGGGTGTGATGAAGGGGGTGATGGGGGGTGTGACGAGGGGTGTGGGGGGTGGGCACGGGACCTCCAAGGTGGGGGAGTTCGTCGTTCCGATTTCTCTGCTGGTCCTGCTCTGGCGCTCCTGCTCTGCTTGCGTTGCTGCCCTTCCGTGTTCTGTTAGGAAGGTTTACTACCAGAGAATCGAGATGACGTATACCCGTCAATGAAGGGGGAGTTGACGATCTTGGAGGCCGTGCCGCGGTCGGTTACCCCGCCTCGGTCAGCCGTTCGCGCACCTGAACAGCGACTTTGTACGTGTCTCCGGTCGGCCGGACGGCGAGATGCCCGGGCTCGCGGATCCAGCCGTCTTCGAGGGCGAACCAGTCGATGGCCTTCGGCTCCCGACCCTCGCCGAGTGCCGCCCGCAGCTCCTCGAAGTACGTTTCCCAGCGCAGCCGGTAGAGCCCGCCGACGAGTCCGGCCCACTCCCGGTTGGCGTAGTCACGAAGCCCCGCGTCCGCCCCTGACCGTGTGCCCCACACGGTCAGCAGCGACAGCTGGTCGTACGCGAGCCGGTCCCCTTCCGTCGCGTCGGCACCCCACGAGCTGGCGTCGGCGACCCAGCGGCCGAGGAGATGGCGGGAGTCTGTGGCCACGAGTTTGTCGAGCAGATCCATCAGGTCCAGCCAGGCGCGGGTCAGCCGGTCGAAGCGGGCGCCGTCCCGGTCGTCGTACGCCTCCTTGATCCGGGGGAGGAGTACCCGGCTGCGGTTGGAGAGTGCCTGGCGCGCCACGTCCAGCACGTCACGGCGGTAGGCGGAGGAGGCTCGCAACTCACGCCGTACGGAGAGGAGTTCGGTGAGCGCAGGCTCGAAGTCCGCCGGCTCGTATCGCATGGCCTTCGGTGACCAGGCGGCCGCCGACTTCGCCGCCAGGTCCGGCCGTGCTCCGAAGAGGCCGTCCGCGCCCTCTGCCCACTCGTCGGCGCGCGTCGTGCCGTACGCGGTGCGGCGCAGGATGTCCCAGGCGGCCGCCGCGTGCGGGTCGGCCGCTCCGTAGCGTGACACGGACCAGTCGGCGAACCAGGTTTTCAGGTCCAAGTCGCCCACTCGCCAGGCCAGTTCGGAGAAAAGCTCGAAAGCGGCCGGGTTGTTGTCGGCCGCCTCCGGCATCAGGGAGATGCCGCGCTGCGTGCTGCCGTCCTTGGTGCGCCACTTCTCGTACAGCGCCGCCCAGTCGGGTGTGTTGGCACCGAGCGTCGTGTGGCCGCCGAAATTCCAGATCGAGCCGAAGGTGTACGGCGTCGAGTTCCAGTCGGACTCACGGTCGGTGACCTTCGGGAAGCGGTCGGAGAGGCCGTCGACCACCAGCATCCTGGACTTGTCGACGGCGTCGACGATGGCCTTGGGCGGGTTGCTCTGCCAGCCGAGGATCACCCAGACGGCGTCGGGATGCGCGGTCCGCAGAGCCTTCTCGACGGCCTTCGCCGCATCCGGGACCGGTACGTCGCCCGGCTTCCCGCCCTCGTGGAGGAGGTCCATCTTGTACATCGTGGAGGTGCCGAACAGCTCGTCCTGAGCGCGGTAGAAGGCGGCGGCCACCTGCCTGAAGGCCTCGGTGCGCGGGTCGAGCCAGTCGGGCCGCGCGAAGCCGACCCAGTCTCCCTGCGGCACGGTCCTCGCGCCGGGATTCTTCGCCGCGAAGCCGGGCGGGACGGTGCCGAAGTAGCCGGGGAGGACCGGAGTCATGCCGAGGTCACGCAGCCGGTCCGCGATACGGCGGCCCAACGCGGCGCGTCGGTGCAGTAGTTGGCGGGAGACTGGATATGGGAACGCGGACATGTTCTGCAGCAGCCACCACGGCTGGTGCGCGGGGGCCGGGATCCACTCGCGCAACTCCCGGTCGGAGTAGCCGAACTCCTGGAACACGCGGTGATAGAGGGCATCGGCGCCTACGTACACGAGGACTTCGTTGTAGCCGTGCAGCGCCAGCACGTCGATCTCGCGCTCCCAGTACGACCAGTCGTTGTACGCCCCCGTGTAACCGTCGTTCGTGTCGTTGAGCACGAAGCGGTGCGGGGCGTTGGCTCGTCCGGTCAGTGGTTTGTCGAGGCCCGGGAGTCGGTCGGGCAGGTTCAGCTGGTTGCCCGCCCAGGTTACGTTCGCATGCGCGGCGTGCTTCAAGTAGTGGCGCAGGCCGGTGAGTTGCACGGCGGGGGTCGGTCCGGTGACGGTGATGTGCCCGCGTCGCCCGGAGACGTGGCCGGAGACGTGGAAGGAGTCGGCGGGGCCCTCGGTTCTGAACGTCAGCTGCTTCCAGTGTCCGGGCAGCAGGCGCCGGGCGGCCTTGGCCGCGGGCGAGTCGGAGGCGGCGGCTGGGGCGCCGTCGGCGGTGGAGCCGGAACAGGCGACGGCGGCGCCGGTCGTCGCGGCCATGGCGGTGAGGAAGGTGCGGCGGGGCAGGGGCATGACGAAGGGATACCCTCCCGGTTCGGCGAATCCCGGGCGGGCGCCCGGTCAGTGCTGGACGCCGCACCACGATGACCCGCCGACGGACCATGGTCAAGACGCCACGTGGTGGCCTGCTGCCGCCACCGGGCACCGCCCCACCCGCCGGACCCCCGGTGCTAGCGTCGGCGGATGACCGCACCCCTGCCCGGTAAGCCGACCCGTGCCTCGACCACGGGGCGTCCCCTGATGGCCGCCCTCGATCTGTTCGGGCGGCGTTGGAGCCTGCGGGTCGTCTGGGAGTTGCGGGCCGAGCCGCTGGGGTTCCGTGCGTTGCAGGAGCGGTGCGACGCGATGTCGTCCAGCGTGCTGCGCCAGCGCCTGACCGAACTGCTCGAAGCCCGCCTGGTGCGGCAGCTGCCCGACACCTCCTACGCCCTGACCGACCTCGGCCGCGAGGCCCACCAGGCCCTGCGCCCCCTGGACGTATGGGCCGAGCGCTGGGCGACGGAACTCAAGTCCGAGGCCGGCGCAGACTCGGCAGAGGGTCCGCGCTGAGCGCGTCGCGCATCCCGGAGACGGCCGACTTGAGCGCGCTCAACGGCCTCAGCAGCAGGGTCGCCTCCGTCAACTGACCCTCAGTGTTCAGCTGTTGCACGAACGCCCCGTACACGGACTCCTCGCCGACCTTCGCGGCGAAGGTCGTCACACTGTGCTGCTGTCCCTTCGCGGCGTCCTCGCCGGGATCGGTGAACTCCCGCAGCGGTTCGAGCCCGGTCAGACACCGCCCGATCTTCGCGAACAGGTGCCCCACGTCATCCCGCCCGCTGTAGTCGGCGACAGGGCTGTGGAAGACGACGTCCCTTGCGAGCGGGAGCCGGGTCCGGCCGGGCACGCCGGGTGCCAGTAAGTCACGTATGTCGAGGCTCATCAGTACCTCTCCCCTTGATTGCTTCGATTTTCGAAGCACCCTCCGAAGCCTAGCCCCGACACCGGGACTTTGTCCCACCCCCGTGGGCTCCCATCCCGGGCGAGTCCGGCCCCATGTCCCGACGCCAGTAGTGGTCTATGCCTATAGATGAGCCCGCCGCCGCTGACCTACTTTCGATTTCGGCGCCGTTGATAGCGCCCCAATCCCGGGAACACTCTGCGAAAGGCAGTAAATGAAGCGCGTACACAGGACCGCGGTCAAGGCAGAAATAGTCCGCGAGCCGGGAGCGAAAGAAACCACCCACCGGAAGCTCATCGACACACCGGACGGCGCCGACCGCTTCGTCCTCACCGAATTCGAGGTCTCGCCGAACGGTTCCACACCGCCGCATTACCACGAGTGGGAGCACGAGATCTATGTGCTCGAAGGCTCGATGGGACTCGTCATGCCCGAGCTCGGCAAGACCGAGGAAGTCGGCCCCGGCGACGCCATCTTCATTCCCCGGGGCGAGCCCCACGGCTTCGTCACGGGGCCGGGCCAGACCTGCCGGTTCCTGGTCGTGGCGCCCTGCGAGCGGCCCCCGGTACGGAATGTCTTCCTCTCCGAGGACCCGTACGAGTACACGCAGAACCCCGAGTACGTGAGCCTCCTGGACGGCGGCAAGGCGCTGGAGGGCGACAAGGTCGCGGAGGGCAGCAAGTGAGTGCCCCGACGGCCCCGACGGCTCCCACGGCCCCGACGGCCCCGACGGCCGCGGCCCCCAGCCGCGCCCTTGCTCCGTACGAGGAAGGACCGGACCCCGGCCCGCTCCTCGCCCTGAACTTCGGCTTCGCCCGCGCCAGGGTGCTCGGCACGGCCCTGGACCTCGGTGTCTTCACCGGCCTCGTCCGGGGCCCGCGCGGCACGCACGGCCTCGCCGCCGAGCTGGCGTGCGACACCGAGGCGTTGCGCCTGCTGCTCGCGGCGCTCGAGGAGTTGGGCCTGGTCGCGGGCGGCGCCGAGGAGAGCTGGACGCTCACCCACGTGTCCCGCGCCTACCTGGTCGAGGGTGGCCGCGGCTACCTCGGCGAACACTTCGCCGACGTACTCGCGGAGTGGGACCAGTGGAGCGGCCTCACCGACCTGGTGCGGGCCGGCGGGCACGGCGGCGGCGAGCTGGGCGCTCCGGAGAACCGGGACCTGTACCCGGGAATGTTCGCCGGGATCTTCCCGGTGGGGGTGCGCACCGCCTTCCGCGCGGTGCGGGAGCTCTCCCCGCGGGGGCTCTCGTTGCCGGACGAGGCGGGCCGTGTCCTGGACTTCGCGTCGGGCGCCGGCGAGTGGGGCATCGCCCTGGCCGCCGCCGACCCCAAGGCGAGGGTGGTGGCCCATGACTCCCCGGAGCTGCTCGACACGGCACGCGAGCGGGCGGCCGAGTTCGGCGTCGTGGAGCGGTTCCGCTTCGTCCCGGCCGACTTGACCAGGGACTACGCGGGCGACTTCGCCAAGGCGCCCTTCCCCGACGGCTCTTTCGACACCGTCGTCCTGTCGCACCTGGGGCGCTTCGCGGGCCCCGATGCCACGGAGCGACTCGTCCAGGAGTGCGCACGGCTGCTGCGTCCCGGCGGCACCCTGCTGGTCGTCGACGTCATGCGGCAGGCGCCGGGGAAGCCCGCCCTGCACCGCCCGATGATCGCGCTCAGCCTCCTGGTGAACACCGAGGCGGGCGGGGTCCAGGAGGAATCCGCTTATCGCGCGGTCATGCAGAAATACGGGGTGACGGCAAAGGAATCCGTCACGCCCGGCCTCATCACTGTCCTCACAGGAGAAAGGCGTTAGTGGTTCACGTGGTTCACGTGCAAGAAGTGGTGGTCACCGGGTTGGGCGTGGTAAGCCCGGCCGGAATAGGAACAGAAGCATTATGGGAAACGATCTCCGCGGGAAGGAGCGTGACGAAGCCCCTTTCCGGCATCACGAGTTCGGCACTCTTCAAAGACTTCGACTTCGTGTCGGACTCGATCGCTGAGGTCTCCGGATTCGAGGAGCAGATACCGGGCCTTCCGTCGGAGGTGCAACGGCTCGACCGTTACACGCAGTTCGCTGTCGCGGCCGCCTACCAGGCCGTACGGGACGCGGGGCTCGCCCCGGGCACGTACGACCCGGAGCGCGCCGGACTCTCGCTGTCCACGGCGGTCTGCGGCACCCCGAAGATGGAGGAGGAGTTCCTGCGGGTCACCGACGAGGGGCGCAAGCCCATCGACCCCGCCAAGGCCGGCCGCGACCTGTACCTCGCGTCCATGTCGAACACCCCGGGCACGATCCTCTCGGCCCTTTTCGGCATGCAGGGCCCGTGCGTCACCCTGTCGACCGGCTGCATCGGCGGCGTCGACGCGATCGGCCACGCCTTCGAGGCGATCCGCCACGGGGAGGCGGACGTGATGATCGCGGGGGCCACGGAGGCGCCCATCACCCCGGTGACGGTGGCGTCCTTCGAGATCATCAACTGTCTGTCGCGCTCCCACGGCGACCGGCCCGAGGCCGCGTCACGCCCGTACGACGCGGGCCGTGACGGCTTCGTGCTCGGTGAGGGCTGCGGAGTGGTCGTACTGGAGTCGCGTGAGCACGCGGAGCGCAGGGGGGCCACGTCGTACCTGACGGTCGACGGGTTCTCGAACACCTCCAACGCGGCGCACATGACCGACCTGCTCTCCGACGGCGCGGACCTGACCCGCGCCATGACACAGGCCGTAGCGGAGGCCGGCCTGCGTCCGGAGGACATCGACCACGTCAGTTCGCACGGCAGCTCCACCCCGCAGAACGACACCTGCGAGACAAGCGCCCTCAAGCTCGCCCTCGGCGAGCGCGCCCACGAGATCCCGGTGAACTCGGCGAAGTCGATGGTCGGCCACGCCCTGGCCGCCGCGAGCGCCATGGAGATCGTGCTCTGCGCCCTCGCGGGCAAGCACTCGTTCGTCCATCCGACCGCCAACTACGAGAACCCCGACCCGACATGTGACCTCGACTATGTACCGGGTGAAGGCCGCCCGTGGCACGGCGAGGCGATCCTCAAGGGCGCCAGCGGATTCGCGGGGCTGCACGCCGCGCTCGTCACGCGGGCCGTGCGGGAAGGTGCGCGCCGATGAGCATCGTCATCACCGGAATCGGCGCGGTCACGCCCGCGGGCATCGGCATCGACCCCCTCTGGGACAGTGCGCGCGCCGGCATCCCACAGGTCGCCGCCATCGACCGCTTCGACGCCTCGGAGTACGCCACATCGGCGGCGGGGCAGTCGGACTTCGACGCCGAGGCGGAACTGCCGTCCCGTTTCGTCAAGCGCACCGACCGCTTCACGCACCTGTCCGTGCACGCCGTGCGCCAGGCCCTCGCGGACGCCCGCGTCACCGTGGGCGAAGAGACGTCGGCCGAGCGCACCGGCGTCATGGTCGGCAACATCCTGGGCGGCTGGGAGTTCGCCGAGCGCGAGCTGCGCCACCTGTGGACCGACGGGCCGCGCGCGGTCAGCCCCTATCAGGCGACCGCCTGGTTCCCCGCGGCGCCGCAGGGCAACATCTGCATCGACCAGGGGATCAAGGGCCCGGCGCGCACGTTCGTCGCCGACCGGGCCAGCGGTGCGTACGCGCTGATCGGCGGGGCGGAAGCGCTCCTGCGCGACCGCGCGGACGTCGTGATCGCGGGCGGTGTGGAGGCGCCCCTTTCGCCGTACGGCTGGCTCTGCATGGAGACCAGCGGGCTCGGCGCCAAGTCCCGCGGCTCGCTCGCACCCCACGAGCTGTACCGGCCGTTCGACGCGGGCCACGGCGGCAGCGTCTTCGGCGAAGGCGCGGTGTTCCTGGTCATGGAGCGGCGTGAGCACGCCGAGCGGCGCGGGGCGCGGATCCTGGGCGAGCTCGCCGGCTGGGGCGTGAGCACCGACGGCTACATGCCGTACTACACGGTCGAGCCGACCGGCGAGGTACTCGGCCGTGCCATGCGGACCGCGACGGAACGCGCCGGGATCTCCGGCGGCGACATCGGAGCGGTCTTCGCGCACGGCTCGGGCATCCCGTTCGAGGACGTGACGGAGGGGTACGCGCTGCACGAGGCGTTCGGCCCCGCCACCGCACGCCAACTCCCGGTCACCGCACCCAAGTCGGGCTTCGGCCACCTCCTGGGGGCGGCCGCGCCCGCCGACGCGGCGCTCGCTCTGCGGGCGATGCGCGACGGGGTGCTCCCGCCGACCGTGAACCTGGACCGCCCGGCTCCCGGGATCGACCTCGACCTGGTCACGGGGCAAGCGCGGCCCGTGGCCGAATGCGAGCACACCCTGGTGGTCTCGCGTGGCCTTGGAGGTGTCAACGCATGTCTGTTGCTGAGGCGTTGACGGCGCGGGCCGTCCTGCCCCAGTCGGTCGGCATCCGCGCGGTGGGCATCGACATCGTCGACGTGTCACGTCTGCGTGCCATGGCCGAGCGGCGTGGACAGCGGCTCCTGGAGCGGCTCTTCACGGTCAATGAACAAGCCCTGTGCGACGACGCGTCGCCCCGCCACCGGGCGCAGCGCATGGCGGGCCGCCTGGCCGCCAAGGAGGCCGTGCGCAAGGCGCTCGGCGGCTACGGCGAAGGCCTGGCCTGGCGCGACGTCGAGATCGGCCGCGACGCGTCGGGCGCACCGGTGCCCCGCCTGGTCGGCCGGGCCGACGAGGCGTTCCGGCGCGCGGGCTACAGGGGCCTGCACGTGAGCATCTCGCACGAGGCGGGCGTGGCGGTGGCGATCGCGGTCGCCGACTGAGCCGTGGCGATCGCCGACTGACCATCGCACCTGACCGAGACCATCGCACCAGCTCAATACCAATTACCTGAAGGAGTAAGTGAGTTCCATGGACATTCGCGAGAACGTGGTCACCGTCATGCGCGGTGCCGGTTTCAAGAACGAGGAGCTGACCGACGACCAGCGCCTGGCCGAGGACCTCGACATCGACTCGACCGAGCTGGTCGAGGTCGTCGTCGCCCTCGAACAGCACTTCGGCGTCAGCATCGACGCCGAAGCCGAGGGCGGCTTCCGCACCTTCGGTGACCTCGTCGACTGTGTGGAGCGCCTGCTTCTCGCCGGCGTCGCCGCGGTGGGGAGCTGAGACGATGCCCAGGATCGAGAACAGCGTCGTCATCGAGGCGGACGCCCAGCGCGTCTTCGAGGTCACCAACGACATCGGCCGCTGGCCGGATCTCTTCGACGAGTACAACCACGCCAAGGTGGTCTCCGAGGAGCGGGAAGGGCGCTGGACCGAGATCCTCTTCGAGCTGACCAACCCCGAGGGCGCGACCTGGAGTTCCTGGCGGCTCCTGGACCACCGTGAGCTGACGGCGGTCGCCGAGCGGCGCGACCCGCTCTTCCCGTTCCGCTACATGCACCTCAAGTGGAGCTATCAGCAGGTGCCCGAGGGGACCTTGATGACCTGGGTCCAGGACTTCGAGGTCGACGAAGGGTTTGATGTCCCGCTGCCGACCGTCGTGGAGCGCATGCAGCTGCACACCCGGCAGAACCAGGCGGGCATCAAGCGGAAGATCGAGTCCGGGGTCTGAGTTCTCCGTGCCCATCGCCGTCACGGGGGTCATCGCGATGGACCACCTCATGACCTTTCCGGGCCGGTTCCCGGAGCGGTCGGCCGGGGACCGGCCGCACGCCGCGTCCCTGGCCTTCCTCGCCGAGCGGCTCGAGATACGCCGGGGCGGGGGTGGTGCCAACATCGCCTTCGGCCTCGGCAGGCTCGGTCTCGACCCGGTCCTGGTCGGCGCGGTCGGCTCCGACTTCGCCGACTACCAGGTGTGGCTCAAGCAGTACGGGGTCGACACCGAATCCGTCCTCGTCGTGCCGGGGGAGCACACCGCGCGTCACGTGTGCACGATCGACATCGACGGGGAGCGGGTGAGCACCTTCAGGCCGGGCGCCATGCGGGCCGCCGCCGCTGACTCGCTTCCCTCACTGCGTTCCGTCGCGGAGCGCACGGGCGGTCTGGGTCTGGTGGTGGTCGCGCCGGGCGACCGGTCCGCGATGCTCCGGCACGCCGAGGAGTGCCGCGCGCTCGGCCTGCCGTTCGTGGTCCACCCTTCCCGGCGGATCGGTGGGATGGACCACGCCGACCTCAAGTACCTCATCTCAGGGGCGAGTTGCCTGTTCACCGATGAGGACGAGTCGGTGCGGCTGAGCGAGTCCACCGGCCTGACCCGTCCGCAGATCCTCGACCGGGTCGGAGCGTGGGTGACCACACTCGGCCCCGCCGGGGCGCGGATCGAACGCCTCGGCCAGGAGCCGTCCCTCGTCCCCTCCCTCGGCTCGGTCACCGTGGCCGAGCCGAGCGGGGCGGGGGACGCGTTCCGGGCCGGCTTCACCGCCGGGTTCGCCCGAGGGGTGCCACCCGTGCGGGCTGCCCAACTGGGTTGCGTACTCGCCTCGTTCGCGCTGGAGACGACCGGGACGCAGGAGTACGCGATGGACGTACGACGCCTCCTCAACCGGGCCCGGGAGGCGTACGGCCACACGGCGGCGGCCGCGATCCGCCGCCTGGTCACCTACGCCGCGTAAGGCGTCACCGACAGAGAGGGAAACCCGACCATGTACGTAGACCTGAGCATCCCCATCAGCCGCCGCGCGCCCGGCGTCGAGTTCGAGCAGTGGCTGCACCGGGACGGCATCCGCCACCTGTCGCGCAGGATCAGGGCGTTACCGGGGGACAGCCGCAAGGACCGGCGGCGCAACTACGTGCGCTGGCTGACCGGGGCCAGGCGTCTGCGCACACGCGATCTGCCCGACGGCTGCTTCCTCTCCAACGAGTTCTACCGGATGTCCGTGCACCAGGGCACGCACGTGGACGCACCCTTCCACTACGGCCCCGAGTGCGCGGGCAGGCCCGCGAAGAAGGTCCTCGATCTGCCGCTCGACTGGTTCCGCGGGCCCGGCGTCGTCCTCGACGTGAGGGAGTGCGCGGGACGCGTCACGGCATCGGACGTGAAGGAGGCGCTGCACGCGGCCGGTGCGGAGGTCGGCCCCGGGACGGTGGTGCTCTTCCGGACCGACTCGGATCTGCGTCTCGGCACCCCCGCGTACTACACGGAGTCCACCGCCATCACCCCCGAGGCCGTCGACCATCTGCTGGATCTCGGCGTGAAAGTGCTCGGCACGGACTGCTGGAGTTTCGACGGCCCCGCCCGGGCGATGGTGGAGTCCTTCTACGGAACGCGTGATCCCGCGGCTCTGTGGCCCACGCATCTCCACGGCAGGAAACGGGAGTTCATCCAGATTGAGGGTCTGGCCCGATTGTGGGATCTGCCACAAGGCGGCTCGTTCACCTTCATGGCCTTCCCCATAGCCCTTGCAGACGCGGGCGCGGCATGGTGCAGGGCGGTGGCCGACGTCCATTGAATGGGCAATTGCACGGGCAATGGAAACCTGTCCCGGTGCGATGTCCGATGCAGTGTCGGAGAGGTGACGGACCCGTGCGTCACGGGTCCGTCACGAGTCCGCCTTGGAGACCCAGAGAGCGTTTCGCGTACAGGACGGTCTGTACACGGTTGGGGGTGCCCAATTTGGCGTAGATACGGCTCAGATAGTTGCGCACGGTCTTCGGGCGAATGCCCAGAGCGGTGGCGATGCAGGCGGTCTCCTGGTCGTCGGCGACCAGGGACAGGATCTGCCGTTCGCGCTCGGTCAGCGTCGAGAGCGCCGCGTCGTCGCCGCGGTGGCGGCCCGCCACGAGCTGCAGGATCGGCCCCGCGGTGGCCGCGGTGAACGCGGCGCCGTCGCGGTGCACGGCGAGGAGTGTCCCGTGCAGTTCGTCCGCGTCGATGCTGCGGGAGAGATAGGCGTTGGCGCCCGCCACGAAGGCCTCTCGCATATAGACCGGCTGCTGGTTGGAGGAGAGGATGACGATGCGCACGTGGCCGGATTCCCGGCGAATGGCCCGGATCGCGTCCACACCGCCCGTCCCGGGCACGCCGAGCCCCATCACGACGATCTGCGGGCGGTGCCCGCGTAAGTGCTCCACCGCCGCGGCGGCGTCATGGGCGATGGACACCACGGAGAATTCCGTAAAGTCGTCCAGAAGCTTTCGGAAACCTTCGAGCACGAGTTGTTCGCTGTCGACGAGCAGGATCTTTATCGATGACACTTATATCCCCCAGGGTTCCGCATTCACGACTGTGAAAGATCAGAACAGAGGGACATCAAGTGTTGTGCTCCGCGCCCCCGTTGGCTGATTTTCATCGTCGACGAATCATCTGCCTGAGCTGATGCTACACCCCTCTCGTAAACTCTCATTCGGTGAATAGTAAATTATCCGACCGGCGCCGCACGGCAGTTTGTTGGAATCGCAGATTCCTTTCGCGCACTGATCGGAATTCGATTGAAATCCGTAGGGAGGCGTGACGCGGGGTGACGTCCGGGCGTCTCCGAAGCGACGTACCCTCGGCCGCTCCCCAGTCATCGGAGCGATGTTGCGCGATCGAGCCAACATTGGCCCCATCGCGGTCAGTTGGGCTCATTGACATCCGATGTATTCGACCCTACGTTCCCGAGCGACCCGTCAACCTCAGGGAGCCGCCCCATGCGCACACAGCTCAGTCGCACCCGGCGAAGAGTCGCCGGGATCGC
The DNA here is from genome assembly GCF_053606765.1 of Streptomyces sp. NPDC055189. NCBI lineage: Bacteria > Bacillati > Actinomycetota > Actinomycetes > Kitasatosporales > Streptomycetaceae > Streptomyces > Streptomyces sp. NPDC055189. The sequence goes on from NZ_JBSGSG010000108.1 coordinate 13,792, forward strand.
CCTGCTCCTCGCCTCGGCCCTCGCCGCCACCGCAGTCCCCGCCGCGGTCGCGGCCCCGACGGAACCCCCCGCAGCCCCGACTCCGGCCCCGACCGCAGCACCGGTCACGGCCCCCGGAACCGACCACGCCACCGACGATCCCTTCACCGCCGACCGCACCAACTGGTGGCGGCAGGACCGCTTCGGCATGTTCATCCACTTCGGCGCCTACTCCAACCTGGAGGGCGAGTACAAGAAGGCCGACGGTTCCGTCTGCCGTGACGCCGAGTGGATCCAGCGCCAGTGCGACATCCCGAAGGCCGAGTACGAGAAGCAGGCGGCCACCTTCAACCCGGCCGACTTCGACGCGAAGGCCGTGGTCAAGGCGGCCAAGGACGCCGGAATGCGCTACATCGTCATCACCTCGAAGCACCACGAGGGGTACGCGATGTGGCCCACGAAGGTGGGCGGCTGGAACCTGCGCGACCACTCCTCCTTCGACAAGAAGCGCGACATCCTCGCCGAGCTGAAGAAGGCGTCCGACGACGCGGGCATCAAGCTCGGCTTCTACTACTCGATCTGGGACTGGCACGACCCCGACTTCCCGGACCCCGCCACCTTCCCGAAGTACGAGAAGCGGATGCGCGCCCAGCTCAAGGAGCTCGTCGACACCTACGACCCCGCTCTGCTCTGGTTCGACGGCGAGTGGGACACCGACAAGCCCCACAACCCCTGGACGGCCAAGGACGGCGAGAGGCTTGAGGCCTACCTCCGCGACCTCGACCCGGACCTGATCATCAACAACCGTGTCGGCAAGCGCCGCGTCGTCGACGGCGACTACGGCACCCCCGAGCAGGAGATCCCCGGCGCCCCGGTCGACGGCCAGCTCTGGGAGTCCTGCATGACCCTCAACGGCCACTGGGGCTTCGCCCGCTACGACACGGACTGGAAGTCGCCGGCCACCCTGGTCAGGAACCTCCTCTCCACCACGTCCCGCAGCGGCAACTACCTCCTGAACGTCGGCCCCGACGCCCGCGGCCGCATCCCGCAGCCGTCCGTGGACCGCCTGAAGGAGACGGGCGACTGGCTGCGCACGGCGGGCCAGGGGAACGCGGTGTTCGGTGCGCGCTACGGCGGCCTCGTCGAGGAGCCGTCCTGGGGTTCGGTCAGCCGCAAGGGCGACAAGCTGTACGCGGCGGTCAACCAGTGGCCCGCGTCCGGCGCCGCCCTGCACCTGAAGGCGCGTACGGACTTCGAGGTCACGGGGGCGCGCGTGCTCGGCAGCGACCAGAAGGTGACCGTCACCGAGTCCGGCGACGGCATCGACCTGCGGCCGTCCGGCGCCGCGACCAACGACATCGCCACGGTGGTCGAGCTCAAGGTCGATCCCGGGCCGACGGCCCGCCCCGGCAAGGGCAAGGGCCTCAAGCAGGAGATCTTCGACAACGCGGACCTGAGCGGCACCCCGAAGATCACCCGCACCGACCGGACCCTCAACCACGCCTGGAAGTACGAGGGCTCACCGGCGGCGGGCATCCCCTCCGACAAGTTCAGCGTCCGCTGGACCGGCAAGCTTCAGCCGCGCCGCTCCGAGACGTACACGCTGACGACCGTCTCCGACGACATGGCGCGGGTGTGGATCGACGGCAAGCTGGTCATCGACTCGTGGACGCCGCACGAGCCGAAGCTCGACAAGGCCGCCGTCGCCCTCACCGCGGGCAAGCGGCACTCGATCAAGGTCGAGTACGCGGAACAGACCGGCGAGGCCCACCTGAAGCTCCTCTGGTCGAGCCCCGGCCAGGAGCAGCAGATCGTACCGGCGACGCAGCTGTACGCGCCCTGAGCCGACGCCCGGCCTCTTCTGTCAGGCGATTCGGGCCCCAAGTCCTCGAAAGTGGGGACTTGGGGCCCCTGCCGTGAGGACCAATGGCGAGCATTTTCCGTACTTCGGAATTGGCAGTGTTGATCGACGCCAACTGGGCAGACGACCGTTCGTCGAACTCTGATCACCCAGGTCAGAGGCTCGATGACAGCCCATCACCGAACAAGAGAGTGACTGCACCGTGAGCGCGCCAGAAGCCCCCGAAATACCGGCACCGCCCGCTCCGGAGGCCATTGCGCGCCACCGCACGCTCTTCCGCGCGATCCACCGCCGCAAGAACCCGCGCCTGCGCCAGTCGGACATCACCGTCACCGAAGAGGCCCAGGTCAAGCGCGCGGTCAAGGCGACCGCGCTGGGCAACGCCATGGAGTGGTACGACTTCGGCGTCTACGCCTACCTCGCGGTGATCATCGGCAAGGAGTTCTTCCCCTCCGGCAACGACACCGCGCAGACCCTCTCCTCCCTGGCCACCTTCGCTGCGGCCTTCCTGGTGCGCCCCATCGGCGGCATGGTGTTCGGGCCGCTCGGCGACCGGGTCGGCCGCAAGAAGATCCTCGCGCTGACCATGATCATGATGTCGGCGGCGACCCTCGCGATCGGCCTGATCCCGAGCTACTCCACCATCGGCGTCTGGGCACCCGTCCTCCTCGTCCTGTGCCGCATGGTGCAGGGCTTCTCCACGGGCGGTGAGTACGGCGGCGCCGCGACCTTCATCGCCGAGTACGCGCCCGACAAGCGCCGTGGTTTCTGGGGCTCCTTCCTGGAGTTCGGCACCCTGATCGGCTACACCGTGGCCGCCGTCCTCGTCACCGCCCTGACCATGGGTCTCAGCGACGGTGCCATGCAGTCCTGGGGCTGGCGCATCCCGTTCATGGTGGCGGCGCCGCTCGGCCTCATCGGCCTCTACCTGCGACTGAAGCTCGACGAGTCGCCCGCCTTCCAGAAGATGGCGGAAGCGGAGAGCGGGCCGGCCGCGGAACGCCAGAAGAAGTCCTTCAGGGACTCCTTCTTCGGCCAGTGGAGGCCGATGCTGCTCTGCATCGCCCTGGTGGCGGCGTTCAACGTCACCGACTACATGCTGCTCTCCTACATGCCGACGTATCTGACGGAGCTCGGCTTCGGCGAGACCGGCGGCCTGATGTCCATCGTGATCGTCATGCTGATCCTGATGGCCCTCATCAACTCGGTCGGCCGCCTCTCCGACCGCATCGGCCGCAAGCCGGTCCTGATGGCCGGCTCGGTGGGCTTCTTCGTCCTGGCCATCCCGGCCTTCCTCCTCATCAAGCAGGGCGGCACCGTCGCGGTCTTCACGGGCCTGCTCATCCTGGGTCTCGCGCTGGTCTGCTACCTGGGCGCCATGTCCTCGTCGCTGCCGGCCCTCTTCCCGACGGACGTCCGCTACGGCTCCCTGTCCATCGGCTTCAACGTCTCGGTCTCGCTCTTCGGCGGTACGACCCCGCTGGTGGTGGCGGCCCTGATCGGCGCCACCGGCAACGACTTGATGCCCGCGTTCTACACGATGCTGGCGGGCCTCGTCGGCATCATCGCGGTGGCCGCCATGAAGGAAACGGCCCGCCAGCCCCTGGAGGGCTCCCCGCCGTCGGTGGCGACGGCGCAGGAGGCCAGGGAACTGGTGGAGGCACAGCGCCCCTGACGCCTACGCCCCCGGCTCCAGGACGTCCACTTGGGGCAGGGACCGGTGCCGGTGGTGGGCGGCGGCTATTTCCGCGAGGCCCGGGCGGTCCAGCGCACGGTAGGCCAGTACGAGGAGTTCGTTCGCGAGTGCCTCGCGGGCCGGGTCGCCTCCCGACGCCCAGTGCAGGTCGCGGCCCAGGACCAGGGCCTCCGAGGGGTCGCCTGCCGTGCACCGGCGGCGGGCTTCCCGAACGCTCGTTTCGAGGGCGGCGGCGTCGTCGAACAGGGCGTACATGTACGTCGCGAACTTGTACTCGTCCGCTCCGTTGTGAGGGGGACGGTCGAGGGCGGTCTCGCCCGGCACGAGGGCGCCGGCGCCGTCCAGCGTCGTGACGCGGTCGTGGTCCACCGGCAGGCGCATGGTGTCGTACGCCCGGGAGTAGGCGGAGCCCACCTCGGTCCTGTCCGCGGTCTCCAGGGCCGTCACCGCGTCGCGCAGCAGTGCCAGGGCGGAGAGCCTGGCGGCCGTATCCGGGTCCTGGAGGTCGTACTCGAGGTCGCGCCGGCTCCGTTCGACGATCGACCGCACCGCTTCCAGCGGGGTGGCCGAACGGGTGTCGATCCCGCCGCCGTCGTTGTTGTAGTACGACGCGACTCCCCGACAGGTGCGGCCGTCGTCGAACCACAGGCCGAAGTGCAGTCCGTCGGAACCGCCGTGCATGAAGGTGAGGAACTCGGGCGGATCGCGGTAGTAACGGCCGTGCACGCGTACGTCGATGCCGTCGAGTGCCCGGCGCCCGGCATCCGCGAACAGGTCCATGATGCCCGTCGGGCTCACCATCAGGTCCTGGAGCGCCTGGTTCCCGGCGGGCCCGAGGAACCCCGGGAACTCCCGGAACCGGAAGACGGACTCGGGCAGTTCAAGCCCCCAGTCCCGCCGGAACCGCTCCTCGACGACAGCCCGGTCCGCCGGGCGGCCCCCGGTTTTCTCTGCGCTCATCACAACCCCCCGTTCCCCTCCAGGCTACTGATGGCCTCTGACAGCCACCTTTTCTCCTCCGTACCGGTGGCGCGGGCGATCCGGAGCATGCCCTGGCGGAACAGGTCGGGTGCCTCCTCCGCGGACAGCGGGTTTCCGTCGCGGTAGAAGAAGCTCGCCGGTGTGTCCAGGAAGGCCTGGCGGCGGCGGAGTACGGCGGCCTGCTCGGCCGGGTCGGGGAGGTGGCGCAGGAACGCGAGCAGGGTGAAGAAGCGCTGTCCGTCCGTGATTTCGGCGTCCTTGGGCTCCCGGAGGCGGGCGAGCAGTTCGCTGCGCCCGGCCTGCGTGAGGGAGAGGATCCGGCGGGGCGCGGCACTCTTGCCCGGCTCGGTGCGCTGCTCGACGAGGCCCGCCTTCACCAGGCGGGTGATCGCCGGATAGAGCGCGCCGTCACTCACGGGGCGGATGTGACCGCTGAGGCCCTGGATGCGGGTCTTGAGGTCGTAGCCGTGCAGGGGCTCCTCGTAGAGGAAGCCCAGAATCGACAGCTCCAGCATGGAGTTGAGCCCTTCTTCCCTGTCTCTCCCTTGTCCACCGTGCGCGGTTGATGCTATCTCTTTCCGCTGTACCTCGAATCGATGTACAGCGGAAAGAGGGGGGACTGTCATGGGGTCGACGTCGCCACCGGCAGAGCACCGGCGCCGACTCGTGTCGCTCGCGTATCCGGTCTACTTCGAGCTCCTGGCCGGAGTCACCGCCGGGATCATCAACATGATCTGGGTGGCCCGGCTCGGCGGGGCCGCCGTCGCCGCCGTGGCCGTCGCCACGAACGTCGAGAACCTGCTGCTCGGCGTCATCCTCATGGCCGGGTCCGGTACGACGGTCCTTCTCGCGCGGGCCAGGGGGGCGCGCGAGGCGGCGGCGGTACGGTCGGCGGTGCGCGGCGGCTGGGCACTGTGGGTGCTGATCACACCGGTCGTGGCCGTCGGCGGATACCTGTGCCGGGAGCCGCTGGCCCGCCTCGTGCTCGGCGGCGGCGGTGAGGGCGACGCGCTCGCCCTCACCACCGGCTACTTCGCGATCGCCCTGCCGGGGACGGCGGTGTACTTCGCCACGAACGTCGTCGACGGCATCCTCAAGGGCGCGGGCGACACCCGCACCCCGATGCGGCTCGCCCTGCTGGCCAACGGCCTGATCCTGGCCCTCGATCCGCTCTTCATCCTCGGCCTCGGGCTCGGCGTGCGCGGGGCGGCGATCGCCACCGTGCTCGGCAGGTCGGTCGCGTTGCTCTGCGGTCTGGTCGCGCTGCGGCGCAACGACGTGCTGCGGGCAGCGCTCAAGGAGCGGGGGAGCGGGCGGCGCCTTGGTGCCGACGCGCGCAGGACGGCGGCGACCGGCTTCCCCATGGCGGCGGACTTCGTCGTACGGATGACGGGCGCCCTCGTCCTGGTCGCGGTCGTCGCCAGGATCGGCGTCGGGGAGGTCGCCGCGTACGGCATCGCGACCAAGGCCATGTACGTGGCGACGATGGCCTTCTACTCCGTACGCCAGGCCGCCGCCATCCACACCGCCCACCTGCTCGGCGCCGGACGCGACGAGCGGCGGGCCGTCGGGCGCCAGGCGCTGTTCGTCGCCGGGGTGCTCGGCCTCGCGGCCGCGCTGCTGCTGCTCGTCGCCGGGCCGTGGATCATGCGGGGCTTCGGCGCCGAGGGTGAGGTGGCCGACGCGGGGGCGCTCTATCTGCGCTGCCTGGGGCCGTACTTGGTGCTCCTCGCCTGCTTCATCGCGCTGGGCGGGGTGTTCGAGGGCAGCGGCGGCAGTCCGGCTCTCGTGCGCATCACGGCAGGGGGAGTGACGGTGCAGCTGGTGGTGGCGTACGGCCTGTCCGGAATGGGGCTGCCCGGCATCTGCCTGGCCATGGCGGGGGCCATGGCCCTGCAGTGTGCGGCGGTCGCCCGCCTGTACCGGCGTACGGAACAGCCTCCGGTGCGCCGGATCAAGCGGGCCGCAGGTGCCGGGGTCAGTCGCAGAGGCGGGAGGTGGTGACGTAGCCGCCCGCGTTCTCGTCGTCCGTACCGAGGGCGGCGCGGTGGGAGCCGGGGAGGCAGTGCAGGGCCTCGATCTTGTGGTCCTTGAACTTTTCGAGCAGCTCGGGCGACTTGGCGAGCGAAAGCCGCACCGCACCCGCGCGGGTCACGGACAGCCTGCCCGCATCGCTCACGGCGGAGTCGAACGGCCCGTCGTCCCCCGAGTCCGACGCCGAACTGACCAATACACGGCCCGACTTGGTCACGTCGATGTCCGAGACGTGCCGGACATCTCCCGACGGATACGGCGCACGGAACGCCGACTTCTGCACCTTCCCGAACTCCGACTCGCCGTAGGAGCTGAACGAGAACGGCGCCGAGTGCACCGTCGCCGGACGCTTCTTGCCCGCGCCGCGGTCCGCCCAGAGGGCGGCCAGCTTTCCGTTCCGCGACGTCAGCGAGAAGCTCTCGAAGTCGTCCCCGTCACCGATCGCGGGGAGCGGGGAGATGTCGAGGACCTCGACCGCCTGCTGCGTGCCGTGTGCCTTCAGGTGGTAGACGAGCCCGCGGCTCGCCACGGCCACGTACTCGTCCGACGTGCCCGGCACCCGGTCGAGGGCTTCGAGGTCGACCGGCTCGGCGGCGCCCTGCCAGGCGACCGGCGTCACCTCGGCATCGGCGCCGGGGCGGTAGGCGACCTCGGCGAGGCGGTTCTCGCCGGGGCGCTTGTTGTCGCGCACGACGAGGGCCCTGAGGCCGTCCCCGGAATCCGAGGTGACGGCAAGGCCGCTGACCCCGGACTTGATGTCGTCCCCGACCTGCTGCCACCGGGGGTCCGTGGGCGGCTGCGCCACGGTCGGGCCGGTGGCGAGGAGCACCGCAACTCCTGCTCCGAGTGCGGTCATTGCGGCCAGGGCTGACTTGCGCATGTGCGGGGGGCCTTTCGCTCGGTGTTCGTTCGGGACTCGCGGGTGGTGCTCGCTCGGTGCTCTCGGGGGGTATGACGCGCGTAGATCCGCGACTGGCCGGACCGTAGTGGCCCGGCCGCCGTGAGGCAAGCACTGTCCCTGAACTGGTTCAACGCGTGGATTCACACCATCGTCGGCTCGCGGTGGTCCCGCTCGACGGCGATGGCTCCCGCCTCCCGTCCCGGCCGCAGAAGGGCCGCGGCCAGGGCGAAGCCCGCGGCCGCGATGCCCGTGGCCACCCAGAAGGCGAGGCGGTACCCGTCGGCCGTGGCCGCCGCCACGCTCTGCCCGCCGTCCGCGAGCAGGCCCTCCGTGCGGCTCGCCGCCAGCGTGGTCAGGACGGCAAGACCCAGCGAACCGCCCACCACCTGGGTCGTGCTGAAGAGACCGGAGGCCAGTCCCGCGTCCTCCTCGCGCGCCCCGGACATCGCGAGCCCCGTCACCGCGGGCATCGACGCCGCGAACCCGGAGCCGAGCAGCAGCATCGAGGGGAGTACGTCCACGACGTACGAACCGTCGGCGGGCAGGCGGCCGAGGAGGGCGAGGCCGGCCGTGATGAGGACGAGGCCCGCGAGCAGCGACCGGTAGGGGCCGAAGCGGCCGATCACCCTGGCCGACAGGCCCAGCATCAGGACGCCGATGATGACCGGGGCGGGCAGGAACGCGAAACCGGTCTTCAACTCGCCGTATCCGAGCACCCGTTGGAAGTAGAGCGCGCCGATGTACTGGAAGCCGAACATGCCCGCGATCATCAGGATCTGCACGGCGTTGGCGCCGGTCAGTGTGCGCGAGCGGAAGACGCGCAGGCGCACCAGGGGGCGCGCCGTGCGGGCCTGGCGCAGGGCGAAGGCGGCGTACAGGGCGAGGGAGAGTGCGGCGAGCGCGAGGGTGGCGGGCGTCCCGTGCCCGGCGGAGCCGACGATCGTGTAGACGGTGAGCATCAGCGCGCCGGTGATGAGCGCCGCGCCCGGATAGTCGGCGCCCCCGGCCAGGCCGGTGCCGCGGTCGTCGGCAAGGACGCGCAGTGCCGCGACGAGCGCGAGGGCCCCGATCGGCAGGTTGATCAGGAAGATCCAGTGCCAGTTGAGGGCCTCGGTGAGCGCGCCGCCCAGGAACGTGCCGATCGCGCCGCCCGCCGCGCCGACCGCGCTGAACACCGCGATGGCCCTGGCCTGTTCGCGCGGCTCGGGAAAGAGTGCCACCAGCATGCCGAGTACGACCGCCGAGGTCATCGCCCCGCCGACACCCTGCACGGCGCGTGCGGCGATCAGCAGGCCCTGGTCGGTGGCGACTCCGCACAGCGCGGACGCCGCGGTGAACACGGCGAGACCCGAGACGAACATCCGCTTGCGACCGATGAGATCGCCGAGCCGTCCCGCGAGGAGGAGGAGACCGCCGAACGCAATGAGGTAGGCGTTCACCACCCAGGCCAGGCCCGGTGCCGAGAAGCCGAGGTCGCTCTGGATGGCGGGCATCGCCACGGTCACGATGTTGCCGTCGATGATCGTCATCAGGAGGCCAGAGGACAGAACGGCGAGCGACGTCCGGCGGGAGCGTGCTGTTGCGCGCCGGTCCCCGGCCTCGGGAACATGGGCATCGGACACGATGAAAACCTCCATGAACTGCATAGGTGCACGACTTGTAACGGGCCTCATCGTGCGTGACCATGAAGTCGGGGAGAAGGAGGAACTTCGATGTCCCAAGGGAACACCGGTGTAACGGCGCAGGTGGTGAACGCGCAGGCGTGCCCGCTGCGGGAAGTTCTTGACAGGGTGGTGGGGAAATGGAGCATCCCGATCCTGGTCGCGGCGGCCCACGGCCCGATCCGCTTCACCGAACTGGAGCGCAGCATCGAGGGCATCAGCCGCCGCATGCTGACCCTTACCCTGCGGAACCTGGAGCGCGACGGCCTGCTCACGCGCACGGTGTTTCCGACGGTGCCGCCGAAGGTCGAGTATGAACTGACGCCTGTGGCGAAGGAGTTGCACGGCACGCTGCTGACCCTGACGGGGTGGGCGGAGCGGCACCGGGTGACGATCGCACAGTCGCGGGCGGACTATGACGAGAAGCGGGGGCTGGTGTAGGCCGGTATCAGGTACCGGGCTGCACCAGCCCCCGAAGTCCCATGTCGGAGGGGGCGGTTACGGCTTGCGGGCCACCGCTCCGTACGCGTCGACCGGCGTCGTGTCTTCGGTCTCCGGGCGCCACCGGGTGACCTGGGAAACGCCCGGCTCCACCAGCTCAAGACCGTCGAAGAAGCCGCCGATCTCCTCGATGCTGCGGACGTGGTACGGGATGGCGCCGCTCTTGTTGTACGCGTCCGATGCCGCGATCATGCCCGTGCTGGTGGCCGTGCCGTCGCTGATCACCAGATAGCTACCGGACGGCAGGCCCGCCATGAGCTGGGACACCAGATCGCGCGCCTGCTCGTAATCGGTGACGTGACCAAGGGTGTTGAGGATCATCAGCGCGACCGGCCGGGAGAGATCCAGGGTCGCGCTCGCGGCCTTCAGGATCGCCTTGGGGTCGTAGAGGTTTGCGTCGATGTACGCGGTGACGCCCTCGGGTGTGCTGGTGAGCAGCGCGCGGGCGTGGGCCAGGACGAGCGGGTCGTTGTCCACGTACACGATGCGGGCGTCCGGGGCCGCGCGCTGGGCGACCTCGTGCGTGTTGTCGGCGGTCGGCAGGCCCGTACCGATGTCCAGGAACTGGCGGACGCCCTGCTCCGTCGCCAGATGGCGGACCACGCGGCCGAGGAACAGACGGCTCAGGCGCGCCACGTCGACGAGGCCGGGGTGGATCCCCTTGATGTAGTCGCCGAGTTCGCGATCCTTTTCGTAGTTGTCCTTGCCGCCCACGAAATAGTTCCAGAAGCGCGCGGAGTGCGGCGTGCTGGTGTCGATGCGCGCGCGTATGTCCGCGGCCGCCTCGGCTTGGGGGTCTTGCTCCGACACGGGGGCCTCCTGTGAGTGAGCGGGCCTGTTGGTTACTTGAAAGAACGATCACCTGCCAATCTAGTTCCCGGGACCGCCGCTCAGAGGCCGATCACGGCAGGATCGTCGGCCAGCGCCCTGAAGTGTTCGCGCGGGTCTGCCACCATCTGCCGTGCGCCGAGGTCCAACAGGCCACCGACGGAGTGCAGTTCCGCGGCCTTGGTGCCGTCCTTCTTGAGGATCAGCTGCTGGATGCGGAACGTCTTGCGCTCGCCCCAGAGGAAGACACAGGTCACGTCCACCTCGTCACCCGCGCGCAGTTCGCTGAAGTAGCGGATGGTGTTCTCCAGGGCGACCGGGCCGACCCCCTTGGCGAGCAGATCGGCCTGCTCGATGCCCGCCGCGCGCAGCACCGACCAGCGGGCGTGCTCGGCGTACTGCAGATAGACGGCCTGGTTGAGATGACCCTGGGCGTCGGTCTCATACCCACGGACGCTGATGCTCACGGAAAAGGGCTCCGCCACGACATTCCTTCCAACGGTTCGGCACGGCTGCTGCTTCACATCACTTCACGAACTGCTGCCTAGCCCCTGCGGGGCGAGGCGAGGAGATACCGCGCGTCACGGGGCCGCTCGGCGTGTTCGCTGACCTGCCATCCCGCGGCCTCCAGCGCCGTCGCGCACGCCCGCAGCCCGTCGGGCGCCGCGTCGCGCACGGCGACGGCCTCGGGCTGCGGCGTCTCGCCCACCCGATATCCCCCGGGCCCGGGCGGGCAGCCCGCGGCCTCCAGGGCCAGCGCGGCGGCCTGCACCAGATGCGCCCGCTCCCAGCCGCAAGGGCGGTCCCGCGCGCCGTCGGGATTGGTCATGCGGCGCATCTCCAGGAGCCCCTCCCAGGCGCTGCGCACCTCACGTGCCCGGGCCGGGCTCCCGGCACCGGGCGGCGGTATCGGCTCGGCGCCGGTGCGGGCGGCGAAGAGGCCGGAGTCGGCGGGGGCGGCCGGGGAAGGGCCCGTACCACCGCCCGGCGCGTCGGTGGCGCGGCCGCTCGCGGCGTCTTCCCGTACGCGATGACCCGTGGGCGTCAGGAAATAGGCGTGCGGCGGCCGGGGGTGCCGGAAGGCGAGGCGGTGGCGCACGAGTGACGCCAGCTGTGCCTCGCTTCCGGTGAGACGGCCCGTCGCCGGGTCCGCGGCCTCGATGATCCGCCGCTGGGCGGCCGTCGGAGGCTTCGTCATGAGCTCACCTCTTCCCCGGGTCATGCTGCCTGGTTCCGATAGTGCCTCGTGCCACTGACAACGGCCGCGGGACGCCGGATGCCGGCCGGGCGCCGATTCAGCGAATGGTGCCCGTGGCGGGGTCGACCACCTTCTCGGCGACGAGTTCGAGCGTGCGCCGGTCGTCGTCGGCGGTGCCGCGCTCGCCGGGTGTGCCGGGGTAGGTGTCGAGCAGGACGTCCGTGGCGCCGAGCCCGGCCAGTGTCTCCAGGTCGGCGCGGAGCTGGTCGACGCTGCCGTGCCCGAGGGGGCGCTCCGCGGTGTCCGGCTGCGGGGCGAGGCGGAGCTGGAGGCGGGGCACCAGGTCCGGCACGGGGCGCCCGGCGGCCCCGGCCTCCGCGGCGATGCGGGGCAGCGCATCGCGCAGGACGTCGAGCGTCGGCATGAACGGGTGCCAGCCCTCGCCTAGACGGGCCGCGCGGCGCTGGGCCGCGGGGGAGTTGCCGCCCACCCAGACGGGCAATTGCGCCGCGGGCAGGGGAGCGTTGTGGATGCCTTCGTAGGAGACGTAGCGCCCCTGGAACGAGGTGGTCTCCTCGGCCCAGGACGCGCGGATCGCGGTGAGGTACTCGTCCGTGATGGCGCCGCGCTCGTCGAAGGGGACGCCGAGGGCCTCGTACTCGGCGCGGGACCAGCCGACACCGGCGCCGAGGATGAACCCGGCGTCGTTCAGCTGGTCGATGTTGGCGGCGAGGCGGGCGGTCTGGAGCGGGTGGCGGTAGGGGATCACGGTGATCGTGGTGCCGAGCCGCAGCCCCGGTACGCGGCCCGCGAGGTGGGCGGCGAGCACGAACTGGTCGTAGAACGGGGCCGGATAGACCGAGTGCACGTCAGGGGTGACCGTGATGTGGTCGGAGATCATCGCAAAGCCGAACCCGAGGTCACGGGCGTCGGTCGCCTGCCGGACGAGGGAGTCCGGGGTGGTGCCGGAGCCGAAATTGAGGAGGTTAACGCCGTATCGCATGGCGGCAAGTCTTGATGATCTTCGGGGCCCGTGTCGAACCGGGGGGCCACCGGACCGGGCAGCGACAGGATCGCGAGCGGGCCGACCGGGGAAACCGGCCGCCGCGACGGGCCGACCGGGGAAACCGGCCGGCCCGGACACCGGCTACTTGCTCATCGCGAAGCGCATCAGGGCCTGCTCGTCGCCCTGCTTGATCTTTCCGGTCTCATTGATGACCTGGAGCTTCCAGCTCCCGCCGTCCCGGATCGCCTTGGCCACGGCGCAGCCGTTGTCGTTCGTGAGCAGGCTCGGCCAGATGTCGGCGACCTGCTGGGTGGTGCCGCCCGTGGCGTCGTACACCTTGAAGCTGATGTTGCGCGCGTTCTGGAAGGCGCTGCGCTTCTTGTACGCGGCGGCGACGAACACGATGGACGTGATGTTGTCCGGCACGCGCGCGAACTCGACGGTCACCGTCTCGTCGTCGCCGTCGCCCTTGCCCGTCTGGTTGTCCCCGCTGTGCAGCAGCGAGCCGTTGCCCAGCGGGTCGAGGGAGTCGAGACCGGCGAGGCGCACCGGGTCCGCGCCCGCCATCGCGATGGCGATCAGGTCGAGGTCCGTGCCGGCCTTCTGGCGGAGCTTGCCCATCAGGCCGCCGCTGCTGCCGACGGTGGGGTCCCAGGACACCCCTATGGAAAGGTGGGTCACTCCGCCGAGGTCAGCCGGTCCGTCTTCCTTCTTGAGCGTGATCATTCGTGATCCTTCTTGGTGGTGAGAGAGCTATATGGGACAGAGTGTGCCTGGTTTTGCGGGCGGATGTTCCAGCTCGCCACCACCGGGCGTCCGTGCTCCGTGCTGAGGCGGCAGACGGTCCCCGTCGCCAGCTGGAACAGCGCACCTCCCGACGCGGGCAGTCCGAGGCGCCGGGCCGTCAGGACCCGCAGGAAATGGGAGTGGGCGAAGAGGACCACGCTGCCCTCGTTGTTGGCGAGAGCCGCGTCGACCTTGGCCAGCATCCGGTCGGCCCGCTCGCCGACCTGCTCCGGGGTCTCACCGGGGTGCTCGGCGGGGCCCGGGGCCACTCCGTCCGTGAAGAGGTACCAGTCGGGGCGGGTGCGGTGGATCTCCACCGTGGTGACCCCCTCGTACGCCCCGTAGTCCCACTCGCTCAGGTCGGGATCGACGCGGGCGACCGGGAATCCGGCCAGCTCCGCCGTCTCGCGGGCCCGCTCCCGCGGGCTGGTGAACGCCGCCCCGATCCGGAACCTCCCGATCAGCGGTGCGAGCCCTTCGGCCTGCTCCCTGCCGTTCTCGGTGAGCGGGATCTCGGTCCAACTGGTGTGCTGCCCCGTCAGGGACCACTGGGTCTCGCCGTGCCGGACGAGGAGCAGGTCACCCATGGTGAATCACAGTGGTGGGAATGCGCGCTTCGGTGGTCATGTCTCCCGATCCTGCTCCAATGTCACGACTTTGCCCAAGCTACGCCGCCGTTCGTCACACGCGTGCCGCGGCCCCCGGCCACCGGGCCCGGGGCCGCACCCGGCTGCTCAGTTGCCCACCGGTGCTCAGTTGCCCACCGGGCGTCCCCTTCCGGGTGATCCGGTCGGCAGGTTGCCTGCCCCGTGCGGATCGCCGCATTCATGATCACGACGAGAGTCCGCATCATGCGGGCCGCTGATCAGGGAGTGCGAACCGTGAAGTTCTCGCCGCGTACGGCCACCGCCGTCCTCGCCGCCTGCACGGCCTTGGGGCTGCCGCTGGCATCTCAGCCCGCCGGTGCCGATGCGCCGCCGCCCGTGGACAAGACCATTCCCAAGACGGCGCTGCCCGCCGCCACCGCGTTCCTCGACGACAAGGACGCCGACCTCGCCGAGGCCGTCGCCTACTGCCAGAACGGGCCGGACGCCTGCACGTTCACCGCCGACCCGGGAACCTACGCGTACTACGAGAAGGCGCGGGTCATCGGCGAGGCGTACTCCAACTGCACCCGCGACACGCTGGAGCGCGAGCGGACCGTCAGCTTCCGGGACGACGCGTTCGACAGCGTCAACCAGGCGCAGGACGGCCTGTTCCCGCACCGGACGCTGGCTCGTCCCAGGGCCACCAGCGCGATGGCCGAGCAGTTCGACAAGGCGCTTGAGGCCAAGGCGGGTGGGTGGACCTGGACCAGGTCCGAGAAGAGCACGGTGGAAGTGGACATCGAGCCCGGCGAGACGTCCTGGGTCGAGGTCCGGCCCGCCCGCAAACGGGTCTACGGATCGTTCCGCGCCGCGGGGCCCGACGCGCCGCCCTTCCGCATCGACGTCATCGTCGACAGCCCCGCCGCCGCGCCCGCGAGCCGCGTCTACCAGCGCACGGGGAAGATGACCGCCGCGGAGAAGCAGCAGTGCCGCGCCGGCCGGCCCTAGACGCGGGACCCTCGTACGACCATCGGC
>NZ_JBSGSG010000109.1:0-28818 GCF_053606765.1 Streptomyces sp. NPDC055189
GAGAGAAGGCTGAGCCTTCTCTCCGCCCTGACGTCTGCAGCCCTGCGCCCTGTGCAGGCACACCAGCCACCGACCCGCGCTGCTCCCGGTGCGAGGCATCCTCCGGCCCCGAGTACTCCCGCGTCGGCGGGCTCACCCTGAAGCTGACGGTTGCACACCACTCGATGAGCCCAGCAGACCCGCCATACCGGGCAGGGCGCCCGGGAGTCCAAAAGCACCTCATCCGTTCGCGCGCGCAGGGGCGGTCAGGACGGCTGGACCTCGTCGAACAGGGCAAGCGCCTGAGAGGGATCCGAACTCACGAGGCGTTCCAGACCGGCCGTCGTGATGCCAGCCCATGTGCCGGCCCGCGCCCACATCTGTTCCTCGAAGACGCGGACGGCCTCATCCAGACCATCAGGGTCGGCGGCGATGACGGACTCGGCGAGTTCGGCGCCCTCCAGCATCGCCAGGTTCGCGCCCGCCCCCAGCGGGGGCATCAGGTGAGCGGCATCGCCCACCAGCGTCACCCCGCCGACATGGGCCCAGGTGTGGTCCACGGGCAGGGTGTGCAGGGGGCGGTGGACGAATGCCGTCCCGCAACGGATGAGGTCGAGGACGTGAGCGTCCCAGCCGTCGAACAGGGCCAGCAGGCGTGCTCGTACGGCCTCGGTGTCCGCCGGATCCTCCTCCGCGAGCTGGTCGGGGCCTGTCCCCCGGCCCGGTTCCGGACGTTGGCCCAGCTCCTCGCGGTATTGGTGCGACCCGCTGCTCCAACAGCTCGCGTGCTTCCCACCGGGGGTCCGGGCCGCGCTGGCGCGGCAGGCAGGCAGGCAGCGAAGAGCTTCTTCATGCGGTCTCGCGGGGGCCGCGTACCCGGTAGCGGAGGTGGGTGACGTCTCGGTCCTCGAGCCGTCGGACGAGGTCGAGTTCGATGTGCTTGCCACCGAGGTGGTCGAAGAGCCGTCGGCCGTCCCCGAGGAGGACCTGGACCAGGTGGATCTCCATCTCGTCCAGCTGCCCGGCCCGCAGGAGCGCCTGGGCCGCGCCCGCCCCGTGGACCATGACCGGCCGCTCATGGGCAGCCGCGCGGGCCTGGCGGGCGCAGTCCGCGACGTCGGTGACAAATCGCGCGTGGCCGGGTGGCACGTCCCCGTCGTCGACCTGGTGAGTGAGGACGAAGATGGGCACACCGTCGTGGTGGTCGCCCTGCCAGCGTCCGGCGAGTTCGAAGGTCCTGCGGCCGGAGATGACCGCGCCGGTGGCCAGCGCCTCGCGGTAGACCTGTCCGCTGGGGCCGTCGGATTCCCGGTCGTCGAGCCAGTTGAACAGACGTCCGCCGGCACGTCCGAGCTCCTGGCCCGGTCGATCGTCGGGACCGGCGATGTAGCCGTCGAGCGACATCGACATGTACAGCCGGATCGGATTGCTCATGGGGGCCTCCATCCTTCTTCCATGACACCGTGATCCGCCGTTTCCTGATCCGCCGGCGGGGGCGGAATGTCACAGAGAAGACTTCGGCCAGTCGGCTATCTCATCGGCCTGCCGCGCCGACCCTTCGTTCATCCGGGCCGCCACGCCCCGGTCGTGCCAGTCATGCTGCTGCCGCCGGCCGGTGTACCCGCGCGCCCCGGCACGGCACGGGATTCTCGGCCATGGTCTTCACGTTCGTCGAGTCCGCCCGGTCCTGTCGGCAAGTCACACGCGCTTCCCCTCTGGACGTCCTGGTTGCGTGTCGCCGCGCAGGCATGGCCGGAGCGCCACGGCGCCCCGGGGGCGATCTGCCGTAGAAGCAAGTCGTGCGTGAGCGGCTCGTCGCTATGAAGCGCGCTCCGCGACATCCCACGCCGATGCCTCAAGGAGTCGAGTACAACGGCGCCTGGCGCAAAGGCTCTCCTCGACGAGGCGGCGGCTTCTTTCCGTCAACTCCGTTGCCGTCAAGCTCAGTTCCACGGCACAGTCCAGAACGGCCTTGGATCGTGCACACCGGGCCGCGTACTGCGCCGCTGTCGCGTCCATACCGGTCGCCTGCCCGAACCCGAGGCAGCCATGCTGGACGCAACACATCGCTCCAGCAGCCCAGTTGGGCGGCTGATGCCGAACGGACCACGGCGTGCACGCACGATCCCTGCGTGACCGGCACCCTGCGCGGCGCCCGTGCGCACTCCGGGAAGTTACCTGTGCGCAGGGCGCCCGCGCCGCTCCTCGGACTCCTTACGCCGCCGTGAAATGCGTCCGCGCCCAGTCGGCGAACGGGGTGGGTGTGATGCCCAGCGCCCGGGCGTATTCGGGGCGGGCCGGCTGGCTGACGTTGTTGTTCCAGTCGTGTCCGGCTCCCCAGCTGGGCATGCCCGCCGCGAGTGCTTCCTGAAGGCTCATCGTCGGGGCGGTCACCGGCACCCCCCACACCTCGGTGAGGACCTGCGCGATCTGCTGCATGGTGAGCCGGTCGCCGGCCAGTTCCAGCTCGACCTCGTGGAAGCGGTCGGGGTCGCCGACGGCGTGGGCCACGGCCGCGCCGATGTCTTCGCACGCGACCAAGGCCAGCTCGGTGTCCGGCTTCACGACGGTCGCCAGGCCGCCCCCGGGTCCGCGGGGCGCGAGCGCGAGGAGGTTTTCCATGAAGAACGCGGGCTTGACCACGGTCCAGCGGGCAAAGCCCGCACGGCGTACCGCTTCCAGGATCGCCTGCTTGGTCTCGAAGTAGGGCTGCATGGGCGCCCAGCGGCCCTCGTCCCAGCCGGGAGCCTTGGTGTGTGCGCCGACCCCGCTGGTGGAGGACTGTACGAACTGGCCCACGCCCGCCCGCCGGGCCGCTTCGATCAGGTTGGTGGCCTGCGCGAGTTCCGCGGCGAAGTCGACGCCGTCGTCGGTGAAGGGCGGCATCTGGACCGAGAAGACCGCACCGGCTCCCCGGACGGCACGGTCCAGGGAGTCCGGGTCGGTCAGGTCGCCGGTGATCAGCTCGGCGCCCTGGGCCCGGAGAGCTTTCGCGCCGTCGGCGTGCGGGTCGCGGACCAGGGCCCGGACGGGCTTGCGCGCGGCCAGCAGGGCCTGGACGGTCGCGCCGCCCTGGCGGCCCGTGCCGCCGGTAACCAGAACGGGAGCTGAGGTTTCAGGCATCGTCGGATCTCCTCGCAAGGTAGCGGAAGACTAAATGGCGGGGGCCGCCGTTTAGTCTTCCGCTACGATATGGCGGGGGCCGCCACTTAGCAAGCAAGGGGAAACATGCCCGGTCAGCGCTCGGACGCACGACGCAACTACGCCCGCATCCTGGAGGTCGCCGAAGCGGAAGTGGCGTCGCGGGGCGCAGAAGCCTCCCTCGAGCAGATCGCCCGCACCGCGGGCGTCGGATCGGCGACCGTGCGCCGGCACTTCCCCACCCGCCAGGCGCTGCTCGAAGCCGTGTTCCACGAGCGCATCCAGGCACTGGCCGAACGGGCGCGTGCCGGCCGTGACGCGAAGGACAGCCGTGCGGCGCTGCTGGACTGGACGCACGACCTCCTGGCCTACGCGGTCTCCGCGCGCGGGCTCGCCGACGCCCTCACCTACGAACCGCCGACCCAAGACCCCGCCCCGGACTCGTGCGCAGCCGTCCTGGAAGCGGCGGGCTCCCCGCTGCTCCGCCGCGCCATCGACGAGGGAACCGTCCGCGACGACCTCACCCTCCACGACCTGATCACCCTGACGGTCGGCATCGCCCTGGCCACAGAACACCAGGCAGCCCCCCTCCCCCACGCGACCCGTCTGCTCCAGCTCGCCCTCCAGGGAGTTGACCCGCTCCCCCTCCGCTGACCAGGCCCGCACCCGTCGGCGGGAGCCCTGCCCTCCCCACGCGGCAGACGCCCGGGATCAGGCATCCGCCTGCTGCCTCCCGCTGTCGTCAACCGACCGGCTGACGAGCGGCTGACGACCGGAGCGGCGGGCATTCCTTGAAGCCATCCGGGCCCCCGGGCGCCCTCGTGCGCCTCCTCGACGTGCTCGACGCCCCCCGGCTCGACCAGGACATGCTTGCTCCCTGGCCGCCGGCGGCGACCTTTCCAGCAGCACCCTGGAGACCTGCACCGCCCGCGCCGGCACCCTCCAACCGCCCCCGGTGTCAGGTCAACCGCCCGGCTTCCGTACGGACGCCGCGGGCAAGGCCGAGCCCGCGCGGGCAGGGCCCGTTCGCAAACCCCTCGCCGCATCGAGGTCTGCTGACGAGGGGGTTCAGGGCTGCCATCGGTTGGCCGGGCACGCCTCCGCGACGCGCTTGGGGCCGGGCATACTGCTGATATGGACACGGACCCCTTGGACAGCCCGGCCGCGGCCGACCAGGGCCCTGAGCCCTCGGACGCGGACGAACAGGCGTTCAACGGACGGCAACAGCGGGCCGACGAGCGCGAGCGCCTCGCTGATAGCCGGGAGGCCGACGCCGACGAGCGAGAGCGCCTCGCCGACCAGCGGGACGCCGCCGCAGATGCGCGCGAACGCGCCGCCGACAGGCGGGAAACCGCCGCCGACGGGTGGCAGAGCCAACTCGCCGGCCAGGAGAAACGCCTGGACGAACGGTCCCGGATTGCGGGAGAGTCAACTCCCACTCTCCAGCAGCGCGCCTACGAGGAGATCGACCGCGCACAGAATCTGCTCGCGGCGAGCCAGGCCCGCCTGACCCGCACCAGGGCAGCAGTTGACCGCTCGGCCTCAGCCAGCCGACGCGAACAAGAGGCCATCGACCGCGAGACCGCCCTCTCCGCCGCGCGAGCCGGAGCACAGGGACCGCTGTCACCCCTGTCCCTGGAAGCGAGGACCTTCCGGCTTCGGAAGCAGGCCGCAGCCGCGCTCGAGGAGCTGGCCGAGGCCGAGGACGCGCTGGCCGGCGCCTACCAGCAACAACACCGCGGCCCTCAGGCCGCGCAACACCGCAACTACGCCGAGCAGGCCCGCGCTGCGGCCCGCGCCCTGCCGGACGACAGCAGCCAACGGCCCGATTCCTGAGGAGTGGGCCGTACGTTGACGGCCGACGGGAGCGGCCCGATGAGCGCCGCGCCACCTGAGGCCGGACGCGGCGCGCACGACGCGGGCACGCCGGTGACGCCGTCCAGCCTCCGCGTTGCCCGTAGCCCGCGACTCCGAAGGCCCCCACGACGAGCAACGTGGCACCGCACCCTGGATTCAGGGGTGCATTCAACCTCGTACTCCAGGCGGCGATCGTGTGACGTGGTCTCCGGCCGGAGTGTCAGGTGCTGTGGCGTTCGGCGAGTGCGCCGACGTCGAGATCCTCGCGCATGAGTTTGCGCATCTCGGCGGCCGCTTTGCCGCGCGCCTCCCAACGCGCGTGATCCTCCGGGCTGCTGACGGCAGCGCCGTCGATGTAGCCGTCGCAGATGCGCCGCAGGCAGTGGAACACGCTGTTGGAGGCCTTGACGACGGATTGGGGCGCGATGAGCCACATCCGCTCGGACGCGATGGCGATGTCTGACTCCCGGAAGGCTTCGCGCAGCGCAAGCGCCCGCTCCTCGTCGGAAGGATGCTCCCGCCCGGCCACGGCCCGCAGGGTCTCACCGAGAACCTTCACGGCGACGGTGTACTGCGTGTAGATGTCGAGCCGCAGCCGAAGACCTTCTTTGGCATCCTCGCGCTTCCACCGACTCCGATCCGCGATGAGCGTAGCGACGATGCCGATCGCGGCCCCGGCCAGGGTTGAGAGCAGTGGCAACCAGTCCATGCGGGCCAGCCTGCGTCATACCGCGGCACCGGCACCAGATGGGCTGCGAGGCCCGGCCTGTGACCGGGAGACGGGGATTGCGGCTGCCATTGCCGCGCGCCGAGTACGAGCGGGCGGGCCGGCTGGGGCGGGTGCCCGGGAGGGAAGGGGATCCGGCGCCAACTAGCCGTCCCGCACAGCGGTATCTGCCCCACCGAGCTTCCGCATCAGGATGCGCTGAGCGCCTCAGCCCAGCCGGTGGGCCACCCATGCCCGAGCCGTTTCCTCCATGGCGCCAAGCCACTCCTGCTCGGGGAACCGCCTTGCCCTCGTGCGGAACATGCGCAGGTTGGCCATGGCGAAGGCGTCGATTGCCGCAGGAGCGGACGTCGACCACCCGGCGCACCCAGCGACCCAGGACTCGGCACCCGCCGGGCTGTGGCCGCCCGCGATGAGCTGCAGGACCAGCAGCGCGGGGTCGATGAGCGCGCTTCCCCTGGTGGGCCATGCCCAATCGACGACCCACGACCCGCCGTCCCCCACAAGGAAGTTGCTCGGGTTGATGTCCCCGTGGATGAGACTGTGCCCCCGGAAGAGCGCGGCCTCATCCGCATCGGACGCGAAACGGTTCCACCTTCTCTCGGGCCACCTGTCGGCCACCGCCGGCAGGGAGACGTCCCCGATCCTGTCCAGCAGCTCGATGACGGCAGGAAGATCGGCGGACCCCGGTGCGAGATCACTCAGGCGACCGCTGACCCGCTCAAAACCCAGTGCGATCCACTGATCGCTCTCCACGTGCCACAGGAGGCGCGGCGACAAGGGCTGCACGGACTCATTGATCAGCCGCTCTCTGATGATGGAGTCCCGGCGCCCTCCGGCCCGGTTCTCGATCCCCTTGACGAAGAACTGTCCCTGCTCGGCATCGATCAGCACCAGGACATCGGAGCTGAACCCTCTCGTCGTGGGCTGCGTATCGCGGACATCTCCCGTGTAGGGGTGGATGACGTTCAAGAAGTCAGCGGTGGGGAGACGCGTCATGCGGTGTTCCTTGCTCACTGGTTCCGGGAACTGCGCTTACTTTCCCGATACCCCCTGCCGGCATCCGTCATCGGTGGCGCCACCATGGTCGTTCCGCGGCGTCGGCGGCCGGCGTGCTTCGCTCTGGCTAGGCGGACGTGCGGACCTGCGACGCCGGTTCAGCACGTTGTTCGCCGGGTGCGAGGGGTTCGAGTACGCCGGAGGGTGTGACGTGCCGGTCTTGGGAGATCCGCGACCTCCGCATGGAGCGGGGGAAGAACCGCGGCGGCAGGCACATGGTGATCATCCCGGTGAGAATCAGTGCGCCGCCGGCCCATGCCACCGGCGAGAGGTGCTCGTGGAGCAGGAGCACGCCGATCAGCGCGGCGGCCAGGGGCTCGGCGAGGCTGAGGGTTCCGGCCGTGGTCGCGCGCACCCGGGTGAGTCCTGTGGTGAACAACCAGTAAGCCAGGGCGGTCGTCACCACGCCCAGCCAGACGATCAGGGTGATGGTGGCACCCTGCTGCACGGGAGCGGCGCTGGTGAACACCCAGGGCGCCAGGGGAAGGGCTCCTGCCAGCAGGGAAAGCGCGGCGAGCCCGGGCAGTTGGGCGGCGGGAACGACTGCGGCCAGCTTCTTGGCGAAGACCGTGTACAGGCCGTAGCAGACACCGGCCGCCACCGCCAGGAACAGGCCCAGCGCGTCCACCCCCGCGCTCCCCGGCGACAGCAGCAGGGCGCAGCCGGCGACGGCCGCGACGGTGCCGGCCGTCCAGACGGCTGTCATCCGCTCCCCGGTGACCCAGCGGGCGCACAAGCCGACCGCCGCGGGGGCGATGCCCATGGCGACCACCGTGGCCAGGGCCGCCCCGGTCCGCGCCACCGAGGACATCAGGGCTGCCTGAAAGACGCCCGTCGACACCGCGCACACCAGCAGGGGGCGCACCACCGTGCCCCTGGTCAGCGCCCGCACGGTGGTGCGGCGGACGGTGAACAGCCCCAGGATCAGCCCGCCCGCCACCAGCCGCCAGCCGCCCAGGGCCGCCGGTGACATGGGGCTGGAGGCCAGCACCTGGGCGGGGCCGACCGTGCCCCACAGCACTGCCGCGCCCAGCACCAGTCCCGCACCGAGCATCGGACCATTCGTTCGTGTCTCCATAGCCAGCGACACTAAGCAAACTCTCAAGCAATGCCGCTCGCAGCCGCACTTCGTACGCCATAGGGTCGCTTCCATGGAATTTGATGCGCTGGACCTGGCCCTTCTGCGGGAGCTGCAGAACGATGCACGGCAGACCAACCGCGACCTGGCGGCCAAGACCGGGGTCTCGCCCTCCACCTCGCTCGAGCGGGTACGGCTGCTGCGTGAGCGCGGCGTGATCACCGGCTACCACGCCGTCCTGGACCTCGACGCGGCCGGCCGGCCCGTCCAGGCACTGATCTCGGTGCGCGTCCGGCCCCCGGCCCGCCCCGTCATCGAGGGGTTCCGGGAATGGGCCGCACGCCTGCCGGAGGTGATCGGCCTGTTCGTCACCTCCGGCCCGCACGACTTCCTCCTGCACATCGCCGTCCCCGACGTCGACGGTGTGTACGCCTTCGTCATCGACCGCCTCACCGAACGCAAAGAAGTCGCCGACGTGCAGACGACCATGGCCTACGAGCACGTCCAGTCCCGCCGCATCGAACCGGCCGCACCCGACCGGCCCCGCTTCTCCCGCAGAGCCCGCTGACTGGCCCCCAGGTGCCCCTCAGCTTTGTTCGGCAGACTGGTCCAGGCAGTGCTGTGCCGTGGCGCGCACGCCGGCGTCCGGGTCGTGCAGTGCCTGGCGGATGGTCGATGTGTAGTGCCGGGCGTCGTGCTTCCAGTCGTGCAAGGACAGGAGTGCCAGGCGCCGGGTGGTGGCATCCGGGTCGTCGGTGGCGACAGCGGCGAGGTGCGGGATGACGTGTCGGCCCACCGCCGCGCCCAGTTTCCGCTCGCCCAGGACGCCGGCGGCGTGCCGGCGGATGACCGGGTGCGGCGAGCGCCGCGCCTCGATGGCGGTGTCTGCCTCTTCAGCCCGGATGGTGCAGTAGCTCGATCCCGGGCGCAGTTCCCTGACGAGGGCATCGCTCAACTGCGGACGGTCCGTGAGGAGCTGGGCCAGCGGGCCGTAGTCCAGCGGAGGCGGGCAGAGGGCGTCATCGCGGAAGGCGCGGTACGGCGCGGCAGCCGCGGCGGCGACCACGCTGCCGCCAAGGCCCGGGTCGGCCAGCACCACATCGAGCCGCCCCAGGCGGGAAAGGGCGCAGGCGCTCCAGAACTGATCTGCGCCGGTGCAGGTGCGCAACGCGCGGACCAACGGCTCGATCACCTCGTCCGCGGCGCATCCGATATCGGCAAGGACCTTCGCCGCCTGCCAGCGGTCGGGCCCGTGGGCCAGCCAGTTGCCCAGGGCCGGGAGTGCGGCGCGGCCGAGATCCCGCAGTTCCCTCCGGGCCCTGTCTGGATCAATGGGCTCTCCCCCATCGCACACCGCCTGCACATAGCAAACGGCGCGCTCTGCGGGGGACTTGGCCTCCACTTCGCTCATCCAGGCCCTCTCCCGGTCATAGCCGGGAAACAGCCGGTACAGCTCGCCGACGCCCAGGATGCGGCGCAGCAGGTCCTCCTGCTCGTCGTCGTCGGTCAACACCACCACGACGAAGTGCCGGTCCACCACACCGTCGGCCCGCAGCTGCCTCCGTACGCGTTTGCACACGCGGGTGAGCATGATCAGGTACCTGTCGAAGGTCCGTTCCCAGTGCCGGGCGGAGCTTCGTCCGGCCGCGTCGGTCAGCGCCTGCTCCCAATGCCGCCAGCGCTCCTCCGGCAGCCATGGCGCCCACACGGTGTTCCAGTCCGGCAGGCTCCAGCGCTGGTCCTCCGCGGCCAGCTCCTCCTCCGAGTTGGCGCCGAGCACCGGCAGCCCGATCACGCCGTCGGTCTCGGCGTGGAGCTCGCCCAGTACCGCCGCATACAAGCGACCGCCCCGCCCGGCGTGCTCCGTCAGCTTCCCGACGGCCCCCGCCACCAATTCGTCCTCACACGCCACCCAGTCCAACCCGGCCCCCTCCAAGAGTCATCCACGACGCCTGCGCAGTGCCTGGCGAAGGTACCTCGACCGCGACGCGCCCTGAGCGGGGCCCGAGCGGCTGATCGTCGCCGTCGTCACCGAGGTGCCGGTGCAGCCTCACGGCCTCACGGACGGCGCGACTCCGTACAACCAGCGCCGCCCTTCGACGGTCACACCAGATAGTCCGCACCCCGTCGATCGTTCGGGAGCCCTCCATGCCGCACAGCCGCCGCATCCTGACCTACGCCATCGCAGTCGCCGCTGCCACCGCCGGGTTCACGGTCCCGTCCGGCACCGCCGCTGCCGCGCCCGGCACCGCCCTGAGCGACTTCAACGGCGACGGCTACGCGGACCTCGCGGTCGGGGTCCCCGACGGCACCGTCGCAGGCCAGTCCAAGGCCGGGTACGTCAACATCGTCTGGGGCGGTTCGAGGGGCGTCGGCGCCCACGGAAGCATCCGCGTCACCCAGGCCACTGCCGAGGTTCCCGGCAGCCCGGAGGCGGGCGACCGCTTCGGCGCATCCGTGGCGTTGACCGACCTCAACGGCGACGGCATCGCGGAACTGCTCGCCGGTGTACCCGGCGAGGATGTCACCGACCGCGGTACGGACGCGGGCATGGTCATCGCCGTAGGCGGCTCGAAGGATGGGCCGGGACCGGGGTCATCGGTCCTCACCGGGCCCTCGCCATCGGCCGCGTACGGCAGATCGGTTGCGGCGGCCGATCTGACCGGCGGCGACAATGGCGGCAACAAGGCGATCGTGGTGGGCGGCACGGACAAGGTCGTCGCTCGCATCATCCAGGGCGAAGACAGCATGATCACCACCGTTGTCGCCGCCCCCATGGGCGGCCGCGCCCCCGTCCTGGCCACCGGCGACTTCGACAACGACGACATCGCCGACCTGGCCGTGGCGTACTGGACCGCGGGCCAGCCCAACACGCAGTCCCACGTGCGCCTGTTCAGATGGGACGCCGACGGGTCCCGGATGGCCAACTTCTGGAACACGGACAATGCCGGCGTGAGTGCCCTGGCAGCAGGCGACTTCGACGGCGACGGCCGTGACGACCTGGCGCTGGGCGAGTGCCGTGAGATCGCCGACGAGAACATCGACGACCCGTGCGGCCCCGAGAAACTCGCCGAGGGAGGCGGCATCCACCTCCACTACGGAAGCCCCGCGGGCGGCTCCTTCGGCAGCCGTACCCAGACCCTCAACCAGGACACGGCGGGCGTGCCGGGGATCGCCGAGGACGGCGACCGCTTCGGTGCCGCCCTCTCCGTCACCGACATCAACCGCGACGGCCGCGACGACCTGATCGCGGGCGCTCCGGGTGAGGCCATCGGCAGCAAAGCGGGGGCAGGCGCCGCCTGGCTGCTCCGCGGCGGAGCCCGGGGCCTGCTCGACGCGGGCGGCGCTGCCACCTCCGTCGCCTGGAATCAGGACACGGCCCGCGTGCCGGGCGTCGCCGAGGCGGGCGACGCCTTCGGTGCGGCGGTCGCCGCGGACGACTACAACGCCGACGGCGTACCCGATGTCACGGTCGGCTCCCCGGGCGAGAACGCCTCCCTGGGCGCCGTGTGGCTCTTGCCCCGCGGCTCGGCCGCCGCCTCGGAGGCTTTCTCACCCCGCTCGCTGGGCCTCCCGTACCTCTCCACGGCCCACAAGTACGGCAAGCCGCTGAACAGCCGTTGACCCTGCCCTGACGGCAGGTGCCAGCCTGCTGGGCGGGATCCGGCGGTGACTGGACGGGTTCCGGCGGTGATACGGCGCCGCTGGCCAGGGGCCGCGACGCAGACGGCGGCGGTGCCCGGCCCCCGGCCGGGCTCAAGGCCGGAGTTGACGACCACGACCCACCCGAGCGCACAGAAGTCGACACGGCCGCTTCGCCAAGTACCGGCAACGGCGCGCTCACCCGGCGGAGATCCGCCGTTTCTCACGCGTGCGGATCACCACAGTCAGAACGAGGATGCCCAGGAGTGTGGCACCGCAGCCCACTGCCCACAGGCCGGGGTAGTGACGTGAGGTATCGGTGCCACCGGGTGAGCCCCAGCGGCCTCCACCGAACGGCGAGGCGTCCACCACTGCCCCGCCGGTCAGGACCAGAGCGGTGACGCAGGAGAGCGCTGTGGCCGCCCAGGCAGCGGAACGGGCCTTGTGGCGCTGCCAGTCCACGGAGGTCAGAGCGGCGAACAGCAGCAACAGCAGGCCGGGCACGGCCAGTCCCAGCAGCACGGCGAGACTGTAGGGCCCGCCGGGCCACGAGGCTCCGGCCCAGCGCCAGACGCCCTGGCCCCAGAGCTCCCCACCGACCGCGGGAACGAAGATGAGGCACGCGATGACCGCCACCACGGCCAGGCAGGCGCTGTAGTTCCGTCGGCCTGCGGGTGCAGACGCAGGGGCCGGAACTGGCGCTCGTTTTTCGTCCTGCTCCACTGTCACGCATTCCGATCGTCGCGGCGGCTACCGGCCAATGCCCAGCGCTCGACGACCAACCACGGAAGTTGAACCGCGGGCCGCACGGCTGGAGAGACGGCGGCGGCGCAGACGCTGACGACACCCGCTGGCTCCCGCCCCGCACTCAAAATCTACTCCGGCTCACTCTCTCCTGTTTTCTCGCCCGGCGCGAAACACGAAAGCTCCCAGACTGTGGGCCTTCTCCGATCCTCCGGACCAGCGCAGGGGCCGGTGGATCCAAGCGCCATCAGAAGACCACCGTGACCTTGCCTTCCAGGCTGCCCCGGAGGAACAGCGCGTGGGCGGCCTGGATTTCCTGCAGCCCGAAGGAGGAGTGCACCCGTACTCGCAGCAGTCCTCTGTCGACGAGTTTCGTCAGCTCGCTCAATCCTTCGCCGTCCTCACGCACTTGGTTGACGGTGGTCCGGACACCGCGGGAGGACAGGTCGGGGACGGGGCCTGCTTGGGTGGCGATCGACGCGTACCGGCCTCCGTCGGCCACTGCATCCGTCACGAACGCTCCGAACGTATCGAAGACGGCGTCATAAGCGCGCTCGGCAAGTGCGCGGGGATCGGTGGTGACGAATTGGGCACCGTGGTCGCGGGCGAAGGTCACCTGCGCGTCGCGGGAGACCAGCGCGTCGACCCTGACTCCACGCGCCTGCGCGATCTGCAGCGCCAGTCCGCCCACGGCACCGGCCGCACCGGCAATGAGCAGCCGCTCGCCGGCCTTGACGGCCAGCCAGTCCAGGGTCTGCAAGGCCGTCAGTCCGGGTAGCGGCAGGGCGGCCGCCTCCACCAGGCTGATCGAACTCGGTGCCGCGGCGATCGCGCGAGCGGGAAGCGCGACCAGGTCGGCCCATGTCCCCCGGCCTGAGCTGAGTTGATGCGACATGCCAATCACGCTCTGTCCGGCACGCAGTTCGCTGTCGCCGCCATCGACCACGATGCCTGCCAGGTCCCAGCCCGGGGTCAGGGGCAGCGGGGGCGTGCCTTCGCCGATGGCGCCCTCTCGCGTCTTGTCGTCCACGGGATTGATGCTGGTCGCCACCGTGCGGACCAGTACCTCACCGGGCCCCGGTTCGGGCACGGGAGCCTCGACGATGCCCAGGACATCAGGGGTGCCGAAGCGGTCGATCTGTATGGCGCGCACGAGAAGCCCTTCATACTGCGGATGCTGACAGCAGGGCCCAACACCGTTGGCTGTGCGGGGATTCCCGTCGCCAAGGGCTACCCCGTAGCGCCTGGCGCGCGGGCCTTCCGGGCCCGGCGAACGGCCGTGGCGGTCGTGATGCCTTTGGGCGACCGGCTCATTGTTGACGTGTGTGGTCGGCGTCGGGCGAACATGGCGCATGACTCACGCTCTGTCGACGCCGCCCCTCATTGCCTGCGGCCTGCTCGGGGGCTCCCCTCAACCCGTGCTCCCTGCCACCGGGGGCCTGCTGCTGCGCCCCTGGGAAGAGGCCGACGCACCGGCATTCCTGTCCGCTTACCAAGATGATGAGATCCGCCTCTGGCACACTCGGCGGCCCTCCAGCGAGGCTCAGGTCCGGGAATGGTTCGACGCATACCGCCAGGACTGGAAGCGCGAGAGGGGCGGCCACTGGGCGATCACCCGCGACGGCGGCGAGGTACTTGGCCGACTGGCGCTGCGCGGCCTGGACTTCGACGACGGCATAGCCGACGTGGCCTATTGGGTGATCCCGGCCGCCCGCGGCGCCGGTGTCGCCTCGCACGCCCTCGGGGCGCTCACCGTGTGGGCCCTGAACGAGATCGGGTTTCACCGTCTGGAACTGGACCACTCCACCCGCAACCACGCTTCGTGCGGGGTCGCCACCAAGTCCGGTTACCGCCTGGAAGGCACCAAACGCAGCGCCGCCGTGCATGACGACGGCCGGCACGACATGCATCTGCATGCCCGTATTCAAGGAGACTGAGGCTTCCTGTTCCATGAATGCGGGCACACGCCCCCCGCGACCTGCAACACGGGTAACAACGGGGCAAGTTGGAGTCGCCTTCGTTACTTGCGCACGTGGAAGCGCAGCATGGTGACCCCGCCCGACTGGATGTTGCTGAACGGCTCCAGGTCGATCCGGTCGAGGCCCGGCGGTGCGAAGCGGACGCCGTCGCCGAGCAGCACCGGCAGCACGTACACCAGGATCTCGTCGACGAGGCCGCGCTGCAGGCACTGGGCGGCCACGTCGGCGCCGAGGATCTCCAAACTCTTGTCGCCGGCGGCGCGGCGTGCGGTGGCCACGGCCTCCTCGATGTCGCAGGTGAGGAAGGTGACGTCGGGGTCCGGCTCGTCGGGCGGGCGGTGGGTGAGGACGAACCGCGCTCCGCCGTCGTAGTCGGGGTTCTCGTCGGACATGCGCTTGCCGACCTCGTACGTGCCCCGGCCGATGAGCATGGCACCCGTGGCCGCCATGACCTCAGGGAATGTCGCCGACGTCATGTGCTCGAAGATCCAGTCCATCGTGTGGCCGGGACCGGCGATGAACCCGTCAAGGGACATCACCCTGTTCACGACCACTTTGCCGGTGCTCGCATCCGTCATGCGTCTTCTCCAAGCGGGTGGAGGGCCGGGATTGCATCATAGGTCGGTGAGCAACATTTTCTCCGGCGGCAGCCAGGACCTGGACCTGTCCAATGGCGCCACCGCGGTGTTCGTCGACGTGCTGATGCTCGCCGTGTCCGATCTCGCCTCCGAGGACTGGGACTTCCGCTTCGCGGCGCTGCTGACCCTGCAGGACCAGAACGTCATGGGGCGCGGTGCCGTCGGGTTCGACCTGGCGGAGTTCGACTGGGGTGCCACAGAGCAAGAACGCGCCCGCGCGAAGGACTTCGTGCTGCGGGCCACAGCACTCGCGGCGAGCGGCCATCGCTGGAGCGAGCTCGACTACTACCCGCCCCGCGTCCATGACTACCTGCACCGCTTCACGACCATGGTGGAGTCCTTCGCCCCGCCCGCCGACAGCAGCGCCGCGCGCGGCTTTCCCGGCCCGGACGAGGCCGCGATGGCCTCGTGCGTGCGCCACCGCGTCCTCAGCGCGCTCCCGCTCTGGGACGGCTGCCTTCTCTGCAATCGGCCGCACTAGTGCGTTCTTCGGAGCATCTGATCGACCGGCCTGGCCGCAACGGTGCTTCCCTCCACCGCGGCCAGGCCTAGCAGCCCGGGCCCGGGCTGGGGTTGGGCCTCCGGCAAGTACTCCGGCAAGTACCAGGCCGCTCACCTGGCCAACAGCGTGTCCAGCCAGTCAAAAGTGCGCTGGTGCCACAGGGCGACCGCGCCTTCGTGGCAGTGCTCGCCGCCGCCCTCCGCCTCGGGGAAGACGATCAGTTCCTTCGGGCAGGTCAGCGCGTCGAAGACACGCTGCGGCTGGCCGGTGAAGAACTGGTCGTTCTCCGCCTCCAGAACGAGCATCGGACAGGTGATCCGCTCCGCGAGCCCCTCCAAGGTGTAGGCCTTGGAGGCCTCCATGAGTTCGTCGGCGTCGGAGATGCCGAAGGTCCACAGGCCGTTGTGGACCATCCAGCGCACCGAGACGCTCTGCGCCGTCACGGCTGCCCAGCCGCCGGGGGTTTCGGCCGCGGTCCGGGCGACTGCCTCGAACGTGGGGTGGACGTCGTAAATGCCGTCGTGCAGTACGCATGCGGCGAT
This sequence comes from Streptomyces sp. NPDC055189, assembly GCF_053606765.1. NCBI lineage: Bacteria > Bacillati > Actinomycetota > Actinomycetes > Kitasatosporales > Streptomycetaceae > Streptomyces > Streptomyces sp. NPDC055189. Next base: position 15,889 of record NZ_JBSGSG010000109.1, read on the forward strand.
GCGGTGTTCGAAGGCAACCGCCCGTGCGGCGAGGTAGCCGCCGAGGCTGGTGCCGATGAGCGCGAGCCGGTCCTTGTCCACCTCGGGCAGGGCGAGCGCGAAGTCGACGACCGGGGTGACCACGGCCTCCCAGTCCGGCCGGAAGTGCAGGCCCTGCTCGCGCAGGGTGCTTCCCTGGCCGGGACCGTCGAAGGCGAGGACGTGGAAGCCCCGCCGCAGGGCTCCCGCGGCCAGCGCGAAGTAGGCCTCTTCCAGGGTGGAGTCGTAACCGCCGTGGTAGAGCACGGTCGGGCGCGGCTCGCCCGAGTCGTCCGCGAGGAACAGATAGCCCGGCAAGGTGGTGTCCTCGTAAGGGATGCGGACGGCACGGGCGGGGATGTCGAGCAGGGCGGCCGCGTCCGCGAAGGTCTGCCGGGATGCCGTCGCCAGGCGCGCGGACTCGGTGTCGTTCTCGGGGTCCGCACGCCGGTAGAAGTCGGCGGTCCGGTAGTAGTTCGAGGCCCGCAGCAGCGCCTCCCGCGCACTCACCCGATGTCCGGCGGCCAGCGTGTCCCGGCCGATGCACTCGACCCGCGCCGCCGTCGCGGCCCACTGGGCCGACCATGCCTCTTCGTCCCCGTCCGGGATCAGGCGGCAGGTCACCAGGACTTCGCCGAGCTCGGCGCCGCCGTACGTGGCGTAACCGGCGGCCCTCAACGCCTCGAAGGAGAAGGACTCGTTGTCGTAGAGGAATTTCATCGTCAGCGCCTCCCATTAAAATGGAACGGAACGGTGCCGTTCCGTTCACTGAAGGCGATGCTAGCTCACCGCACCGCGAAACGGAACGCACCCGTTCCGTTCGTCTATGCTGGGCGGATGGCAGCAGAACGCAGGGCAACCGGCGGCGCGGCCCTGCGGGAGCGGGTGACCGAGGCGATCACCGAGGCGGCCTTCGCCGAACTCGCGGAGAGCGGCTACGAGCGGATGTCCATGGAGGCGGTCGCCCGGCGCGCCGGCGTGGGCAAGGCCGCGCTGTACCGACGCTGGGCATCGAAGCAGGAGATGCTCGCCGAACTGGTCCGGGAAGCGGTGCAGGGCGCGCTGCCGCCGACTCCGGACACCGGAGCCCTGAGCACCGATCTGCGCGAGTTCCTCGGCACCCTCCGCAGCCAGCTCACCAACCCGGTGGTGGGCAGCATCGGCCCCGGACTGCTCGCGCAGAGCCGCCACTCGGGCGCGCTCGCGGATGTGATCCGCACGGGCGTGGGGACACCGCGCCGGGCGGTGGCGCGCGCCATGCTGCAGGCCGCGATCGACCGGGGCGAACTCCCGGCCGCACTGGACCAGGAACTGGCCGCGGACCTCCTGATGGCACCGTTGGGCTTCCGCATGCTGATCCTGGAGGGGGACAGCGGCGACGAGTACCTGGACAGACTCGCCCGTGTACTCGAGGCCGCGCTGAAAGCTGCCGCCCCCTAGCTAGAAGAAACGCGTGGCCGTGCAGTGGGGAAGGTTCGTGAGAATCGTGCGCCACCACCGGCTGCGCACGGCTGGTAGCCGGACAGGGCGTGGACCGGTGCGCAGATGCCGCGGGCCGCCGCCTCGCCGGGATCGAGCTCGCTCCACAGCCGCCAGGGCGGGCCCCCGGGCTCGGGGTCCACGGCGAACGTCCCCGCTTCCATGGACAGACAAGAACCCTCCGGACGAGAGCCGCGTCGTCGCACGTCGGACGCAGTCGGCCGAGCTGGTTTGGGTGCCTCGCACGGGCGGACGGCCCGCCAACCCAGGGGTGCGCAGGCATCTGGCGCCGGACGCCGGGACCCGCCGCGTGTGATCACCCGGATCGCGGAGGCGGCAGCTTTCGGCCCGCGGTGTTCAGCATGATCCAGTGGTCGTCCGGCAGCGTCGCCGGAGCCGGCGGCGGCACCGGGCGGGTCTCTTCCTGCCAGGCGGAACCCACGGCCGCGGTGGCGACGCCCCGCCAGAAGCGCGCGGCACCCGCGTTGGCCTCCTGGAAGGCGATCGCCCACGCACCGGGTCGGGAGTGCAGCAGTTGCAGGGCGGCCTGCCGGCCGACGCCCCGCCGGCGCAGCGCCCGTACGACGAAGAACGCCGAGATCGAGGTGGCTCCCCGGGGCAGGGGGCGGGTCAGGATGAACCCGGCCGGTGCTGCGCCGTGTCGGATCAGCAGGGCCTGGCGCTCCGGCTCGTCGAAGAACCGCGGCAGTGCGCCGAACCCGAACGTCCCGTCGGGCGCGGGAAGATGACCCAGGAATTCCGACAGGTCGTGCCGGTACAACTGAGCCAACTGTTCTACGACAGGACGCAGTTCAGCCGTCGCGGGGCGGATGGTCAGTGGCGCGCAGTCCTTGATCGGGCCCATCGGAAGATTCTGGCACGGTACACAGACCGGTCGCGGGCATCGCCTCAGCAGGCCTCCACATCCGTATCCGCGTCCGCATCCGCCGTCGGCCCACGCGCAACCGCACCGCGCACACCCCGGCCGCAGTGGCCGCAGTGGCCGATCTCAGTGATCCCGCTCCTGGATGTCCCCCCGGGTCGATGACGTCATGGCATCGCCGAGGGTGAAATCGCCCGGCGGGATGCCCGGGTGGTGGTCGTCCCCGGTCGCGTGGGCCGAGGGTGAGGCCGCGGCCTCGGCTGCCGGGCCAAGCGTGAGGCGGGAGACGATGCGGTAGCGGTCGCCCCGGTAGAGCGAGTGGACGTATTCGACGGGCCGGCCGGTGGTGTCGGAGGTCAGCCGTTCGAAGAGCAGCGCCGGGGAGAGTTCGGGGACGTCGAGGAGTTTGGCCTCCGCCCGGGTCACGACGGTCGGTTCGATGGCCTGGACGGCCTCGTGGACGTGCACCCCGTGCGTGTCGCGCAGGTGCTCGTAGAGGTCTCCGCTTTCCAGTTCCCGGGCCGAGAGGCCGGGGGCCAGTCGGGCCCGCAGGTGCAGATGCTCGATGGCCATCGGGGCGCCGTCGACCAGCCTCAGCCGGGCGACGTAGAGGATCTCCTCGGCGGGTGACATCCGCAGCTTGCGGCCGACCCGGGCGCCGGCCGGGTGGGTGGTGAACTCAAGGAGCCGGCTCGACCAGGTGCCCGCCGCCTGCGGAACGCTCAGGGCGCGGCCCCCGGAGACCAGCTCCTGAGTGATCTTCGCGGGAGCGACGAACATGCCGCGGCCGTGTTCGCGCACCAGGAGCCCGGCGGCCACCAGCTCGTCGATCGCCGAGCGCACGGTGGGCCGCGACACGGCGAGCAGGGTGCACAGGGCACGCTCGGAGGGGATGGCGTCTCCGGGGTTGCGCGTCTCGATCAGTTCGAGGACGGCATCGCGGGCCTTCTCCCGCTTGAGCACCGTCCCGGGTACTTCGGCGTCCATGGTGTCCCCACTGATCTCAGTTACTTACCAGTTCGAGCATCCAGTGCCCGAACTGGGCTACTGGTCAGGCCAAGTGTAGCCGCCCGCCAGGGGATGGGAACCGTACTCCGGCCCGGCGAGATCGCCAATTCTGTTTGCAGCGCGAGGGGTTGACGGCCCCATTGGTCTATGCCACCTTCATCCAGCATTAAGAGCCGAGCTGACCAGTGGGCTTCACTGGTCAGGTGGTCAGGTCTTGCTCTCTCCGAGGTGAATCGTGAAGTACCGCCTGCTTGCCGGTAGTTCCGCACTTGTCATGGCCGCCACGCTCAGCGCCTGCGGCGGCTCCGCCGACGAGGGCGGCGACGGACCCACGACGGTCGACGTCTGGCTGATGCGTGACAGCGTCTCGGCCGCCTTCCAGAAGGAGTTCGTCAAAGGCTTCGAAGCCGAGCACCCCAAGATCGAGGTCAAGGTCCAGATCCAGGAGTGGGACGGCATCGGCGAGAAAATCACCGCCGCGCTGGCCAGCAACGACGCTCCGGACGTGATCGAGGTGGGCAACACCCAGGTGGCACAGTTCGCCGCGAGCGGCGGCCTGCTCGACCTCAGCGACAGCAAGGCGAAGCTCAAGGGCGAACACTGGCTCAAGGGCCTGGCCGAGCCCGGCGCGTACGAGGGAAAGCAGTACGGCATCCCCTACTACGCGGCGAACCGCGTCGTCATCTACCGCACCGACCTGTTCAAGAAGGCCGGCGTCGATGCCGCCGCGATCAAAACACGCGAGCAGTGGGTCAAGGCGACCGAGAAGCTGAACAAGGGCGGCACGCAGGGCATCTATCTGCCCGGACAGATGTGGTACGCGCTCGGCGGCTTCATCTGGGACGAGGGCGGCGACTTCGCCACCAAGTCCGGCAGCAAGTGGAAGGGCACCCTGGACACCCCCGAGGCCCTGCGCGGCATGGAGTTCTACCAACGCCTCCAGGCGCTGGGCAAGGGCCCCAAGGACGCCGACGAGGACGATCCGCCGCAGGCCCAGGTGATGGCCAAGGGCCAGGTGGCCCAGGTCATCTCCACCCCGGGCGGCGCCAACGCCGTCATCGAGAACAACCCCGGACTCAAGGACAAGCTGGGCTTCTTCCCGATCCCGGGCAAGAACGCCGACACGCCGGGCGCCGTCTTCACCGGCGGTTCCGATCTGGTCATCCCCGCCGCGGCGGGTGACTCCGAGGAGGCCCTGACACTCATCGGGGAACTGACGGGCGATGCCTGGCAGAAGAAGCTGGCCGTGGCCATGAGCTATGTGCCCAACCGGACCACCCTGGCCTCGGCTGTGGCCGACGACCCCGGCGCCTCCGCGATGGCGGTGGGCGCGGCCAACGGCCACGCCACCCCCAACACGCCCGGCTGGGCCGCGGTGGAGGCCGAGAACCCGATCAAGGACTACATGACCGCGGTCCTCATCGGCGGTGACGCCGCCAAGGAGGCGGCGAAGGCGTCAGCGGCCATCACGCGGGCCATGAACGCCAATTCCTGATCCCTGGTCCCCTTCTCCCTCTCTCCCCCGAGCCCCACTCCATGACTCCGCCTGCCTTGCTGCCCGGAGTCCGTCGAGAGGAGACGTGCCGTGCCGGCCATCCGTGAGCGGTCCGCGCCACGCACTTCCCAGTACCGCACGGATCGCAGCCCCTCGGGACGCTCACCGCGGCGACCGTCCCGGTGGCACCGGCCCGGGCGCAATCTCTGGCCCTACGCCCTGATCGCACCGGCGATCGGCGGCATGCTCTATCTCCTGGTCTACCCGCTGCTGCGGGCCGTGCTGATCTCGCTGCAGGACTTCCGGCTGCGCCAACTGATCGCCGGGGACGCCGAGTTCGTGGGGCTGCGCAACTACCGGGCGCTGCTGTCCGATCCGCGGTTCTGGGAGGTGGTCGCGCGCACCTTCGCCTTCATGGCCGTCAACGTCGTACTGATCATGGGGATCTCCACCCTGGTCGCCCTGATGACCGAGCGGCTGGCCAAGGCGGGCCGCACGGTGGTGCTGTGCGCACTGGTGCTCGCCTGGGCGATGCCCGTGGTCGCGGCCACCACCGTCTTCCAGTGGCTGTTCCACTCCGAATTCGGCGTCGTCAACTGGCTGCTGACCTCGCTCGGCTTCGACTCCTTCGACCGCTACCCCTGGTTCGCCAACGGCGGTGCCGCCTTCGCGATCCTCGTAGCGCTGATCGTCTGGCAGTCCGTGCCGTTCGCCGCGATCACCCTCTACTCGGCGCTCACCACCGTTCCCGCCGAGCTGTACGAATCAGCGCGCCTGGACGGGGCGTCGGGCCCTCGGATCTTCCGCTCGGTCACGTTGCCGATGCTCCGGCCGATCTTCATCCTCGTCTTCTCGCTGGAGGTGATCTGGACGTTCAAGGCGTTCGTCCAGATCTGGGTGATGACCCGCGGAGGGCCGGGCGACGCCACCACGATCCTGCCCGTCTACGCGGTCCAGACAGCGCTCTCCAGCCAGCGCTACGACCTGGGCTCGGCCGCCTCGATGCTCACCGTGATCCTGATGTCCGGGGTGCTCGTCCTCTACTTCCGCCAGATGTTCCGTCAGGAGGACGAACTGCAATGACCCTTCTGCGACCCCGGGTCCGCCGGATTCCGCTGAACGCCGCCGCTGTCATCACCGTCGTGGTCTCTCTCTTCCCCGTGTACTGGATGATCTCGACCGCCTTCAAACCCTCCAGGGACATCCAGTCCGACCACCCCCGACTCCTCCCGCACACCTGGACCCTCGACCACTTCCGCAAGGCCGTACAGGCCGACGGCTTCGAGCTCTTCTGGCGCAACAGCATCCTGGTCACCCTCGCATCGGTGCTGCTGGCGCTGGTGGTCGCGCTGGGCTCGGCCTTCGCCGTCGCGCGGATGCGCTGGAAGGGCCGGCGGCAGTTCATGCTCATGGTCTTCATCGCGCAGATGGCACCGTGGGAATCGCTGATCATCCCCATCTACATCATTTCCCGCGACACCGACATGCTCGACCGGCTGCCGACCCTGACCCTCGTCTACTTCATGGTCACGCTGCCCTTCGCGATCGTCGTGCTCCGGGGCTTCATCGCCACCATCCCGCCCGAGCTGGAGGAGGCGGCGCAGGTCGACGGCTGCACCCGCACCGGGGCTTTCCGGCGGGTGGCCCTGCCCCTGCTCATGCCCGGCCTCCTTGCGACCTCCCTCTTCGGCTTCATCACCGCCTGGAACGAATTCGCCTACGCCAACTTCCTGATCATCAAGGAGCAGGACAACCGCACCCTGCCGGTCTGGCTCTCCTCGTTCCAGAACACCTTCGGCACCGACTGGGGCGCGACCATGGCCGCCTCGACGCTTTTCGCCCTGCCCGCCCTCGTGATCTTCCTGCTGCTCCAGCGCCATGTCACCTCCGGCTTCGCGGCCGGTGCCGTCAAGGGCTGACCCGCGAAGCACCCCCGCCAGGAGCGGGCGCGAACCCCCGACGTTCCCCACCCCGGAGGCCTGCCAGCATGTCCGCATCCCGTCCCGAGCGCTCCCTCCTGCCCCGCCCCCGCAAGGTCACCCCGCGCCCCGGCCGCTTCCTGCTCGACCGGCATACGACCGTACGCGCCCAGCCCGGCACCCACGCGGCGGCAGACCTCCTGCGCACCCTGCTCACCCCCGTCACCGGACTGCCGCTCGCTCCCGCCGCCGACGGACCTCTCGTCCTGGCCCTGGACAGCCGGCTCAGCGGGCTCGGCGAGGAGGGGTACGGGATCACCATCGGGCCCCAGACCCTGGTCCTGCGCGCCCAGCAGCCCACCGGCCTGCTGCGCGGCGTACAGACGATCCGTCAGCTGCTGCCCGCCCGGGCCCTCTCCGGCCGCTCCCCCGACGGCTCCTGGGAGCTGCCCTGCATCGAGATCAGCGACGTGCCGCGCCACCCCTGGCGCGGCGCGATGCTCGACGTCGCCCGGCACTTCCAGCCCGTCGACTACCTGCTCCGCTACGTGGACCTCCTCGCCTTCCACAAACTCAACACCCTCCACCTGCACCTGACCGACGACCAGGGCTGGCGCATGCCCATCGACGCCTACCCCCGCCTGAGCTCGGTCGGCGGCCACCGCAGGGAGTCGATGACCGCGCCGCCGGGCCGGGGCGCCGCGCACTTCGACGGCATTCCGCACTCGGGGACCTATACCAAGCAGGAACTGCGGACCCTGGTCACCTACGCCGCGGCCCGCGGGGTACGGGTCGTCCCGGAGATCGAGATGCCCGGCCATGTGCGCGCGGCCCTCGCCGCCTACCCGGAACTGGGAAACCACCCCGAGCGCCGCCTGGACGTCTGGACCAGATGGGGCGTGTGCGACACCGTGCTCGGCGTCCACGACCAGGCCCTCGGCTTCTGCCGAACCGTGCTGGAGGAGGTCATGGACCTCTTCCCCTCCCCCTACATCCACCTGGGCGGAGAGGAATGCCCGACCACCGAGTGGGAGAACAGCCCGACGGCCCGCGCCCGCGCGGCGGCCGAAGGACTGAGCGACGCGCGCGCCCTGCACGGCTGGTTCATGGGCCGCATCGGCGCCTTCCTGGTCGAGCGGGGCCGCAGCCCGATCGGCTGGGCCGAGACCGGAACCGAACTGCCCCTGGACTTCACCGTGATGACCTGGCGCGATCCCGCCCACGCCCTGGCCGCCGTCCGCCGCGGCCACCAGGTGGTGACCGCCCATCACCGCGCCACCTACCTCGACTACGCACAGTCCGGCGACGCCGGTGAACCGCCCGGCCAGCCCGGCGCCCCCGTCGGGCTGCGGGCGGTGCACGGCAACGAACCCGCACCCGGCGACTGGGATCCCGGCGACAGCGCCCAAGTGCTCGGCACCCAGGCGCAGTTGTGGACGGAGTACGTGAAGACCCCCGACCGCATCGAATACCTCACCTACCCGCGCCTGTGCGCCCTCGCGGACCGGGCCTGGTCCGGCAGCCGCAGCGACTGGCCCGGATTCCTCGAACGACTGCGCCACCACACCGGCCGCCTTGACGCCCTCGGCGTCCGCTACCGCCCCCTCACGCCACGCCCGCACCCATGACCGCTCCCCCGGCGCAGCGCCGGCCCATCCGGAAGACCCCCACCGTGTTCAGAGAGGAAGACCCATGAGAAAACTCGCCAAGAGCCGTATCCGCGCGGCAGCGGCCGCCGCGCTCACCGCGGCCCTGAGCTGCACCGCGCTGGCCGCGGCGCCCGCCTCCGCCGGCGCCGCCGCGGCCGGCGGGCTGGTCGTCCAGTACCGCACGAGCGCTTCAGGAGCGACGGCCGACCAGAGCGAACCCTGGCTCAAAGTGCGCAACACCGGCAGCTCCGCGGTGCGCCTGAGCGACGTCAAGGTGCGCTACTACTTCAAGGCCGATGCGCCCTCCTCGTCGTATCGCTTCGCCTGTTCCTGGGCGGTCAAGGGCTGCTCCAACATCACCGGCACCTTCGGCACGCTCGCCCACCCCACCGCCACGGCCGACCGGTACCTGGAGGTCGCCTTCACCGACGGGGCGGGCAGCCTGGCTCCCGGCGCGGACACCGGGGACATGCAGCTGCGCTTCCACCAGACGAACTGGCAGCCGCTGCGGCAGAACGACGACTACTCCTTCGGCCCGGAGCGCTCCGCCTACGGCGACTGGCCGCGCGTCACGGCGCACCAGGGCGGAACAACGACCTGGGGCGAAGCACCCGAAGGCAATGACCCGACCGACCCCACCGATCCCACCGACCCGCCCGAGGACGGCCCCACGCTGTTCGACGACTTCAACTACAGCAGCCACACCGACCCGAAGATCGCCGCGCACGGCTGGAACGTCCGCTCCAACTCCGGCGGCCCCGGGGTGCCCGGCGCGACCTGGGCCCCGGACAACGTCACCTTCGCCGCCCAGAACGGCAACTCGGTGATGAACCTGGAGACCTCGACGGCCGGCACGGCCGCCTCCACCGAGCAGACGGAGATCCTCACCAACGCCACCAAGTTCCGCAACGGGACGTACGCGGCCCGCGTGAAGTTCAGCGACGCGCCCCGGTCGGGCCCCGACGGCGACCGCCTCGTCCAGACGTTCTTCACCATCAACGACCTCAAGGCGCCGATGGCGGACGACTACGCGGAATACGACTTCGAGTACCTCCCCAACGGCGGCTGGGGCGAACCGGCCAACATCCTCTACACGACCTCCTGGGAGACCTACCGCCCCGACCCCTGGGAGGCCGTCAACCAGCACAGCGAGGCCCGGCAGAGCTATGCCGGCTGGCACGACCTGGTGGTGACCATCGACAACAACGCCATCACCTACTACGTCGACGGCCAGCACTTCGGCACCCACGGAGCGGCCTATCTGCCCGAGCGGCCCATGTCCATCAACTTCAACCAGTGGCTGATCGACCTCGCGGGCCAGAGCAGCACCACGCCGCGCTCCTACGATCAGCAGGTCGACTATGTGCTGCACGTCAAGGACCAGGTCCTGACCCCCGCCCAGGTGAGCACGCTGGTGGGCGGCTACCGCGCGGCCGGCACGACCTTCGAGGACACGGTGCCGGCCTCCTGACGGGACGCCGGACCCCTCCGTCCGCCCTCTCCTGGCGCAAGCACGGCAATCACCCCGGGAGATAGCCCACCAGCAGCTCCGCCAGCTCCCGGGGCCTGCTGAGCGCCACGCAGTGGCCGCCGCCGATCTCGTCGGCCGTGACACCCAGGCGCTCTCGCGCCAGGCCGCGGAAGAACCCGGGCGGGAAGAAGCGGTCGTCCCCGCACACGATGAACTTCGTGGGGGTGTCGGGCCAGGCCTTCAGCGGCCAGGGCTCGCCACCCGCCCGGGAGCATTCCTCCCGCTCCCTGCGCATCGCCTCCTCGGCCAGCTCGCGCGGCACATCGTGATAGAAGCTCTCGAAGGGATCCTCGATGCCGGACAGGCCCGCTGCTTCCCTGGCCAGGTTGCAGCCGGTCTTCTCCCACCAGTCGTCCGGCCGCTCGCCCGGCGCGGGAATCATCCCGGCCAGCAGGACCAGCACGCCGGCCCCGAGCCGGTCGGCCACCAGCGGCGCGGTGAACGCGCCGTAGGAATGGCCGACGACCACGAGATTCCGCCGCTCGCCGACGGCCTCGACCACCGCATCGACGTAATCGCCGAGCCCGGCGGAAGGCCGGTCCGACGGCAGGTCCGGGGCGACGGTCTCATGTCCCCGCGAGCGCAGCTGGGCTTCGACGAGATGCCAGGACCAGCCGCTGTCGCCGCCGCCGTGGATGAGCACGAATGTTGCCATTGCCCCTGTATACCTGCGGAGTTGCTCCTTCCACACGCCGACCGCGCCAAAGATGTCAGGCGTCCACCCGCTCCGTCAGGCGGACGGTCACGGTGTCCCCTTCCTCCTTGCCGATCGCCTTGCGCACTTCCGCCTTCACCGGCAGCTTGTGCGTGCCGTCTCCCAGGGCCATGAACGAGCTCTGGAACGGATGACTGTCGATCGTGCCCCGGACCTTCACCAGGCCGCGGGTGCCGAAGAACTCGGCTGATTCGGGCCATACGACGTAGGTCCAGCCGCCCTTGTTCGGGCTCTTCTGCAGGATCGCGGTGAACTGCTTGTCCATCATGGGTTCCGCCTGTTCAGAGGCTTTCGATGAGAATGAGGCTGTTGCCGTCCGGGTCACGCACCGCGAACATCGGCGGCACAGCGGGCCCCATGCGCAGCACCTCCGCATCCGCGTCGACCCCGCGGGCGCGCAGTCCCTCGTGATCGGCGTCGGCATCCCGCGTCGCCAGACGGATGCCGGCCGGGACCCCTTCGGGTACGAGCGCGACCGTGGTCGTCGCTCCGGGCGGTGCCACCTCGATCCATCGCCCGTCGCCGAACGGGACGTCCCGGCGCACTTCGAAGCCGAGCTCCTCGACGTAGAACTCCATTGCTTTCTGCTGGTCGGTGACGTGAATCCCGATCGTGGCCACCTGTGTGATGTGCGCGGTCCCGCTCATCCGATGCCTCCGCTCTCTGGTAGTCACCAGTAAGACGCGGGCGGGTGGGCAAACTCATCGCTGGTCACAGAGATCGGCACTAGCGGCGGGTCAGCAGGGCGCAGACGAAGTTCTCCTCCACGGTCCGCAGCCGCTGCAGCAGTTCCGGCTCGGTCGTCTTGTTGACCTGGGTGGTGAGGGAGACGGTCAGTGAGCGCTTGCCGTCCGGGGTGGCCGCGATGAGCTGCGTGTAGCCGGGGAAGTTGCCCGTGTGGCCGTACACCACGCCGCAGCGGGTGGTGTAGCGGAAGAGGGCCAGGCCGGCTTTGTTCCTGCCGGGGCCCGCGGGCTCGGATGCGCCGTTGACCCACTTGTGCTGCTGGCGGCGCGTCCGGTCGGAGATCAGCTTTCCGCCGGCGTAGCCGCGGATGAAGGCCGTCATGTCCTTCGGCGTCGAGATGATGCCGCCCGAGGCCCACACGCCCGACGCGCTCAGCACCTCGCTGAGGTCCTCGGGCGGGTTGGGCGGAGTGACGTCGTAGCCGTGCATGTACGGCCGGGGCATCCGGTAGCCCTGCGGCAGGCTGGTGCTGCGCAGGCGGAGGGGATGGTAGACGAGTTCGGCGAGCAGATCTTCGTAGCGGCTGCCCGTCACCGCTTCCGCCATCAGCGCCACGGCGATGTTGTCGGAGTTGGAGTAGGTGTACCGGGCCCCCGGAGGGAACACCAGCGGCTCATCGGCCACGAAGTCCAGCAGGCGGCGGGAGTTGAAGTGGCGGCGCGGATTCTTGGTCACCAGGGCCAGGAACTTGCGGTCCGCGCTGAAGTCCGGCAGTCCGCTGGTGTGGTTCAGGAGCTGTCGCAGCGTCACCCGGTGCCATGCGCGCGGCAGCCAGGGAAGCACCTTGCCGATGGTGTCGTCAAGGCGCAGCTTGTGGTGGTCGACGAGCTTGAGGGCGACCGCGCCGCTGTACGCCTTGGCCGTACTGGCGATGCGCATGTGGTCGCGGGCCTTGATCGGGCGGTCGGTGCCGGTCCGGGCGACGCCGGCCCGGTAGACCTTGGTGTGGGGCCCGCGCTTGAGGACGGCGATCGCGCCGGGCGGCCCGCCGGGCGCGGCGGTCAGTTCCTGCAACTGCCGTCGCAGGGCCCGGTCGCCGTCTGCGGGATGATCCGCGCCCCGGGCCGGGGCCTGCACGAGGCCGGCCATGCAGGAAGCGGCCAGTAGAGCGACCAGGGGGAGGCGGAGCTGCGGAGAGCCGGGGACGGGCACGGAAGGACTCCTGAGACGTGAGCGCGGTGGGACGTCAGAACGACCAGCTGCCGTCAGGGCATGTGGTCTTCCGGACCCGCAGGTCTCCCAGCACCAATGTGCTTGTCACCAGGGCCTCTTCCGATTCATCCCATAACAGGATGTACAGAAACAAACAGCTGGCCGAAGTCCTACGCGACGCGGCCGTACTGCACCTCAATGAGTGACAAGGCGGGCCCGGCCCCCTGCTTGCCGACAGACATCGGCCCCGTGAACCACTGATCCCGCAATCGCGCGCGGTTGCCCGCACCGCCCCCGGCGTGCGGTGTGCCCCCACCACCCGGTGGGGGCACAC
>NZ_JBSGSG010000110.1:0-27726 GCF_053606765.1 Streptomyces sp. NPDC055189
CCTGACGGGGCTTGCCTGCGCCCCGTCAGGGGCGCGGGGAACGGCGCGACAAGCCCCCACCGGCCCGCGGACGAAGTGAGACCAAAATCGGTTCCCTGGGGCGGAGCCCGCTGGCACCATGCCGGGATGCCCTTCAAGATCTCTGACATCGTCCCGGCGGGCACCTTCGCCGGCCAGGAACAACCCCGCATCCCCGCGCCGGGAGGCCTCCTCATCCGCCCCTGGCAGGCGGCCGACGCCCCCGCCGTGTACGAGGCGTTCCAGGACCCGGCGATGCAGCGCTGGCACGCCCGCGAGGCCGACTCGGTCGACGAGGCCGGCGGCTGGATCGAGGACTGGGGCAAGGCCTGGTCCGGGGAACGCGACGCGTACTGGGCCATCTCAGACGCCACGACGGACGCGGTGGTGGGCCGGATCGCTCTGCGCCTCATCGACCTCGCCGACGGCCGGGCCGAAGTCGCCTACTGGACCATGCCGTCGGCCCGCGGCCGGGGCATCGCCCCGCGCGCCCTCACCGCCCTGAGCGACTGGGCGTTCACCGAAGTGGGCCTGCACCGCATCGAACTCACCCACTCCACGGCCAACGAGGCCTCCTGCCGGGTCGCGCTCAAGACGGGCTTCGCCCCGGAGGGCACCAAACGCAGCGCGCTGCTGCACGCGGACGGCTGGCACGACATGCACCTGCACGCCCGCATCCGGGGCGACGAAGGATGACCGGCAAGGCGCCCCGCCGGGACCCGTACTCTTGCCGGTTGTGACCCGTAAGCCCCGTATCCCGCCCTCTCCCCTGCCGCAGCGCCGCGGCGTCGACCCCATGCGGGTCAAGCTGCCTGCCGACGGGGCGTGGGCGACCGTACGGGATCATCTCGTCGAGCGGCTCAAGCCGGGGCCGGGGGTGATCGACGGGATGCTGCGGGACGGTCTCGTCGTCGGCGCGGACGGGCTCCCCGTGGCGCCGGACGCTCCCTATGTGCCCGGCGCCTTCGTGTGGTTCCACCGGGATCTGCCGGACGAGGTCCCGGTGCCGTACGGAATCGATGTGGTGTACCGCGACGAGCACATCGTCGTCGCCGACAAACCCCACTTCCTGGCGACCACGCCCCGCGGCAGCCATGTCACCGAGACCGCGCTCGCCCGGCTGCGCAGGGATCTTGACATCCCCTCGCTCGGTGCCGCGCACCGCCTCGACCGGCTCACCGCGGGGCTGATCCTCTTCACCGTGCGGCCCGCGGAACGCGGCGCGTACCAGATGCTGTTCGGCGAGCGGCGGGTGCACAAGGAGTACGAGGCCGTGGCCGCCCACGACCCCGCGGTCGAACTCCCCCGCACCGTGCGCAGCCACATCGTCAAGGAACGCGGCATCATCGCCGCGTACGAAGTCCCCGGCGCCGAGCCCAACAGCGAGAGCCGGGTCGAACTCATCGGGCACAAAGACGGGTTGGCGCGCTACCGGCTCACCCCGCACACCGGCCGCACCCACCAGCTGCGGGTGCACATGAACGCCATGGGGCTTGCGATCCTCGGCGATCCGCTCTACCCGCTGGTGACGGGCCCGGTGCCGCCGGACGACTTCCGGCGGCCCCTGCAACTCCTGTCCCGCGTCATGGAGTTCAAGGATCCCGTCACGGGCGCCGACCACCGCTTCGTCAGCACCCGCGAGCTGGGCTCCTGGACCGCGTACGACTCCTGGGCGAACCCGTCACCGGACGCGGCGGACGGTCAGTAACCCCGCCACCAGGTGACGAGGCGCCGCCACACCCCCTGCCGCGGCACGGGCGCCACCACCGGTGCGGACTCGGGCACGGGCGGCGGCCCGGCGGGCGCCGCCGGCTGCGGTGTCGCGGGCTGCGCGGGCCGCGGCGTCGGCGAGGACACCTGCCAGTCGCCCCGCGCACTGGGCACCCGGGCCATCGGCCGCGCCATCACGTCCTGCGGGGGCCGCGGCGCGAAGTGCACGGGCAGCTCCACCAGGTGCCGGGAGAGGATCGACGAGGTCCACCTCAACTCGCTCTCCTCGACAGCGAGTTCCACGTCCGGGAAGCGCATGAGGAGCGCGTCCACGCCGGTTTCGGCGATGGCACGGCCGATGTCCTGCCCCGGACACTCGTGCGGTCCGCCGCCGAACGCCAGATGAGAGCGATTGCCCTGCATGTTGGCCGCGAGATCCGGGCGTACGACGGGGTCCACGTTGCCCGGCGCGATACCGAAGATCAGACCGTCGCCCGCCTTGATCTCCTGGCCGCCGAGCTGCGTGTCCTGCTTGGCGAAGTACCCGACCATGGCGCTGAAGGGCGGCTCGTCCCACAGGGACTGCTCGATCGCCTCCGGGACCGTCATCTGGCCGCCGCTGAGCTGGGCGCGGAAACGCGGGTCGGTGAGGACCATGCGCAGGGCGTTCGCGATGAGGTTGGCCGTCGCCTCGTACGAGGCGATGAGCACGAGCCGCAGATGCGTGCCGACCTCCTCGTCGGTGAGCTGCTGGGGCTGCGCGATGAGGTTGCTGGTGAAGTCCTCCTCGGCCTTCGTCCTGCGCCGCGCCACCAGGCGCATCAGCGCGTCCATGATGTACGCGTTGCTGGCGATGGCGGTCTCGGTGCCCCGGAGCATGTCGCGTGCGGCCTGCACGATCCGCTCGTTGTACTCCTCGGGCATGCCCAGGACATGGCACATCACCATCATCGGCAGATGCTCGGCGAACTCGCTCACCAGGTCGGCCTTGCCGCCCTGGCAGAGGTCGTTGAGCAGGAGATTGCTGTAGCGGTTGATGTAGCGCCGGATGCCGCGGTGGTCGAGGCCCGCCATGGCGCCGGTGACCGCGCCGCGCAGCCGCTGGTGTTCGTCGCCCTCCACGAAACTGGCCATGGGCTGCCAGGTGACGACGGGGGCGAGCGGGTGGTCGGCGCCCATGCTGCCGTCCTGGACGGCCCGCCACTGGCGCGCGTCGCGGGTGTACTGCGAGGGGGTGCGCACCATGTGCAGGTTCTCGCTGTGGCCGAGTACGGCCCAGATGGGTACGTCGTTGTGCAGCAGGGCCGGGGCCACCGCGCCGTGGTCGGCGCGCATCTTCTCGTACACGCCCGCGAGGTCGGTGTCCGCCTCGGGCCCGTAGAGCCTGCGCAGGCCGCCGGGGCCGAGCCCGAGGCCGTGCGCGGGGCAGCCGGGGGGCGGCATGGCCGGGTCGTCCGTGCCGGGGTGGGAGTGGGAAGGGGTCGTCACGTTCGTCGCTCCGGGGTTGCGGAAGAGATTCCGGGGAGTTTCCGGGGTTGCGGATGGGGTGAGGCGTCAGACGCGGGCCACGGTCAGGGAGTGCAGGTAGCGCATCAGGGTCAGCAGGGTGTCCCGGCTCGATGCGCGCTGCCGGGCGTCGCACTTGACCATCGGCACGGCCTCGTCCAGGTCGAGGGCGCGGCGCAGCGCGTCCATCGGGTGCTGGGGCGCGTCGGGGAAGTCGTTCACGGCGACGACGAAGGGCACGCCCCGCTCCTCGAGGCGGCCGATCACGTCGAAGCTGACTTCGAGACGGCGGGTGTCGATCAGGACGACGGCGCCGAGCGCACCTTCGAAGAGGCCGTTCCACAGGAACCAGAAGCGCTCCTGGCCGGGGGTGCCGAACAGATAGAGCACCAGCTCTTCGGAGAGGCTGATCCGGCCGAAGTCCATGGCGACGGTGGTGGCCGTCTTGGTCTCCGAGCCGTAGTTGTCGTCGACGCCGATACCGGCCTGGGTCATGGTCTCTTCGGTGGTCAGCGGACGGATCTCGCTGACCGAGCCGACCATCGTCGTCTTGCCGACGCCGAACCCGCCCACGATGACGACCTTCACGGCGGCCGTGGTCGTGTGCGGCAGTACCTCTTCGCTGCTGGGCCCGGTGATCGTGTCAGAGCTTTTGAAGTCCATGCATCACCGCTTCGAGAAGGGAACGGTCGGGGAGGGTGGAGCGGACGATCGGCGCCCGCGCCTGTACCAGTTCGACCCCGAGCATCTTCGTCAGCAGGACGGTCACCACGCTGAACGGCAGCGCGAGATAGGCCGAGAGCTCGGCGACGGACAGCGGCGTCCTGCACAGCCGCAGGACGGCGGAGTGCTCCGGCTCGGCCGTCGGCGGTGCCTCGCCGTCCGCGACGATCAGCGTGACGAGGTCGAGGGGCGCCCTCTCCGTGTCCTCACCGGTCAGGATGTAGAGCCGCTCGGGATTCTCCGGGCTGCGCCGTTCCCGTTGGGGAGGGTCGTCTCGGTGGGAGGGATTCTCGCCTTGCGGAGGATTCATACGGCCTGCCCGTCACGCCGCGGCGGGCTCGTCAGGTGGGCGCCGATCCGCACGACCAGGTCCCGCATGCGGTTGCCGATGAGGCCCGCGTCGACGGTTTCGTCGGCGAGCACGGCGAGGTAGGCGCCGGCTCCCGCGGCCATCAGGTAGAAGTAGCCGCCGTCGACCTCGATGATCACCATGCGCATCCCGCCGCCGCTGTGCGGGATCTCGGTGGCGACCGCGGCGGCCAGGGACTGAAGTCCCGCACAGGCGGCGGCGACCCGGTCGGCCCCGTCGGGGTCACCGCCGTAGCGAGCGATGCGCAGACCGTCCGCGGAGAGCACCACGATCTGCCGGGTCTGCGGCACCCCGTCGGCGAGTTCCTTGAGCATCCAGTCGAAATTGGCCCGTTGCTGGATCACTTCCAGCCTCCCTCGTCGGCGTTGTCGGCATTGCCGTGGTCGTTCTCGCTGTGTCCCTTGGGGAACAACGGGTCATCGGCCGCGGACTCGTCGCCGTTGACGCCCTTCATGAAGGCCTCGATCCAGAGGCCGGGCTCCTTCTCCTCCTTCTTCACCGGTTCGGGAGCGGCCGGTGCGCTCGCCTGCGGGGCGTACTGGGCGCGCTGCTTGGCGTACTTCTCGTCGGCGGCCTCCTGGGCGAGGCGCTCGGCCAGCGGGGTGCGGACCCGGCTGCGACGCTGCGGCAGACCGTTCGGTGTCCACTCGGTCACCTCGGGGATGTCGTCCTCCATGGCCGCGGTGAGCGGCTTGGGGATGGGCGGTCCCGCCGTCATCACACGGGGCTTCTTGCGCCGGATGCCCTGGGTCTCCTCGATGGGCACGCCCTCGGAGTTCACCCGGGGCACCGCGGACGCGCCGATGCCGTGCGCGAGGCCGGGGGCGGGTCCGGTGGTGATCATTTCGCGCGGGACGATGAGCACCGCGCGGACGCCGCCGTACGCGGACTGCCGCAGCGAGACCTGCAGGTTGTACATCTGCGAGAGCCGGCCCACGACGGCCATGCCGAGGCGGGGGGTCTCACCGAGGTCGTTCAGGTCGATGCCGGCCTGTGCCTGGGCGAGCATGCGCTCGGCCCGTGCCCGCGCCTCCTCGCTGAGGCTGACGCCGCCGTCCTCGATCTCGATGGCGATGCCCGTCTGCACCTCGACCGCGGTGACGTGCACGCGGGTCTGCGGCGGCGAGTAGCGCGTGGCGTTGTCGAGCAGCTCGGCGCAGGCGTGGATGAGAGGCTCCACGGACGTGCCGCGGATGGCGACCTTGGCGATCGAGTGCAGATCGACGCGCTGGTACTCCAGGATCCGGGACATGGCGCCGCGCAACACGCTGAACAGCGGTACGGGCTTGGGCCACTGGCGTCCGGGACGGGCGCCGCCGAGCACGGTGATCGAGTCGGCGAGGCGGCCGATCAGGGCGGTGCCGTGGTCGATGCGGAGCAGGTCGTCGAAGACCTCGGGGTTGCGGCCGTGGAACTCCTCCATCTCGCGCAGTTCCGCGGACTGCTGGTGGACGATGACCTGGACGCGCCGGGCGATGTTGACGAAGGCGCGCTGCGAGGACTCGCGCATCGCCTCTCCGGTGTCCAGGGTGTCCAGGACGTGCCGGAGCATCTGGCGCTGTGAATCCGGGAGTTCGGAGAAGGACTCGTCGCCGTCGACGAGATGGCGGATCACTTCCGAGGGCGCTTCGCCCTGCCGGAGCCTGAAGACGGCCTCAGGGATGATCTCCCTGCCGAGCCGGACGGTCTCGTCGTCGTGGGACGCGATGCGCCGATCCAGGTAGGCGAGGCGCTGTGCGTACTGCGTGTGCAACTCCCGCATGGTCCGGCCGCGGCGCACCGCTTCGGCGCCGACCGCGACGACCACGAGGGTCGCGATCCCGCCGCACAGGGCCACCGCGATGCGGGCGGGTTCCGTCACCGCCGCGACGGCGGCTCCGGTCGCCGCGGCCATCAGCATGGCGGGCAGCAACAACACACGTGCGTAAGGGACTTCTCGGCCACCGGGAGGCGATTGAACACTCACCATGTATGCCCTCTGAACACTCGTCTTGGGGAAGGAAAGGGGGATTGATTCTGCGAAATCGGGGGATTTTACGGGTTGTTGAGAGCGATAGACGAATCCGAACTATTCGAAGGATCTGGGAACAAACGCGCGAATTTATCGCAACTCACTGCAACTCGCCGCGCTCCGGGCGAGCTTAGTGCGCCGAATTCAGCACCGAGTCATATTCGGTAACCCTCTGCATCGGCCGCATCGGCGGGCATACACTCGGCTCCATTTGCACGCCCGGCGATCAATCGAACACATGGAGTGATGGCGTCGAACAGGCGGGAACACATCTTTGGCCACCCCCTGTTCGGGCCCTCCGACCGGACCCGGACGCGGCCCGTCCCGGACCTGGTTGACGCCCACAAGGACTGCTGTTCAACTGGGCGCATGCGCCCTCAGCCGCGTCTTGTCACCCGCGATCACATCGACTTCGGTCGTGTGTGGTCCGCGTCGTGTTGCTTCTGATTGCTTCCACGTCGACGCAAGTCAGCGCACACCACGACAAGTTGAGATGAGGCTCCGCCGTGCCCGTCGAGTTTCTCGGCATCGCCGCGACCAACGAAGGCTCCGAAGTCACCGCCCGCCCGGGCGTGTCCTTCGACAAGGACTACACCCTCAGGCTCGCCCGGGCCCATGAGGACCAAGGCTGGGACCGTGTCCTGTTCGCCTACGGATCGGGTTCACCCGACCCCTCCCCCGCCGCCGCCTATGTTGCGGCCCGCACGGACAGGCTCCAGATCCTGGTCGCGCACCGCCCGAACGTCTCGTACCCCACCTTCGCCGCGAAGACGTTCGCGACCCTGGACCACATCAGCGACGGCCGCCTCGCCGTGCACTTCATCACGGGCGGCAACGACCACGAGCAGCAGCGCGAGGGCGACTTCCGCACCAAGGACGAGCGGTACGCGCGCACCCGCGAGGCCATCCAGATCATCAAGAGGGCGTGGACCTCGCACGACCCGTTCGACCACGAGGGCGAGTACTACCGCTTCGACGACTTCGTCAGCGACACCTTCCCGGTCCAACAGCCGCATCCGCGCGTGTCGTTCGGGGGTTCATCGCCCGCCGCGTACGCCGCCGGAGGTGCGGAGGCCGACATTTACTGCCTGTGGGGCGAGCCGCTCGCACAGACCGCCGAGCAGATCGAGTCGGTGAAGGCGGCGGCGAAAGCGGCCGGGCGCACGGACGTTCCCCGGATCCAGGTGGCCTTCCGCCCGATCATCGCGCCGACCGAGGAACTGGCCTGGGAGAAGGCGCACGCGACCCTGGCCCGCATCAAGGCCCGTAAGGCGGGAGCGCCGCTGTCCCGCCGCCATCCGCTGAAGAACCCCGAGAATGCGGGCTCGCAGCGCCTGCTGGCGGCGGCGGCATCGGGTGAGCGCCACGACCGGGCGCTGTGGACGCCGACGGCCGCGGAAACGGGTGGCGCCGGCAACTCGACGGCACTGGTGGGCACTCCGGAAACGGTCGCCCGGGCCCTCCTGGACTACTACGACCTGGGAGTGGAGATCCTCTCCGCCCGTGGCTACGACCTTCTGGACGACGCGATCGACTTCGGGCGGCACGTGATCCCGATCGTGCGGGAAGAGGTCGCCAAGCGGGACGCGGAGCGGACGAGCGCGGCGGCGTAGACAGCCTTCGCAGGAGCGGGGTCCGGAGGCCGAGCCCCCGGACCCCGTTCCGTCAGCCGACCGAGCTGTATGCCACGACTCCCCGCAGCAGCTGGTCCACGGCCTTGCGGGCGTTCTTCGCGACCGTGCTCCCCTCGCGCGGAGCTGCGGCCGAAATCTGTCCGAGGACGTCGATCACCTGCTTGCACCACCGCACGAAGTCCCCGGCAGGCATCTCGATCTCCCGGAGCACCTCGTCGAGGCCCTTGTCGGACGCCCACATGTACGCCGCCCAGGCGAAGCCGAGGTCCGGCTCCCGCTGCCCGACGCCTTCCGCCTGGTTGATCTTGAACTCTTCTTCGAGGGCATCGAGCCGCCCCCAGATCCGCACCATCTCGCCGAGCGAGGCCTTCACCTTGCCGGAGGGCAGCTTGGGGGCGAGCGCGTCGTCCGCCATCCGGGCCTCGAACACCAACGCCGAGACGCACGCGGCCAGTTCGGCCGGGCTGAGGCCTTCCCACACGCCTTCGCGCAGGCATTCGCTCGCCAGGAGGTCCAGCTCTCCATAGAGCCGGGCGAGGCGCTTGCCGTGCTCGGTGACCTCGTCGCCCCGCAGATAGTCCATCTCGGTCAGCAGCGCGACGATCCGGTCGAAGGTGCGCGCGATGGTGTTCGTGCGCCCCTCGATCCGCCGCTCCAGCTGCACGGTGTCCCGCCGCAGGCGGTAGTAGCGCTCGGCCCAGCGGGCGTGGTCCTCCCGCTCGTCGCACCCGTGGCAGGGGTGCGCCCGCAGTTCCGTACGGAGGCGAGCGATCTCGCGGTCGTCCGCGGCGGCGGCGCGGCCCTTGCGGTGGCGCTCGGGCACGATGTGCCCGGCCTTGGTGCGCAGCGCGGACGCCAGGTCACGGCGCGACTGCGGCGAACGCGCGTTGAACGACTTCGGGATGCGCATCCGCTCCAGCGCCTCGACCGGGACCGGGAAGTCCATCGAGGCGAGCCGCTTGACCTGCCGCTCGGAGGTGAGGACAAGAGGGCGCGGCCCGTCCTGGTGCTCGAAGCCGCGGTGGCCGTTGACCCGCCCGGCGGGGATTCCCGGATCCAGGACGAGCGCCAGGCCCGCGTACTTACCGGTCGGCACGTGGATGACGTCGCCGGGCTTGAGCTTCTCCAGGGCAGCGGCGGCGGCCGCCCTGCGCTGGTTGGCACCCTGCTTGGCGAGCTCGGTCTCCCGGTCCTTCAACTCGCGGCGCAGCCGCGCATACTCGTCGAAGTCGCCCAGGTGACAGGTCATCGAGGCTTTGTAGCCCTCGAGTCCCTCTTCGTTCTTCTGCACCTGGCGGGAGATCCCGACGACCGACTTGTCGGCCTGGAACTGCGCGAAGGACGTCTCCAGGAGCTCGCGCGAGCGGTGCCGCCCGAACTGCTCGACCAGGTTCACCGCCATGTTGTACGACGGCTTGAAGCTGGACCGCAGCGGGTAGGTGCGCGTGCCGGCGAGCCCCGCGAGGTGCTCCGGACTCATGGCGCGCTGCCACAGGACCACCGCATGGCCCTCGACGTCGATGCCGCGCCGCCCGGCACGGCCGGTCAGCTGGGTGTACTCGCCGGGCGTGATGTCCGCGTGCTGCTCGCCGTTCCACTTGACGAGTTTTTCGAGGACCACGCTCCGCGCGGGCATGTTGATGCCGAGCGCGAGGGTCTCGGTGGCGAAGACCGCGCGCACCAGACCGCGCACGAAGAGCTCCTCGACGACCTCCTTGAAGGTGGGCAGCATGCCCGCGTGGTGCGCGGCGATGCCGCGCTCCAGGCCTTCGAGCCATTCGTAGTAACCGAGGACGTGCAGGTCCTCGTCCGGGATGGCGGCCGTGCGCTCCTCGACGATCTCGCGGACCTTGGCCCGTGCGTCCTCGTCGTTCAGCCTCAGCCCCGCGTGCAGGCACTGCTGCACGGCGGCCTCGCAGGCCGCGCGGCTGAAGATGAAGGTGATCGCGGGCAGGAGACCTTCGGAGTCGAGCCGGTCGATGACCTCGGGCCGGCCCGGCGTCCAGATCCGCGAGCGCTGTCTGCGCTCCCGCTCGCGGTCGGCCTCGCGGACCATCTTGCCCTTGCGACGGTCACGCGGGTTGTACGAACGGCTGGCCTCCATCCGCGCCATGCGCGTGAGGTCGGGGTTGACGGCCTTGCGCTGGCCCTCCCCCTCCTCGAAGAGGTCGTACATCCGGCGCCCGGCCAGGACGTGCTGGAACAGCGGCACGGGCCGGTGCTCCGAGACGATCACCTGCGTGTCGCCGCGCACGGTGTCCAGCCAGTCGCCGAACTCCTCGGCGTTCGACACGGTCGCCGACAGGGAGACCAGCGTCACCGACTCCTGGAGGTGGATGATCACCTCTTCCCAGACGGCGCCGCGGAAGCGGTCGGAGAGGTAGTGCACCTCGTCCATCACCACATAGCCGAGGTTCAGCAGGGACTGCGAGCCCGAATACAGCATGTTCCGCAGCACCTCGGTGGTCATCACGACCACCGGGGCATCGGAGTTGACGCTGTTGTCGCCGGTCAGCAGACCGACCTTGTCGGCGCCGTATCTCTTGGAGAGGTCGGCGTACTTCTGGTTGGAGAGCGCCTTGATGGGCGTGGTGTAGAAGCATTTCTTGCCCTGCAGCAGGGCCAGGTGCACGGCGAACTCGCCGACGATCGTCTTGCCCGAGCCCGTGGGGGCGGCCACGAGTACACCCTTGCCCGCTTCGAGCGCCCGACAGGCGTCGATCTGGAAGGGGTCGAGGCCGAATTCGTACATCTCGCGGAAGCCAGCGAGTGCGGTGGCCTGCTCGACAGCGCGCTCGCGCGCCGCCGCGTACCGCTCGGCCGGTGAGAGGTCCTCTGTCATCGTGCTTTCGAGACTACCGGCCACCACTGACAACGGACGATCATTATCTCTCTTACGGTCTCCGCGGCCCCTCGGGCCCGAGAACGCGCACGGCCCCCGGCACACACTCCGCCGTCAGCGGAAGCCCGCCGAGCTGCTCGCCGTCCGCGTACCCGGTGACGTCCGGGGCGGCGAGTTCCACCTTCGCGGCCCGGAACACGGTGACCTTGGGGTGGTCCAGGTGCGTGCCCTTGTACACCTTCGGGAAGACCTTCAGGAGTGTCCTGCGGCTGCAGTCGCCGACGACCGTGACGTCGAAGAGGCCGTCGCTGAGGTCGGCCCGCGCGCAGATCTTCATGCCTCCGCCGTACGACGGTCCGTTCCCGACGGCGACGAGTGTCGCGTCGACCTCGTGGACCCGGCCGCCGTCCAGCATGATCCGGTACGGGACAGGCCGGAAGGCGGCCAGCTCGGCGGCCATCGCCAGGTCGTACTTGAAGCGTCCGGTGGGCCAGCGCATCCGGTTGCCCCGGTCGTTGACCCGCGAGTCGAAGCCGGAGGCGAGCACGGTGCCGAACCACGTCTTGCCGACCCGCCCCAGGTCGACGTCGCGCGTGCGCCCCGCGTCGAGCGCCTCGGCGATGACCGCCCCCGCGGCGGCCGGATCGCGCACCGGAAGCCCGAGCGCACGCGCGAAGTCGTTGCCGGTACCCACGGCGACCACGCCCAGGGGTGTCGGCGTCTGTGCGACGGCCTGCAGCGCGAGGCTCGCCATGCCGTCACCGCCGACGGCTATCAGCGCGCGCGTACCGGCATGGACGGCATCGCGTGCCCGGCGCAGCGCGTCGGCGGAGTCCTCGCCGATGACCGTGCGCACGGAGAAACCTGCCGCCCGCAACGCCGAAGCGGCCGGCTGCGCCGCGTGAGCGCCCCGGCCGCGTCCTGCGGTGGGATTGACGAAGAGAGTGATGTCGCTGGTCACTGGGGCCCCCGGACGTCGTTTGCGGGAGGACCCTACAAGATCAGGTCACATCGTCGAAACCGTTTACCCGATCCCTGTTCGCGACGGCGCCGGCGCCGTCGCCGCTCGCCTGCTCGGGCAGCGCACGGTTCGCGGACACGGGCTCGATCTCGCCGACCTCCTCGGGGGTCAGGTCGAGCTCGGACGCCTCGTCGTCATCGGGTCCGTCAGCCTCGATCTTGGCCTTGCGCCGGTCGTTCATGAGCGAGAAGGCGGTGGCCGCGAAGTAGAGCACCCAGATCGGTCCGGCGAGGGCGATCATGGTCAGCGGGTCCGTGCTGGGCGTCGCCACGGCCGCGAAGACCGTGATGCCCATGATCATGCCGCGCCACCAGCCGAGCATGCGCTTGCCGGTGAGCACCCCGGTGAGGTTCAGCATCACCAGAAGGAGCGGCAGCTCGAAGGAGAGGCCGAAGACGATCACCATGCGGGTGACCAGGTCGATCAGCTCGTCCAGCGGCAAGAAGTTGTCGATCCCGCCCGGCGAGAATTCGAGCAGCACCCGCGCCATCGTCGGCAGCGTCTTGTACGCGAAGAACCCGCCGCCCAGGAACAGGGGGAAACCGGCGGCCACGAAGCCGTAGGCGTACTTCTTCTCGCTCTTGTGCAGGCCGGGGGCGACGAAGGCCCACAGCTGGTAGAGCCAGATCGGCGACGCGAGCACCACACCGGCCATCAGGGAGATCTTCAGCGCGAGCGTGAACGGCGTGAGCAGACCGTTCAGCACGATGCGCGCGCACGTGCCGTCCTCCTCCTTCGCCAGCTCGGCGAAGCTCTTCTCGCACCCCACGGAGTTCAGGATCGGGTTCGTGAAGAACTCGATGATGTCCTTGTAGAAGAAGGCAGCGACGATCGCGACGACGATGATGGCCAGCACGGCCTTCGCGAGCCGGTTGCGGAGCTCGCGCAGGTGCTCCGCAAGCGGCATCCGCCCCTCGGGATCCTGTTCCTTCTTGCGGGCAGGCTTGAGCAACCCACGTCCTCATCTCGTGCGGCAGGCCGGCCGTCGCCGGCCTTGGATCAGCGCTTGGTCGTGCTGTCGGTGGGCTCGGTGACCGGGCGCGAGCTGGTCACGTCACCGGGCGCGGCCTGGATGGTGCGGGGCTGGGCGGCGGAAGGGTCACCGGGCGGGTCGGCCGGGGCGGCTTCGTCCTTCTTGCCGTCCGACTTCATCGCCTTGGCCTCGCTCTTGAGGATGCGCGCGGACTTGCCGAGCGACCGGGCCATGTCGGGAAGCTTCTTCGCGCCGAACAGCAGAACGATGACGACGAGAATGAGAATGATCTCGGGGGCGCCGATCTTTCCGAACATAGGTCTTTACCTTCTCACCGAGGCGGCAGGGGCGGGGCTGCCGGACAGGCCGGACTTGGCTGTCCGGCCACCGTGCTGGCAGCGATCGTAACGCTCAGGGGTGAACGCAGGGCAATCCCTGTGCGTACTCCCAGTTGCGGCCCGCGCCTCGCAATCCGGGCCACTGCAGCAGCGTACCTGCCGGACAAGGGAAGTTGACAGGCCACGGCATCGATGTGCGCCCCGGCCGTATCGCCGGGATTCACAGGGACTAAAGGACATCCCGGCCCGCACGGGCCACACCGGTCGCGGCCGCCTCAAGATCTTCCGCAGCACGATTGATCCGCTGTGTGGTCTGCGTCACTTGGGCGCTGAGGCGCTGCGCCTCGATGAAGACCCGGATCGCCAAAACGCCGAGTACGGCGAGGCCACAGAACCCCGCGGCAATCGCCAGCATCGCCCAGAACATGCGCCGAGCCTAGACGGTCGAGTGCAGACGCAGTGTCCGCACCCCGCCGCCGGTGAGCAGTTCGACGATGCGCTCGCCCGCGGGCTTGCGTACCGCGGTGTCGCACTCGGGGCACGTGAACGAGTAGAAGGTGGTGCGGGCCGAGGCGCCGATGGCCAACCGCAGGGCGCCCGCGGAGAGTTCGAAGCGGGCGCGGCAGTCGGGGCAGGCGGCCTTGAAGAGCACAGGGGCGATCCTCGACATACCGGGAATCTCGGACATGATCTTTGCGTTCAACGCCCTTGCTCCTGCCTGTCGTACGACGCGCCGGGGTGCTTGTCGTGCTCGTCATAGGCCGCGAGCGCCTCGCGTGCCGCCCGGCGCGCACTGTCCGCGAGATCAGCCGGGGAGACGATGTGCCCGTCCCCGCCGAGCCGCAGCGCGAGCCGCCGCAGCGAGGTCGGGTCCGGCGTGCGCAGGGTGATCCGCAGGCCGCCGTCGGGGAGCTCCTCGGCGCTGTCGTGGGGGTAGTACTCGGCGACCCAGCGGCCGCCGGGGCCGACCTCGACGACCACCTCGGGGTCCTCCGCGGCGGGCTGCACGAGTCCCTCGGAGAGATCACGCAGCTCGACCTCGGGCGGCGACGACGGCTCGTCCAGGATCTTGATCTCGGCCACCCGGTCGAGACGGAAGGTGCGGCGCGCCTCGGAGAGGTAGCACCACGCCTCCATGTACGTGTGCCCGACGGCGAAGAGCCTGACGGGGTCGACCTCGCGCTCGGTGAGCTCGTCGCGCGCG
Source organism: Streptomyces sp. NPDC055189 (assembly GCF_053606765.1). Classification (NCBI taxonomy): domain Bacteria; kingdom Bacillati; phylum Actinomycetota; class Actinomycetes; order Kitasatosporales; family Streptomycetaceae; genus Streptomyces; species Streptomyces sp. NPDC055189. The sequence goes on from NZ_JBSGSG010000110.1 coordinate 14,351, forward strand.
GGCGAGTAGTAGCGCAGCCAGAGCCTGCGCCGCTCGGAGATGGCACGGTCGACCTCGGCGAAGACGCCGCCCTCGGACTCGAAGGTCACCGAGAGCCGCGCGCTGGCGCCCGCGTTCTCACCGGCCGCGGCCTCCAGCTTCGCGGTGGCGCGCAGGAGCGCCTGCCGGTCGCTCTCGCGAAGCCCGGGCAGGGTGGAGACCGCGCGGGCGGCCACCAGGAGCGCGGTGGCCTCGTCGGCGGCGAGGCGCAGCGGTGCCGCCACGTCGTCGGGGTTGTGCCACCAGATGCGGTCGCCGTCGGTGTCGATGTCCAGGAGGTCACCGCCGCGGAAGCTGGTCCCGCACAGCGGAAGCACGTCCAGGTCCGAGATCAGCTCGTCCTCGGTGATCCCGAAGGCGCGGGCCACGTCACTGACGTGCGCGCCGGGGCGCTCGCGCAGATACGTCACCAGGGAGAGCATCCGCCGGGTCTGGTCGATGGCGTTCGTGGCCATGGTGTGTCCCCCTCAGCCCTTGGCCACGGCGCGCAGCCGGTCCACGACGTCGGCCCGCAGCTCGGCGGGCTCCAGGACCACCACATCGGGCCCGAACTCCACCAGCCAGGCATCGAGCCCGTGCCCGTACGGAATTTCCAACTCGTCCCACCCCTCGCCCGCCGCACGTATGCGGGCGGCCTTGGCGCGCAGCGGATAGCCCGCGCCCGTACGCAGTCTGATCAGGGCGGAACGGTCGGCGCTCTCCCCCGCCCAGCTCGCGACGGTCTCGCGCACCGTGACCACATCGGGGATGTCGGCGGTGAACTTGCCGGCGCGGGCGCGGACCTTCCCGGTGATGCGGGAGAGCCTGAAGACCCGCTCGGCGCCGCGGTCGCGGTCCCAGCCCGCGAGGTACCAGTGGCCGCGCCAGCACTCAAGGGCCCAGGGCTCGACGTGGCGGGGCTCGGGGCGGGCCGCGGTGGCCTTGCGGTAGTCGAAGACGACGGGGCGGCGGTCGCGGCAGGCCAGCATCAGCGGCTCGAAGGACGCCTCGTGCACGGGGATGCGCGGTTCGAGGGCGCTGTGCGCCTCGTACGGGTCGACGTCCTCGGGCAGTCCGGCGGCGCGCAGCTTCTGCAGGGCGCCGCTGGCGGCTCCGGCGAGACGGGCCTGCTGCCAGACCTTGGCCGCGAGGCCGAGTGCGGCGGCTTCCTCGGCGTCGATGGTGATGGGCGGCAGACGGTTGCTGTCGCGGCGCGCGAGATAGCCGACCTCGCCGTCGAGGTTCTCCACCGTCTCGATGACCAGGCCGAGTTCGCGCAGATCGTCCTTGTCGCGCTCGAACATCCGGTTGAAGGAGTCGTCGGACCCCGCCTCCAGATAGGCCTCGATGGACTCGCGCAGCTCGCGCTTGCTGAGCGGCCGCCGCGTCCCGAGCAGACACAGCGCCAGGTTCATCAGCCGCTCGGCCTTGGCAATGGCCATCGACGCCCTTTCTCAACATGACTTCCGACCGCCGACCGTACCGCCCCGGGGTGTCGTGGGAAAAGCCGAGGCCCATGCCGGAACCGGCATGGGCCTCGATGGGACAGGTCTGATCAGACCCTGGCCTCAGTCATCGCTCGGACGACGCTCAGACGGCGACGAGGTCGCAGACGAAGATCAGCGTCTCGCCGGGCGCGATGCGGCCGCCACCGGCGCCGCGCTCGCCGTACGCCAGGTGCGAGGGGATGGTCAGCTTGCGGCGGCCGCCGACCTTCATGCCCTGGACGCCCTGGTCCCAGCCGGCGATGACCTGACCGGCGCCCAGCTGGAACGCGAGCGGGTTGCCGCGGTTCCAGGAGGCGTCGAACTCTTCACCGCTGGAGAAGGAAACTCCCACGTAGTGGACCTGGACGGTGTCGCCGGCCTTGGCCTCCGGGCCGTCGCCCTCCCAGATGTCCACGATCTCGAGGTCGGTGGGGACCGGACCGTCGGGGAAGTCGATCTCGGGCTTCTCGATGCTCACGTTTAATGCTCCTGCTTGATACGAATGACCGGCCGGGACAGTCTTACATCTTCGCGAGGATGTCCACGGTGAAGACCAGCGTGGAGTCCTTCTTGATGGTGCTGCCCTGCGGCGGCTGGTCTCCGTACCCGAGCTTCGGGGGGACGATGACCAGGACGCGGCTGCCGACCTTCTTGCCGGTCAGACCCTGCGCCCAGCCCTTGACGACCTGCGCCAGCTGGAACGAGGCGAGCTGGCCGCTCTTGTACGAGGAGTCGAACTCCTTGCCGTCGGCCCACAGCACGCCCTTGTACTGGCACAGGAGGCTGTCGGTCTCCTTGATCTCCTCGCCGTCGCCCTCGAGGATGTAGCTCGCGACGAGCTTCTTGGGGGCGTCCTTCTTGGGGACGTCGATCGAGGGGGCCTTGCCGTCCGTGTTCGTACCGACCTTGGGCAGGTCGATGTTGGACTGCGCGACCTCCTTGCCCTTGGCCGAGCTCTTGTTGCTGAAGGTCCCCACGAGGTCCACGACGAACACCAGCGTGTCCGTGCCCTTGATGCCCGCCTGCTTGTTGCCCTCGGTGCCGTAACCCATCTTCGGCGGGATCGCGAGCTGCACGCGGCTGTCGAGCTTCTTGCCGACCAGGGCCTGGTCCCAGCCGGGGATGACCTGACCGACACCGATCGGGAAGACGGTGGGGTTGCCGCGGTCGTACGAGTTGTCGAAGACCTTGGCCGTGGCCCAGATCTGGCCGAGGTAGTTGGCCTGGAGGTAGTCGCCCTTCTTGACCACGTCGCCCTTGCCCTCGACCAGGGTCTTGACCGCGAGGTCGGAGGACGCCTTGCCCGGTCCCTTGGCGACGGTCGGCTTCTGCCCGAACTTCGTCCCCTTCGTGATCTCGGGCAGCGGCCCGTCCACGATCTTCGCCGTCGGCGCGGCCGAGGACGAGTTGGAAGGGGATGGGCTGTCGCTGGGCTTGGCCTTGTCGGCCTTTTTGTCGTCGCCACAGCCGGCCAGCGTGAGCAGGCCGGCCGGAACAGCAAGGAGAAGTGAGCGTCGGCGCACGGTGGGGGCCTCGTATCGGTCGATCTTGTCGGTTGGCGTGCGCGCAACTCTACGCATGGAGAAGGGCGCCGTACGAGGAACGTACGGCGCCCCGCGTTGCGTTCCCGCAACGCATCTCCTGTATCGGGGGTTACATACCGGCGATCAGTTTCTCCACCCGGTCGTCGACCGACCGGAAGGGGTCCTTGCACAACACGGTGCGCTGTGCCTGGTCGTTGAGCTTGAGGTGCACCCAGTCGACCGTGAAGTCACGGCGCTGCTCCTGGGCCCTGCGGATGAAGTCGCCGCGCAGCCGTGCGCGGGTGGTCTGCGGAGGCACCGACTTGCCTTCGAAGATCTTCAAGTCGTTGCAGATGCGGGCGGCTTGGCCCTTCTTCTCCAGGAGGTAGTACAGCCCGCGACGCCGGTGGATGTCGTGATACGCGAGGTCTATCTGCGCGACCCGCGGATGCGACATGGTCATGTTGTTCTTGGCTCGGTAGCGCTCGATGAGCTTGTACTTCATGACCCAGTCGATCTCGGTGCCGATGCGGTCGAGGTCCTCGGCCTCGATCGCGTCGAGCGTGCGGCCCCACAGCTCGAGGACCTGCTCGACCGTGCCCGTGCGGATGCCGCGGCGGTCCACGAAGTCCACGGCCTTCTCGTAGTACTCGCGCTGCACCTCGAGGGCCGAGGCCTCACGGCCGCTGGCCAGGCGCACCTTGCGGCGGCCCGTGATGTCGTGACTGACCTCGCGGATGGCCCGGATCGGGTTCTCCAGGGTCAGGTCGCGCATCACCGTGCCCGCTTCGATCATGCGCAGGACGAGGTCGGTGGCTCCGACCTTCAGGAGCATGGTCGTCTCGGACATGTTCGAGTCACCGACGATGACGTGCAGCCTGCGGTAGCGCTCGGCGTCCGCGTGCGGTTCGTCGCGGGTGTTGATGATCGGCCGGGAGCGGGTGGTCGCGGAGGAGACCCCTTCCCAGATGTGCTCGGCACGCTGACTGACGCAGTACACGGCGCCGCGTGGAGTCTGCAGCACCTTGCCCGCGCCGCACAGCAGCTGTCGCGTGACGAGGAAGGGAATGAGGATGTCCGCGAGCCGCGAGAACTCCCCGTGCCGGGCCACCAGATAGTTCTCGTGGCAGCCGTAGGAGTTTCCCGCCGAGTCGGTGTTGTTCTTGAAGAGATAGACGTCGCCCGCGATTCCCTCCTCGTGCAGGCGGCGTTCGGCGTCGACGAGCAGGCCTTCCAGAATGCGCTCGCCTGCTTTGTCGTGCGTGACCAGCTCGGTCACGTTGTCACATTCCGGTGTTGCGTATTCCGGATGTGACCCGACGTCAAGATAGAGGCGGGCGCCGTTCCGCAGAAAGACGTTGCTGCTGCGGCCCCATGAGACAACACGGCGGAAGAGGTAGCGCGCCACCTCGTCAGGCGACAGACGGCGCTGTCCCCTAAACGTGCACGTGACGCCGTACTCATTCTCCAGCCCGAAAATGCGGCGGTCCATGACTGAACATTACGCCTGATGGCCTGTGCTGAAACCGGGTTCGACGGCACCGTTTCGATCATTTTCCGATGAACCCGCAACGACCGCCGAAGAAGCGGGGAGTGCGAGCACCCGCGCCGTGGCCAGCAGGACAAGCAGAGCGGCGACGCCGGCGAGCCCCGGGACGGCGAAGCCCCACACGGTCCCGCCCCATTCGACGACGGGACCCGCCGCGGCCGTGCCGAGCGACGCGCCGACCGTGAACGTGGTCACGAGCCAAGAGAACGCCTCGGTGACGGTGCCCCGCGGGGCATGCCGGTCGACGATGATGAACGCGCACGCGAGCGCCGGAGCGAGGAAGACTCCGGCGACGGCGGCGAGCCCCGTCATGGCGACCGCGCCCGGCGTCAGCGTCAACGGCCAGTAGCAGAGCGCCAGCAGGGCCACCAGGACCGTGAGGCGCTTCTCCGGGACGCCGGCCCACTGCCGCGCCCCGTACACGGATCCGCCGACGAGGGCGCCGAGTCCGAGGGCGGCCATCATCCAGCCGTACACCGCGTCGCCGCCGTTCCCGTCGGCGTACGACACACCGGCGACGGTGATGGAGCCGAGCGCCATGCCGATGAAGAGGAACGCGCCGAGCAGCGCGATGAGGCCGGGTGAGCGCAGCGCGCCGAGCCAGTGCGCCTCACGGGGCGCCGAACGCCACGCGCGCGAGGGCTGCGACACCACTACGGAGAGGGCGCCGAGCACACCGATGGCGTTCACGACGAGCAGCGCGGCCTGCTCCGACCAGAGCGCGACGCAGCCCGTGACGAGCAGCGGTCCGACGGTGAACATGACCTCCTGGGCGATGGCGTCCATGGCGTACGCCGTGTGCACCTGCTCCTCCTTGCCCAGGACGCCGGGCCACAGCGCGCGCAGGCCGCCCTCGAGCGGCGGCGTGAAGAGCCCGGCCACGGCCACCGCCACGTACGCGGGCGCCAGCGAATCGGGCCCGGTGAAGGCGAAGGCGGCCATGCCGAGGGCGGAGACGACCGCGGCCGGGAGCTGGATCCGGGGCTGTCCGTAGAGGTCCACCAGGCGGCCGAGCAGCGGCTGCCCCACCGCGTTGGCCACGCCGTACACCGCGGCGAGGGCGCCGGCCAGGCTGTACGTCCCGCCCTCGGCGCGGATGAACAGCACGATGGCGATCGGGGCGGTCGCGTTCGGCAGCCGCCCCACCAGCGTGCCCGCGAGCAACCGTCCCGCATATCTCGTCCGGAGGATCTCCGCGTATCCGGCAGCCATGCTTCCCGCCCCTTCCCCCTGCTTCGGTTCCCCCGCACCGACGCGCCGAGGTTTTACGTATAACGTCGAGGGTCATACGTACCATGAGCGCTCACCGCGGGTCCATCCGAAAAGCATCCCGCGGGCGCGATCAGGGAGGTACCAGGAGTGGCCGGGCCACAGCAGGAGGCCGCGGGGCCACGCCCCACGAGCCGCGACGTCGCACGCGCCGCCGGGGTGTCCCAGGCCACCGTCTCCCTCGTGTTCGGCGACAAGTGGCGCGGCCGGGTCGCCGAGCGCACCGCCGAACGCGTCCGGGACACGGCCCGCGAACTGGGCTACCGCCCCAACCTCGCGGCCCGCAACCTCCGCCTCGGCCGTACCAGGACGGCACTCCTGGTCGTCCCCGCCCTCACCAACGAGTTCTTCGCCCGCGTCTACACCGGAGCCGCCCGCGTCGCAGCCGAGCACGGCTTCGAAGTGGTCCTCTACCCCTCCCCCGAGGGCATCGGCCCCGCCCGCGCCCCCTTCGACTCCAGCCGCGCCGCCCTGGACGGCATCCTCGCCTCGTCCATCGCCTCCGACGCACTCGCCACCATCCAGGGCGACGGACTCCCCCTGGTCATGCTCGACAGCGACCCGGCGGGCAGCCTCGGCGCGGCCACCGTCAACCTCGACATCGGCGACGGCATGCGCCAGGTGGCCGAGCATCTCCTCGCTTTGGGCCACCGCGACTTCCTGCACTTCGCCGCGGGCGTCGACTCCTGGACCTTCGACGTGCGCTCCGAGGCCCTCGCGACGGCGCTGAGGGGCACCGGCGCGGCCGTACGCACCGTGCGGGCACTCCTCACCGTCGACGACGCCCGCACGGCCGCTGAAGCCGCTCTCCGCGCTCCGGGGCCCCGCCCCACCGCACTCGTCTGCGACGACGACATCCTCGCCGCCGGGGCCTGCAAGGCGGCCCGCCGCCTCGGCCTGCGCGTGCCCGAGGACCTCTCCGTGACCGGCTTCGACGACCTCACCCTGGCGACCGCCGTGGAACCCGAACTCACCACCGTGCGACTGCCCGCCGAACGGTTCGGCGAACGCGGCATGACGTCCTTGCTCGCCGTCCTCGACGGACGCACGCCCCGGACCGACACCCTCCCCGTCGAGCTGGTGATCCGCGGCTCGACGGCGCCCGCCGCCCGCTAGCCCGCCACACACGCGTACGCCCCGTGTCCGGCCACAGGGCCGGGACACGGGGCGTACGACGAGACGGACTACTCCTCGGCGGAACCGGACTCGGTCTCCGGCTCTTCGTTGTCGGACGCGGCGTCCGTGGGCGCCGAGGCGCCCCCTTCGAGCAGCCGCGCGAGCTGGCGCCCGACGATCCGCTTGAACTTCCGCTGCTGCGGCCTCGTACGGTCGAGGACCGCGACCTCGAGCCGCTCCGCGGGGATCTCCCGCTCGCTGCCGTTGGTGTCGCGGGACAGCGACTGCACGGCGAGCTTCAGCGCCTCGGCGAGCGACATCCCGTCACGATGACGCTGGTCGAGGTACGTGCTGATCTGTTCGGCGTTGCCGCCGACCGCGACCGAGCCGTGCTCGTCCACGATCGAACCGTCGTGCGGCAGCCGGTAGATCTGGTCGGCGTCGGCCGTGGCGCCCACCTCGGCGACGACCAGCTCGACCTCGTACGGCTTCTCGGCCTGGCTCGAGAAGATCGTGCCAAGGGTCTGGGCGTAGACGTTCGCGAGACCGCGGGCCGTGACGTCATCGCGGTCGTACGTATATCCGCGGAGGTCGGCGTACCGCACGCCGCCGATCCGCAGGTTCTCGTACTCGTTGTACTTGCCGGCGGCCGCGAAGCCGATCCGGTCATAGATCTCGCTGAACTTGTGCAGCGCACGGGACGGGTTCTCGCCGACGAACACGATGCCATCGGCGAACTGCAGCACAACAAGGCTGCGACCACGGGCGATGCCCTTGCGGGCGTATTCCGCCCGGTCGGCCATGGCCTGCTGGGGTGAGACATAGAACGGCGTCGACACCGGCTATCCGTCCCTTTCTGTCAGTGACTGAAGTCAGTGGCGAATACGGATCGATCAGAGCAGCGAGGCCCGCGGGCCGTCGGGCTGCTCCAGACGCCGCTCAAGAATCGAGCGGGCGATCTCGGAGGACTCGTCGTCCGTGAGCCTGCGGAATCCCTCGTCGGAGATCACGGTCACGATCGGATAGATCCGGCGAGCCACATCCGGGCCACCCGTCGCCGAGTCGTCGTCCGCGGCGTCGTACAACGCCTGGATGACGAGCGTCGTCGCCTGCTCCTCCGTCAGGTCCTTGCGGTAGAGCTTCTTCATCGCACCACGCGCGAAGACCGAACCGGAGCCGGTGGCCGCGAAGCCGTGCTCCTCGGAACGGCCGCCCGTGACGTCGTAACTGAAGATGCGCCCCTTCTCGCGGTCCACGTCATAACCGGCGAAGAGCGGGACAACGGCCAGGCCCTGCATGGCCATTGCCAGATTCGACCGGATCATCGTGGAAAGACGGTTCGCCTTGCCCTCCAGGGAGAGCGTGGCCCCCTCGACCTTCTCGAAGTGCTCGAGCTCCAGCTGGAAGAGCTTGACCATCTCCACGGCGAGACCGGCGGTGCCGGCGATGCCGACCGCTGAGTACTCGTCGGCCGGGAAGACCTTCTCGATGTCGCGCTGCGCGATGACATTGCCCATGGTCGCCCGCCGGTCACCGGCGAGCACCACACCGCCGGGGAACGTCACCGCGACGATCGTCGTGCCGTGCGGCGCCTCGATCACGCCCTGCGTGGGCGGCAACGTCCGGTTGCCGGGCAGGATCTCGGGCTGGTGCTCGGACAGGAAGTCCATGAAGGACGAGGACCCGGGCGTCAGGAAGGCAGCCGGCAGACGCCCGGTGCTACGAGTGTTGGCTTCCACGCGTTTCCTTCCAGATATGCGGCCGCACGGCGGACGGTGTCGGGATGTTCCCCCAACTTGCCGATGGCCGAATTGCAGTTGAAGCACAGTACGAAGGGACCCTACCCGGCTCTCGGCAGTGATCCACATGTGCGGCTGGGGCACTTGGGCAGCGGCCCGGCAATCCGTCACGCGTTGCCGGTACCGCACGCACCTTCACCCGACTTGCCCGCTATTGCCCGCCCTTTTGCACAAATGAGCGAACAAAGTCCTCTGCGTTCTCCTCGAGGACGTCGTCGATCTCGTCGAGGACGGAGTCCACGTCGTCGCTCAGCTTCTCCTGGCGTTCCTTGAGGTCCTCGGAGCCCTGTGCTTCCTCTGTCTGCTCCTCGACCTCCTCGGTGGAACGCGTCGCCTTCTGCTGTCCGCCGCCGGTGTCCTTGGTCGCCATCTACCTCACCCCGCTCGTTCGGTTCGATGCACTTGATCAGACCCTATAAGCCAGGTCTGACATCGGCCCCGTAGTTACTGCAACGTCCGGGCACCACCTCGATGATTCCCACACGCCGGGTCTTTCAGCCTCCGGAGAGCACCCGTACCAGATCCTCTGCCGTGCGGCAGCGGTCCAGGAGCTCCTTGACGTGATTCCGCGTGCCGCGCAGCGGCTCCAGTGTGGGCACACGCTGGAGGGAGTCGCGGCCCGGCAGGTCGAAGATGACCGAATCCCAGGAGGCCGCGGCCACGTCGTCCGCGTACTGCTCGAGGCAGCGGCCGCGGAAGTACGCGCGCGTGTCCTCAGGAGGCTTCGTCTGGGCGCGCTCGACCTGAGGCTCCTCCAGGAGCCGTTTCATCTTGCCGCGGGCCACCAGACGGTTGTACAGGCCCTTGTCGGGACGTACGTCCGCGTACTGCAAGTCGACCAGGTGCAGCCGCGCCGCGTCCCAGTCGAGACTGTCGCGGCGGCGGTAGCCCTCCATGAGCTCCCGCTTCGCCACCCAGTCGAGCTCTCCGGAGAGGCTCATCGGGTCACTCTCGAGGCGGCCGAGGACGTCTTCCCAGCGGCTGAGAATGTCCTTGGTCTGCTCGTCGGCGTCGGAGCCGTACCGCTCCTCCACGTATTTGCGGGCCAGCTCGAAATACTCCATCTGGAGCTGTACGGCGGTGAGTGTGCGGCCGCTGCGGAGCGTGATCAGACGCTGCAGCGTCGGGTCGTGGGAGACCTGGTGCAGGGTGCGCACGGGCTGGTCGACGGCGAGATCCACCGCGATGAAGCCGTCCTCGATCATGGCGAGAACCAGGGACGTGGTGCCGAGCTTGAGATAGGTCGAGATCTCGGAGAGGTTCGCGTCGCCGATGATGACGTGCAGGCGGCGGTACTTCTCCGCGTCGGAGTGCGGCTCGTCCCGGGTGTTGATGATGGGCCGCTTGAGTGTGGTCTCCAGGCCCACCTCGACCTCGAAGTAGTCGGAGCGCTGACTGAGCTGGAAGCCGTGCTCGTGGCCGTCCTGGCCGATGCCGACACGGCCCGCGCCCGTGACGACCTGCCGGGAGACGAAGAACGGCGTCAGGTGGCGCACGATGTCCGAGAAGGGGGTTTCCCTTTTCATCAGATAGTTCTCGTGCGTGCCGTACGACGCGCCCTTGTTGTCGGTGTTGTTCTTGTAGAGGTGGATCGGCTGGGCGCCCGGCAGCTGCGCGGCCCGCTCGGCCGCCTCCGCCATGATGCGTTCGCCGGCCTTGTCCCACAGGACGGCGTCCCAGGGATTGGTGACCTCGGGTGAGCTGTACTCGGGGTGCGCGTGGTCCACGTAGAGCCGCGCACCGTTGGTGAGGATCACATTGGCGAGACCGATGTCCTCGTCCGTGAGCTGACTGGCATCGGCGGTCTCACGAGCGAGGTCGAAGCCCCGTGCGTCCCGCAGGGGATTCTCCTCCTCGAAGTCCCAGCGGGCGCGTCGCGCCCGGTGCATCGCCGCGGCGTAGGCGTTGACGATCTGGGACGAGGTGAGCATGGCATTGGCGTTCGGGTGGCCGGGGACGGAGATGCCGTACTCCGTCTCGATGCCCATTACTCGCCGTACGGTCATGCGGCCCTCCTTGCCCGGCGGCGCTCCCGTTCGGGTGCGGCGCTCAAGTACCGCTGGTTCTCCGGTGCGTGTGCGGTGCCCGTCCCCGCACTGCGCGACTCGGCGGTACCGAAGAGCCTAGAGCGCCTTTGCGCTGGTGGGGAGATCATTGCCTTCATTGAAAAACAGACAGCTGCGGGTACCCACGAAGGACACCCGCAGCCGCCCTGTCTTCTACAGGTACTGACCGGTGTTGGCCACCGTGTCGATGGAGCGTCCGGTGTCCGCGCCCTGCTTTCCGGTGACGAGCGTACGGATGTAAACGATCCGTTCGCCCTTCTTGCCGGAGATGCGGGCCCAGTCGTCCGGGTTGGTGGTGTTGGGCAGGTCCTCGTTCTCCTTGAACTCGTCGATGCAAGCCTGCAGGAGGTGGGCGACCCTGATGCCCTTCTGGTCGGCGTCGAGGAAGGCCTTGATGGCCATCTTCTTGGCGCGTCCCACGATGTTCTCGATCATGGCGCCGGAGTTGAAGTCCTTGAAGTACAGGACTTCCTTGTCGCCGTTGGCGTACGTCACCTCGAGGAAGCGGTTCTCCTCGGACTCCGCGTACATCTGCTCCACGACGGACTGGATCATGCCGTCCACGGTGGTGCGCCGGTCGGCGCTGTGTTCGGCGAGGTCGTCCGCGTGCAGCGGGAGCCGCTCGGTGAGGTACTTGGCGAAGATGTCCTTCGCCGCCTGGGCGTCGGGGCGCTCGATCTTGATCTTCACGTCGAGTCGTCCGGGCCGCAGGATCGCGGGGTCGATCATGTCCTCGCGGTTGGAGGCACCGATGACGATGACGTTCTCCAGGCCTTCCACGCCGTCGATCTCGGCGAGCAGCTGGGGGACGATGGTGTTCTCCACGTCCGAGCTGACTCCGGATCCGCGGGTGCGGAAGAGGGATTCCATCTCGTCGAAGAAGACGATGACGGGGGTGCCCTCGCTCGCCTTCTCCCTCGCACGCTGGAAGACCAGGCGGATGTGACGCTCGGTCTCGCCGACGTACTTGTTGAGGAGCTCGGGTCCCTTGATGTTGAGGAAGAAGCTCTTCCCTTGTGCCGCCCCGGTCACCTCGGCGACCTTCTTGGCAAGGGAGTTGGCGACGGCCTTCGCGATCAGCGTCTTGCCGCAACCGGGAGGCCCGTACAGCAGGACACCCTTGGGCGGCCGCAGTTCGTGCTCCTTGAAGAGGTCCGGGTAGAGGTAGGGCAGTTCGACCGCGTCGCGGATCAGCTCGATCTGGTTGCCCAGACCGCCGATCTGCTCGTAGCCGATGTCCGGGACCTCTTCGAGGACGAGCTCTTCGACCTCGCTCTTGGGGACCACTTCGTAGACGTAGCCGGAGCGGGGTTCGAGCAGCAGTGCGTCGCCGGGGCGGATGGTGACGTCGAGGAGTGGTTCGGCGAGCCGGACCACCCGCTCCTCGTCGGTGTGCCCGACCACCAGGGCGCGCTCGCCGTCCTCGAGGATCTCCTTGAGGGTGACGATGTCGCCCACGCTCTCGTACTCCATGGCCTCGACCACGTTGAGCGCTTCGTTGAGCATTACTTCCTGGCCGCGCCTGAGCTCTTCGAGCTCCACGCTGGGGCTGACGTTCACCCGGAGCTTGCGGCCCCCGGTGAAGATGTCGGCCGTGCCGTCCTCGTTCGCCTCGAGGAAGACTCCGAAGCCGGCCGGCGGCTGCGCGAGCCGGTCGACTTCCTCCTTGAGGGCCACGATCTGGTCGCGGGCCTCACGGAGCGTGTTGGCGAGCCGCTCGTTCTGTGCGGATACGCCGGCCAGATTTGTCTGCAGCTCGACGATCCGCTCTTCGAGAATTCTCGTATGCCGCGGAGAGTCGGCGAGCTTGCGTCGCAGGACGGCGATTTCCTGCTCGAGATAGGCAACCTGACCGGCGGGGTCTTCAGACCCTCGTCCCGGCCGGATGCCGCGGTTGATGTCGTCGTCGTGGGCTGCCACGGTCCTCACCTCCTCCAAGGGGAGCTGGACGCTTCCAGACCCTACCTGGGTGGGTGTCGATTGAAACCCCTAGATCACAAAGACGGTCGAGGTGTGTCCGATCTTCACCCTTGCGCTCTCCCTCACATCAGGTGGATACCCACCCAACAACATCGGAAAGCGGGCGGTTGTATCGTCGAAGCGTTCAACACCCGTCAGGGCTGGCCCGACTTGCCCCGAGTCGGCGCGCTCGACGCAGCGATCGGCAGGAGAGATGACCGTGCAGAACGAAGCTGGGACCGGCCCCGAGGGCCGCGATCTCCTGGAGGTCTGGATCGACCAGGACCTCTGTACCGGCGACGGCATCTGCGCGCAGTACGCGCCCGAGGTCTTCGAGCTGGACATCGACGGTCTGGCCTATGTGAAGAGCGGCGACGACGAGCTCCTGCAGACGCCAGGCGCCACAACGCCCGTACCGCCGACGCTTCTGCGTGATGTGGCGGACTCGGCCAAGGAGTGCCCCGGCGACTGCATCCACGTGCGCCGCGTTTCGGACAGCGTGGAGGTCTACGGCCCCGACGCGGCATGAGGCCGCCGTCCCGGCCATGAACAAGGGCCTGTATCCGCCGGTCGACCGGCGGATACAGGCC
>NZ_JBSGSG010000111.1:0-27397 GCF_053606765.1 Streptomyces sp. NPDC055189
GGCTGGAGATTTCCCCGGCTCGGGGAAATCTCAGCCCGGCCGGCGTTTGAGGCCAGTCTTTCGGGGGTCCAGGGGGCGGAGCCCCATGGTTTCGGGGAGGGGCGGGATTGGGGAAAGCCCCGCAGGGACCGCCCTCAGCCCAGCCCCACCCCCGGCAGCTCCCCCGCCCCCACCTCAAGCACGCCCCGCTCGGTCACGAGTGCCGTCACCAGCGAACCCGGTGTCACGTCGAAGGCGGGGTTGTGGCCCCGCGATCCCACCGGAGCAGTGCGCACGCCGGCCCACTCCAGGACCTCCCCCTCGCCCCGCAGTTCGATGTGGATGTCGGAGCCCGTCGCCGTGGCGAGGTCGACCGTCGTCGTGGGGGCGGCCACCATGAACGGGATGCCCGCGTACGCGCACGCCAGCGCGATCCCCACGGTGCCCACCTTGTTCGCGGTGTCGCCGTTCGCCGCGATCCGGTCGGCCCCGACGATCGCCGCGTCCACCTCACCCCGCAGGATCGTCCCCGCAGCCGCCCCGTCCGCCTGGACGAAGTGCGGGATGCCCTCCTGCGCGAGCTCCCACGCGGTGAGCCGCGCGCCCTGGAGGAGGGGGCGGGTCTCGTCGGCGTAGACCGTCTCCAGGCGGCCCCGGCCGTGCAGTTCGCGGATGACGCCCAGTGCCGTCCCCCAGCCCGCCGTGGCGAGCGCACCCGTGTTGCAGTGGGTGAGGATGCGCAGCGGGCGTTCCCCGGAACCGGAGACGGCGATCCGCTTCTGGAGCCAGTCGGCGCCGTACGCGCCCATCGCGTGGTTCGCCTCCAGGTCCTCCCGCACGATCGCGTCCGCCTCCGCGAGCACCGCGGCCGGACCCGCGTCGATGCGTGCGGCGACCCGGTCCACGCACACCATCAGGTTCACGGCGGTGGGCCGCGCCGCACGCACCCGTGCCACCTCCGCGTCGAGGCGTGCACGGTCCCAGCCCTCCCGCCCGCCCTGCGCCATGGCGAGCGCGACGCCGTAGCCGCCTGCCGCACCGATCGCCGGTGCGCCGCGGACCACCAGCCGCACGATCGCGTCGATCAGGTCGTCGACGGTCGTCACGTCGAGGCGGTTCAGGGCGTGCGGGAGCGCGGTCTGGTCGATGAGGGAGAGGGCCGGCGTGCCGTCTCCCTCCGCGGCCGCCGTCCACGTGACCGCGCGCAGGTCCTGGCTGCTCATGTGCTCAACTCCGGGGAAATAGGGGCGTTTGTGGCCATGCGGGGAGGGGTGCCGACACCGTACCTGACGTGCTCGAACCATATTTCGAGACGTTCGTGCGGCTGTCCGAAATCCGGTGTTACCCTCACCGCCACCCGGGACGGATCGACCCACGGGACGAGGAGGACGGCCATGAAAACCCAGCGCACCGCTGGTTCCATGCGCTGCCCCGCCGTGACCGACGGCCGCCGAATGTGCCGCTGTCGCCGTTGCTGTCGCTGTTGTCGCTGAGCGGCTTCGCTCCGCACGTCCGACCGGTCTCCCCGCCACCGCCTGGGCTCCCAGGCTCCTTCGAGAAGGCGCTCCCGTATGTCCATGTCCCTGCGCAGATCCCTTCGCGTGTCCCGTCGTACGTCTCTGCGGCTGTCCTCGCTCGCCGTCGGCGCCGCCCTTCTCGCCACCGGCTGCAACGCCGCCGCGAAGAAGGACGGTTCGGACGGCGATGCCGGAGGAGCCAAGTCGTTCACGCTCGTCACGCCCGACCCGGTGGCCCAGAACGAGTTCCTCAAGCTGGCCGTCAGCGGCGTGAAGTCGGCGGCCAAGGCGCAGGGCGCCGGGGCCCCGAAGGTGTTCCAGAGCAGCGACACCTCCTCCCAGCAGCAGAACGTGCAGTCGGCCGTGGACTCGGCGCCGGACGTCATCGCACTCGTCGGGTTCGAGTTCGCCGACATCGCCGCCCAGCAGGCCGAGGCGCACCCGAAGCAGCAGTTCCTGCTCGTCGACGCGTGCACGAAGAAGACGTACGAGAACGTCACCTGTGCGGTCTTCCGCGAGCACGAGGCCGTCTATCTCGCGGGCGCCGAGGCCGGTCTGCTCACGAAGAGCAAGAAGGTCGGAGCCGTCGTCGTCCTCGACTCCGTGCAGTTCCGGCGCTACAGCGAGCCGTTCGCGGCCGGTGCGAAGAAGGCGCGGGCGGGGGTCAAGTCCCGCACGCTCTTCGTCGGCGGGCAGTCGCCGTTCAGTGACGCGGCGCGTGCCAAGGACCAGGGGGCGACGCTCGGTTCCGGCGGGGCCGACCAGGTGATGGCGGCCGCCGCGGGCGGCAACACCGGTGTCTTCCAGGCCGCGAAGGCCAAGGGCTTCGAGGCGTACGGCGTCGACGCGAACCAGTGCCTCGGCAGCCCGGGCGTCGTCGTCGACAACGTACTGAAGAAGACCGATGTCGCCGTCGAGA
Organism: Streptomyces sp. NPDC055189; assembly: GCF_053606765.1. Classification (NCBI taxonomy): domain Bacteria; kingdom Bacillati; phylum Actinomycetota; class Actinomycetes; order Kitasatosporales; family Streptomycetaceae; genus Streptomyces; species Streptomyces sp. NPDC055189. Next base: position 2,416 of record NZ_JBSGSG010000111.1, read on the forward strand.
AGGGCATCGCGCAGATCCTGAAGGGCAAGGGCGGCACCACGGTGTCGTACGGCCTCAAGGAGGGCGGCATGTCGCTGACCGGGCTCGAGCCGGGGCTCGCGGACTCCAAGTGCCTGATCGCCGACCACAAGGACGTACTGAAGCGCGTCGAGTCGCTGCGGGACGACATCGTCGCCGGGAAGCTGAAGGTCAATGACCCCGCGGCCTGAGTCCACCGCCCTCTCCGGCACCGACTCCCCCGCCGTGGAACTGCGCGGCATCACCAAGGAGTTTCCCGGCACCCTCGCCAACGACCGCGTCGACCTGACCGTCGCGCGCGGCGAGATCCACGCGCTGATGGGTGAGAACGGCGCGGGCAAGTCGACGCTGATGTCCGTCCTGTACGGGCTGCAGCGGCCGGACGCCGGGCAGATCCTGCTCGACGGGCGCGAGGTGACGTTCGCAAGTCCGAGCGAGGCGATCGCGGCGGGCCTGGGCATGGTGCACCAGAGCTTCAAGCTCTTTCCGTCGTTCACGGTCGCCGAGAACGTCGTGTACGCCGCCGAGCCGCGCCGCTTCGGTCTGACGGACCGGAAGGAAGCCGTGCGGCGGGTGGGTGCGCTCGCCGACGAGCACGGGCTCGCGGTGGACCCGGCGGCCAAGGTCGGGGACCTGCCGGTGGGCGTGCGCCAGCGCGTCGAGATCCTCAAGCTCCTCTACCGCGGCGCTCGTACGCTGATCCTCGACGAGCCGACGGCGGTCCTGACCCCTGCGGAGGCCGACGGTCTGTTCGGCGTACTGCGTTCCCTCGCGGACGACGGGCGCACCGTCCTTCTCGTCACCCACAAGCTGCGTGAGGTCATGGAGGGCAGCGACGCGGTGACGGTCCTGCGGGACGGCCGGGTCGCGGCGCGGATGCGGACCGCGGAGACCAGCGCGGACGGGATCGCGGCGGCGATGACCGGCCGCGCCGTGGAACTGGACCGCGTGCATCCGCCGGGCACGCCGGGCGGCGAGGTCCTGTCGGTCGACTCGCTGTCGACGGACGCGGTGCGCGAGGTCTCCCTCTCCGTCCGCGCGGGCGAGATCGTGGGCATCGCGGGAGTCGCGGGCAACGGCCAGAGCGAGCTCGTCGAAGCCGTCGCCGGGTTGCGTCCGCTCGCCTCCGGGCGGGTCACGCTCTGCGGGCAGGACATCACGGACGCGTCGGCCGCGGGGCGCCGCGCAACGGGTCTCGCGTACGTCCCCGAGGACCGCGCGGCGGTCGGTACGGCCCCGGCGGCGACGATCGCGGAGAACCTGGCGATGGGTCACCACCGGGGGCACGGCCTGCTGCGCCCGTCCTGGCTCCGCGAGCACGCGCGCGTCCTGATCGAACGCTTCGGCATCAAGGCGGCCTCGTCCCGCCACACGGCGGGCTCGCTGTCGGGCGGCAACCTCCAGAAGCTGGTGATCGGCCGCGAACTCGCCCACGAGTCACCCCTGCTGATCGTCGAGCAGCCCACCCGCGGCGTCGACATCGGCGCCATCCAGACGATCCACGACCAGCTGATCGCCCACCGCGACGCGGGCCACGCGATCCTCATGGTGTCCGCCGAACTGAGCGAGATCCGCGGTCTCGCGGACCGCGTCCTTGTGATGTACGAGGGCCGGGTGGCAGCGGAGCTGGCCCGCGAGGATGCGGACGAACGCGCTCTTGGCCTCGCCATGGCGGGCGCCACACCCGAGGCCGGCGAGGCGAACGCCGCCGTGGACGTGCGAGGCGCCGGCACCCCGGTCACCGGGCGCCCGGACAGCGATGCTCCGGCCGGCCGGGCGCCCGACCCGGACGGATCTACAGCAGCGGGCTCACCCGACGCCGCAGCGAGCGACCGGCCCTCCCCCGTGAAGGAAACCCCCTGATGGCCCTTGGTACCCCCGGCACCACGGGGTCGTTCGGCGCGCGTGTGCTGCGTGCGCCCGCGCTGCACTCCGTCGTCGCCGCCGTACTCGTCGGCGCGCTCTTCCTGATCGGGACCGGCGCCGATCCCGTCGGGGCGTACGGGTCCGTCGTCAGCGGCGCGCTCGGGCCCGACGGCATCGGGTCCACGCTCACCACCGGGACCAGCATCATCGGCCTCGCCGTCGCGCTCGCGATCCCCATGCGGGCGGGGCTGCTCAACCTCGGCGGGGACGGGCAGTTGGTGCTCGGCGGGATCGCCGCGGCCGCCACCGGGCTCTACTCCCCGCTGCCCGCGCCGCTCACCGTCGTCGCCTCGCTGCTCGCGGGGATGGCGGCCGGCGCCGCCTACGCCGCGCTCGCCGCGGTGTGCCAGAACCGGTTCGGGGTGCCGCTGCTCGTCAGCAGCCTGCTGCTCGGCTATCCGGCGATGTCCTTCGCCTCCTACCTCGCGCGCTTCCCGCTCAAGGAGGAAGGGTCGAGCCTTCCGCAGACCGAACGGCTGCCGGACGGCGTCGAGCTGCCCGCCTTCGGGTCGTCGACCGTCACCGTGGGACTGCTCCTGGTGGCCGTCGCGGCGGCCGTCTTCATGTTCGCCGACGCCCGTACCGCCACCGGTTACGAAATCCGCATGACGGGGCTCAACCCGCGCTTCGCCGCCTACGCGGGTGTCGACAGGCCACGGCTCACGCTGCGGCTCATGGCACTCTCCGGGGCCGTCGCGGGTCTGGTCGGCGCCATCGGCGTACTGAGCTTCCCCTATCGCTTCATCGACGGGTCGCTCACCGCGGCCGGGCACACCTGGACCGGCCTTACGGCCGCACTGCTCGCCGCCGCCGCGCCCGTGGGGACGGCCCTCGCCGCCCTGTTCTTCGCGGCGCTCGAAGTGGGCGGGCTCGCCATGGAGCGGACCACCGAGGTGCCGCGCGAGCTGACGCAGGTCCTGCAGGCCGTGGTCATCGTCTTCCTCGCGGCCCGGCTCAACCTGACGTGGCGGCGGGCCGGGAAGAAGCCCGCCGACGTGCCGGAGCCCATCGAAACGAAGGAAGTGAGCGTGCGATGAGCATCGACTCCGCGCTGTTCCACTCCACGCTCCTCGCCCTCACCCCGATCCTCCTCGCCGCACTCGGCGGCGCGATCTGCGAGCGCGCGGGCGTCTTCAACATCGGCCTCGAAGGCATGATGCTGATCGGCTGCTTCAGCGGCGTCGCGGGCAGCTGGTTCACCGGGAGCGCCTGGCTCGGGGTCGTGTTCGCCGCCCTCGCGTCGGCGGCGTACTCGATGATCCTGGCCGTCGGGACGATCTCGCTGCGCGGGGACGCCGTCGTCCTCGGCGTCGCGCTCAACCTCCTCGCCGTCGGTCTGACGGGGTTCCTTCTCCGTACGGTCTTCGGCGTGCAGGGCACCTTCTCCGACCCGGAGTTGGCCGGGCTCGACGGCATCGACGTCCCCTTCGTCGGGGCGGCGCTCTCCGGACACTCCGCCCTCGTCTATCTCTCGTGGGCCGCCGTCGCAGTGGCGGCGGTGTTCCTGGCCCGCCACCCGTGGGGCCTTCGCCTGCGCGGCGTCGGCGAGGCACCCGACGCGGCGGCGACGCTGGGGGTGAGCCCGGCGAAGTACCAGTACGCCGCCGTGCTGGTATCCGGTGTCCTGTGCGGCCTCGCGGGCGCCCAACTCGCCCTCGGGAACGTCACGTTGTTCTCCGAGAACATGACCGCCGGGCGTGGTTGGATCGCCGTGGTCGCCGTGATGCTGGGCCGCGCCCTGCCGCTCGGCGTCCTGCTCGCCGGGCTGCTCTTCGGCATCGCGGAGGCCGTCGGCTTCCGCCTCCAGGGGCTCGGCATGCCGCAACAGGCGACCGACGCCGCCCCGTACGTGGTGACGCTGGCCGCCCTCTTCCTGTCCACGGCGCGCAGGCGCCGCCGCAAGACGACGCCTCTCGTAGGAGCATCCTCATGACGACCGACGCCCGTACGCTCGCCGACGCGCTGCCCATCACCCGCGTCCCGCGCACCGGCCTGCCCACCCGCGCGGTCGTCGTCGGCGACCCGGCGCGCGCCACCGCCGTCGCCGGCCTCCTCGACGACGCGAAGGAGGTGTCGTACCACCGCGAGTACCGCACCTTCACCGGCACCTGGCAGGGCACCCCCGTCGTCGTCGCCTCGCACGGCGTCGGCGCGCCCGGCGCGATCCTCCTCTTCCAGGAGCTGGCCGAGGCCGGCGTCACCACCATCCTGCGGCTCGGCACGGCGGGCGCGATCCGCCCCGGCATCCGCGACGGCGACCTGGTCATCGCGGACGCGGCGGTACGCGACGACGGCGTGACCCAGCAGCTGATCCCCGCCGAGTACCCGGCGTTCGCGACCCCGGAGGCGGTCATCGCACTCCAGCGCGCGGCCCGCGCGGCCGACGCCCCGTACCACCGCGGCGTGGTGTGGACGCGGGCCGCGTTCCAGCCGGGCTTCCTGCCGCTGCCGGGCGAGGCGTACGCGGCCGCCGGGATCGCGGCCATCGAGATGGAGCTCTCGGCGCTGTACGTCTTCGCCCCCACGCACGGCCTCACGGCGGGCGGGGCGCTGGTCGTCGACGGCGCCAACGCCGATGAACTCGTCGACGAGGAAGCCACCGGCGGCTACAACCCGCACCGCGACGTGGTCGCCGAGGGGGTCGACCGGGGCTCCCGGATAGCCTTGGACGCCCTGCGCCTGCTGGCCTCGACGGAGCACTGAGCCGCGCGCGAACCGACCGCCCCGAACGACCTCACGGAGAACTGAAGCGATGCACCCCACTGACCTGCCGGCCCAGGACCGGGGCGGCTCCATAGACCTCCTGGTCCACGGCGGCGACGTCCTCACCGTCGACGCGTCGGGCACGGTCGTGACGGACGGTGCCGTCGCCGTCCGCGACGGACGGATCGTCGAGGTCGGCCCGGCCGGGCGGCTGCGCGCCGCCTACGACGCCGCCGACGAGCTCGACGCCCGTGGGTGTCTGGTCATGCCCGGTCTCATCAACACGCACACGCACCTGGCGATGACCCTGTTCCGCGGCATCGCGGACGATGTCACGCTGCAGGGCTTCCTGGAGCGCGTGATCCCGGCGGAGGCGGAGCAGCTCTCCCCGGAGACAGTGACGGCGGGCATCGGGGGCGCGATCGCCGAGTCCGTACGGGGCGGGGTCACCACCGCGCTCGACATGTACTGGTTCCACGAGGCGGCCGAGGCCGTGGCCCGCGACGCCGGATGGCGCCTGCTGACGGGCCCCACGTTCATGGACGTACCGGGCCCGCCGGACGGCCGCGCCTACGCCGACCGGCTCGGCTGGGCGGCGGCGGACCTGGCCGCCCGCACCCCGGCGCCGGGCGCCCGCCCGGTGATCTTCGCGCACTCCGCGTACACCCTGGGTCCCGAGCAGCTGACGGCGATCAGCGCGCTCGCCCGCGAGCACGGCGCGCTGCTGCACATCCACGCCGCCGAGAACGCGGGCGAGGTGGAGATGGTCACCGAGCAGCACGGCATGCGTCCCGTGGAGCTGCTCGACTCGCTCGGCGTGCTCGGCCCGGACACGCTGCTCGCCCACGCCGTCGACCTCACGGACGCGGAGATCGCGGCCATCGCCCGCACCGGCACGGCCGTCGCGCACTGCCCGGTGTCGAACCTCAAGCTGGGCTGCGGCATAGCGCGCGTCCCCGACCTCCTGGACGCGGGCGTCACGGTGGGCCTCGGCACGGACGGCGCGGTGAGTTCCAACACGCTCGACGTCCTCGGCGCGGTGAAGCTCGCGGCGCTCGTGCACAAGGCGGGCGGCGATCCGACGGCGGTCGGCGCCGAGCAGGCCGTACGGATGGCGACCATCGAATCCGCCCGGGCCCTCGGCCTGGGCGACCAGCTCGGCTCCCTGGAGCCCGGCAAGCGCGCGGACCTGATCGTCCTGGACCTCAGCCGCCCGCACCTCACGCCGCGGCACGACCCGTGGTCGATGCTGGCGTACGCCGCGGCGTCGTCCGACGTCAGGGACACGGTCGTCGACGGTCGCGTCCTGATGCGGGACCGTACGCTGGAGACACTGGACGAGCAGCGAGCGCTGCGAGCCCTGCGGGACGCGGCGGCCTCCGCGGCGCCGAGCACCCGCGAAGCGGAATCAAGCACGTCTGAAGTGGCAAGCACCGTATGACCATCGAACCCACCCGCGGCTTCACCGGCCGCGCCCGCGCCGCCGACCGCGACCCGCGGCTGCCTCCCGGGCAGTACGACGCGGCGGACGGCTGGCCCGTCCTGTCCGCCGAGGTGACGCCCGAGCTCACGCCTGCGGAGTGGACGTTCCGCGTGGACGGGCTCGTCACGAACCCGCACACCTGGACGTGGGACGAGGCGCACGCGCTGCCCGCGTCGGAGTACCGCGGGGACATCCACTGCGTGACCAGCTGGTCCAAGTTCGGGGTGCGCTTCGGCGGTGCGAGTCTGGACGCGTTCCTGGCCGCCGCAGGTCCGCGCCCGGAGGCCACGCACGTCGTCGCGTACTCGCACACGGGATACACCACGAGCCTGCCGCTCTCGGATGTGACGGGCGGGAAGGCGTGGATCGTCTGGGAGTACGGGGACGGCCCGCTGCCTCCCGAGCACGGCGGCCCGGCGCGCCTGATCGTCCCCCACCTCTACTTCTGGAAGAGCGCGAAGTGGGTGGCGGGGCTGCGGCTCCTTGACCACGACGAGCCCGGCTTCTGGGAGCAGAACGGCTACCACCAGCGGGGGAACCCCTGGCGGGAGGAGCGTTACTCCGGTGACTGAGTCCGTGACCACTGGGACCGGGACTGCCGGGACCGGGACTTTCGTGCCCCCGACGCGGTTCGCCGTGCCCGGCCGGATCGCGGTGAGCAATCGCGCGGCGGCGGAGTGGCAGCGGGCCGTGGTGGTGGACGTCCGGCGCGAGAACGCGGCGGGCACGGTGTCCAGCTTCCGGCTGAAGGTGCCCCACTGGCAGGGGCATCTGCCGGGCCAGCATCTGATGCTGCGTCTTACGGCCCCGGACGGGTACGTGGCCCAGCGCCACTACTCGATCGCTTCTCCTCCCGAGGAAGCGGGCCCCGAGGGCGCCGAGATCGAGCTGACCCTGGACCACGTGCCGGGCGGCGAGGTGTCCGGGCATCTGCACACGGTCGCCCGCGTCGGTGACGTGGTGGAGGTGCGGGGGCCGCTGTCCGGGTTCTTCGCCTGGCCGGGCGACCGTCCCGCGCTGCTCCTCGGGGCGGGCTCCGGTGTGGTCCCGCTGATGTCGATGCTGCGGCACTGGCGCGGGGCGGGGCGGCCGGTGCCGCTGCGGCTCGTCGTCTCGGCGCGTACGCCGGAGGATCTGATCTACGCGGAGGAGTACGGGGACGAGACCACGGTCGTCCTCACGCGGACGGAGGGCCGGCTGAACGCCGAGCACTTGGCGCCGTTCCTCGGCCCCGCTCAGCCCGAGGGGGGCTGGGAGGCGTACATCTGCGGCTCGAACGGCTTCGCCGAGCATGCGTCGCGCCTGCTGGTGGCCGGGGGCCAGCCGGTGGACCGGATCCGCATCGAGCGCTTCGGGTAGAGGTCAAGGCGTTCCCTGCGGGGCTCTCCCCAATCCCGCCCCTTCCCGAAACCATGGGGCTCCGCCCCCTGGACCCCCGACAAGATGTCCTCAAACGCCGGACGGGCTGGAACCATCCAGCCCGGCCGACATCATTCAGCCCGTCCGGCGTTTGAGGACGAACGCGGCGGAGCCGGTGATTGCGGTACGCACAAGGCACTGGGCCCCCGCGCCGAGCGGGTTTTCGGGAAGGGGCGGGGTTGGGGAAAAAGCCCGCCGCAGGCGCCCCCGCTACGGCGAGACCTCCTCCAAGCGCCGCCCGGCAGTCTCCTCCGCCCCCACCCCCGCCACCACAGCCCCCACCAGCGCCACAGCCCCCAGCATCACGAACACCGTGGAGACATTCCCACCCGCATAGACGACCCCCACCACGATCGGCCCGAGAATCACCCCGAGCCGGTTCATCGCACCCCCGAGACTGCTCCCCAGCGCCCGCATCCGCGTAGGAAAGAGCTCCGGCGTGTACAGGTACAGGCAGATGTTGGAGCCGAAGAAGAAGACCGCAGCCAGCGAGGTCCACACCAAGACCTGAACCGGCGTGTCCGCGCCGACGGCCGCAAGCGCCACCAGCATCAGCGCCGCCCCGCCCAGACACCCCGTGATGACCTTCCGCCGCCCGAGCCCGTCGACCGTGAGCGCGGCGACGAGGCAGCCGATCAGCCCCGCGCAGGACGTCACCGTGGAGTAGAGGAGCGCGTCGGAGAGGGAGAGGTCATAGCGGTTCTGGTAGATCGTCGGGAGCCAGGACGTGATGCCGTAGTTGACGAAGTAGCCGGTGAACCAGAGCACGCCGATCACCAGGGTCCGGCGCCGGTAGCGCCCGGTGAACAGACCGCGCAGCCCGGAAGCGGACTCCCCCGGAGCGGCAACGGGCAACGCATCCGCAGGCATCTCAGGAACCGCGGGCAACGGTTTCCCCGTGATCCGCTCGACCTCCGCCTCGATCCCGGACATCACCTTCGCCGCCTCCTCCGTCCTGCCGTGATCCGCGAGCCACCGCGGCGACTCGGGCACCTTGCGCTGCACGAGGATGCAGAGCAGGCCGGGCAGCGCGGCGAGGGCGTACATCCAGCGCCAGCCCAGGATCGGCACCACCCAGGCCGCGACAAGGGCGCCCACCGTGAGGCCCGCGGGGAACACCAGCTCGTAGAGGAGCACGAAACGGCCGCGCCGGTGGCTGCGGGTGATCTCGGCGATGAACGTCGCCGCCACCGGCACCTCGCCCCCGATCGCCAGGCCCTGGACGAACCGCAGCGCCATGAACGCGTCGGGTGACGTGGCGACGGACAGGGCGAGGTTGGCGACGCTGGACACCGCCACGCACAGCGCGATGACCTTCACCCGGCCGATCCGGTCCGCGAGGCGCCCGGAGAGCAGCGCCCCGATCAGCATGCCGATCGAGCCGACGGTGAGCAGCAGCGTCGCGGCGGAGGTGCTGAGGTCCCACTCCTCGCGCAGTTGCGGCAGGGCGTAGGCGATCAGGAGCTGGTCGAAGGCCTCGAAGAAGGTGACCGCGCCCACGATGAGCCGGACGGTGACGTGCCAGCGGCACAGGGGGAGCCGCTCGAAGCGAGCGGCTATGGCGGCCCGGACCGCTCGGTCCGGGGATGCGTCGATCGTCATGCGGGAACTCCGCTGCTGAGGGGGCGGGGTGAGCGGGGGAACGCGACGGCCACGGAGTCTGGGGAAACTCAAGCCAAGAAGCGAGTAAGCGCAAAGTTTCTAAGCGCTTAAGTTGTACCGTCCCGACACCGGAGCCCGTCAAGAGTCTCCACAGGGGAAATCCTCGAAGACCGTCGACGGGTGGGTCTTGCGCTCCAGATATTTAAGCCCTTAGATTTCTAGCGCTTACCGAAGAAGGCTCAGCGACCGCCACGGACCCGCCCCTCAAGTCCCCTGCGGTCAGGTTTCGTTCGACCCCGTCCCGTTCCGCCAGGAGGCCCCCATGCTCCGCATCCCAGCCGACGAAGCACTCATCGCGGGTGAGTGGCGACGCGGCGCGGGCGCCCCGGCCGACACCGTCGACCCGGCCACCGGCCGCGTCATCGCCACCGTCCACGCGGTCACCCCCGACGAGGTCGCCGAAGCGGCACGGGCGGCGGCCACGGCCGCCGCCGCCCCGCGCTGGCGCGATCTCCTGCCCCACCGGCGCGCCCTGCTCCTGCACCGCGTCGCCGAGCTGATCGAGGAGTCCGCGGACGACCTCGCCGCACTGCAGACCGCCGACACGGGCAAGGCGCTCGCCGAGACCCGCGCCCTGGTGGGCAGCGCGGCGGCCACCTTCCGCTACACGGCCGCCGCCCTGGAGACCGCCGAGGAGGCCATCACGCCCTCGCGCGGCGACTACGTGACGCTGAGCGTGTACGAGCCGATCGGCGTCGTCGGCGCGATCAACCCCTGGAACTCCCCCGTCGCCAGCGACGCCCAGAAGCTCGCCCCGGCGCTCGCGGGCGGCAACGCGGTCCTGCTCAAGCCCGCCGAGTGGACCCCGCTCGTCTCCCTGGCGCTCGGCCGCCTGATCACCCGCGCTTTGGTCGAACTCGGCCTTCCCGCAGGCCTGTTGTCCGTGCTCACCGGGCGCGGCAGCATCGTCGGGGACGCGATCGTCCGCGATCCGCGCGTCGGCAAGGTCACCTTCACCGGCGGCACGAGCACGGGCCGTACGCTCGCGCACGCGGCGGCCGAGAAGCTGATGCCCGCCTCGCTCGAACTGGGCGGCAAGTCGCCGACGGTCGTCCTCGCCGACGCCGACATCGAGCAGGCCCTGGCCGGCGTGATGTTCGGCGTCTTCTCCTCCAGCGGCCAGTCCTGCATCGCGGGATCACGGCTCTTCGTCGCCCGCGAGCTGTACGAGGAGTTCGTCGGCGAACTGGTCCGGCGCGTGGAGAAGCTGCGCATCGGGCCGGGGACCTCTCCCGATACCCAAGTGGCACCCCTCGTCCACCACAAGCACCGGGACTCCGTCGCCTCGTACGTCGATCTCGCCCGCGAGGAAGGTGCGCGAGTGCTGTGCGGCGGGGGTGTGCCCCGGGGTGCCGAGTTCCGGGACGGGGCGTACTACCTGCCCACCGTCCTCGACGGGCTCCCCAACTCCTCGCGCACCTGCCAGGAGGAGATCTTCGGACCCGTCCTGGTCGCGCTGCCCTTCGACGACGAGGACGACCTCGTACGGCAGGCCAACGACAGTGTCTACGGCCTCGCCTGCGGCATCTGGACCCGCGACCACCGGGCCGCCTGGCGGATCGCACGGCGCGTGGACGCGGGCACGGTCTGGATCAACACCTACAAGCAGTTCAGCATCGCCACGCCCTTCGGCGGCATGAAGGAGAGCGGCCTCGGCCGCGAGAAGGGCCGCGACGGCATCCGCGCCTATCAGCGCCAGAAGTCCCTGTACTGGGGCGTCACCGACGCGCCTCTCCCCTGGGCCAACTGAACCCCGTACCTCTGGAGCAGGTCATGTCCCGACCCACACCCGCCCCACCGGCCGTCGCCCGGCCGCCGATCGCCCGGCTGCGCGCCCTGCGCTCCGTCGAGCTCCTCACCCCCTCGTTCACCGAGGCCGCCGACTTCTACCAGGAGGTCTGGGGCCTGGAGACCGTCGAGTCCGAGCGCGGCACGGCCGCCTGGCTGCGCGGCACCGGCGCCGAGCACCATGCCCTGCAGCTCACCCGCGCCGACCGCGTCGGCCTCGGCAAGCTCTCCTTCGCGGTGGGCACGCCCGACGAGGTCGACGAGGCCGCCCGCAGGCTCCTCGCGCGCGGCATCACACCGGTCGCAGGGCCCGGGCCGCTCGACCAGGTCGGCGGCGGCTACGGCCTGCGCTTCACCGACCCCGAGCACCGCCTGATCGAGATCAGCGCCGAGGTGCACGCGGTCGCGCCGCGCGGCCGGGACGGTGCCGTGCCGGTCGGCGTGACGCACGCGGTGCTCAACACGGCGGACATCGACGCCTCCGTCGCCTTCTACCGCGATGTCCTCGGCCTGCGCGTCTCCGACTGGTCCGAGCACCAGATGGCGTTCCTGCGCTGCAACGCCGACCACCACTGCATCGCCTTCAACCAGGCGGAGTGGGCCTCGCTCAACCACGTGGCCTACGAGATGAGCTCGGTCGACCACTTCATGCGGGGTCTGGGCCGGCTGCGGCACCACGGGATCGACCCGCAGTGGGGGCCGGGACGGCACGGCCCCGGGAACAACACCTTCTCCTACTTCACCGACCCCTCCGGGCTCGTCTGCGAGTACACCTCCGAGGTCGCGCAGATCGTCGAGGACGCGTGGATCGCCCGCGTCTGGCGGCGGGTGCCCGAGCTGTCCGACCTGTGGGGGACGGCCGGGCCGCCGTCGAAGGAGATCCGCTGCCACATGGCGGGGGCGCCCGACCCCGGCCCGCTGTCCCGCACCGAAACCCCGGAGGTCCAGGCATGAGCGCCGTACGCAAGGTCGGCATCGTCGGCTGGGGCGCGATCGGCCGTGTCGTCGGTACCGCGCTCGCCGAACACCGCGTGACCGGAGCCGAGTTGACGTGTCTCGTCGACAACCGTCCGCTCGGCGACAGCGCCCCCGCCCCGCAGGTCTCCTTCGACGAGGCCATGGAGCGCTGCGATCTCATCGTGGAGGCGGCGGGCCAGGGTGTCGTACGGGAATGGGGCGAGCGCGTCCTGGCCTCCGGGACCGATCTGCTGGTCGCATCGACCGGTGCGCTCACCGACGAGGAGCTCTCCAAACGGCTCCTGGCCGCCGGGCCCGGCCGGGTGTACTTCACCGGGGGCGCGGTCGGCGGACTCGATCTGCTCCAGGCGGTGCGGTCGCTCGGGCCGCTCGACGAGGTGCGGCTGACCACGACCAAGTTGCCGTCCACGCTCGAACAGCCCTGGATGGAAGCGGAGTTGCTGTCCCGGATGCGGACGGCGACCGGCCCGGTCGAGGTCATGTCCGGGACCGCGCGCGACGTCCCCGTGAAGTTCCCCAAGTCGACGAACGTCGCGGCTTCGGTCGCCCTCGCCGTCGGCGACCTGGACGCTGTGCGGGTCCGGGTCGTCGCCGATCCCGGCGCCCACCACACGCGGCACGTCGTGGAGGCGTCCGGCGCGCACGGCTCGTACCGCTTCGAGGTCGCGCATCTGCCGGACCCGGTCAACCCGGCCACCAGCCAGGTCGTGCCGTACGCGGTCCTGCGCAGCCTCGCGGCGCTCGCGGGCCGGACGGGGCAGATCCTGTGACCGCCCCTGTGACCGCCCCCGCCGTCCACGTCGAGGAGGCGGGGACCGCCGGGCCGCTGCTGCTCTGCCTGCACGGCATCGGCTCCTCGTCCGCCGCCTTCGCGCCGCAGCTCGCCGAGCTCTCCGCGTATGTGCGGGTCGTGGCCTGGGACGCTCCCGGGTACGCCAAGTCCGCCGATCCGTCTCAGCCATTGGACCTGGACGGCTACGCCGACGCGGCTGCCGGTCTCATCCGGGAACGCGGCGCGAGCGCCCACGTCCTCGGCGTCTCGTGGGGCGGGGTGATCGCCCTTCGCCTCGCGTCCCGGCACCCCGGCCTCGTCGATTCGCTGATCGTCGCGGACTCCAGCGCCGGTTCCGGCACCGACCCCGTGAAGGCCGACGCCATGCGGCAGCGGGCCGCCGAGCTCGCGGAACTGGGGCCGCAGGCGTTCGCCGAGCGGCGCGGGCCCCGGCTCGTGTCACCGGACGCGCCCCCGCAGCTCGTACGACGGGTCGTCGACACCATGGCCGCGTCCGTACGCCTGCCCGGATACGCGTACGCCGCCGAGTCCATGGCCGGAGCCGACCTGCGCGCCGAGATCCCCGCCATCACCGCGCCCGCCCTCGTCCTCTGCGGCGACCAGGACCGGGTCACCGGCGTCGAGGCCTCCCAGGCCATCGCCGGGGCCCTGCACAAGACCGCCTACGTGATCGTCAAGGACGCCGGTCACCTGGCCAATCAGGAGCGGCCCGAGGCGTTCAACGCCTGGGTCCTCTCCCACCTCCGCATCACAGCCCGCATCCCCGAACACCTCTGAGAAATCCCCGAACACCTCTACGAAGGAGCCCCGCCATGCCTCTGACCACCACCGAGTACGACAACGGCGGCGACCTCGGCAAGTACACCGACTCGCTGATCGCCACCAAGGAGTCCCGTGTCGCGGACTTCAGCACGCTCTCCTTCCAGGAGAAGGCGGGCCCGCAGTACCGCCGCGGGCAGATCCGTTACGTCGGCTCCGGCGCGACCGGCAACCACGAGAACGACAGCCGCATCCTGCCCTCCGGCGGCTTCACCTTCTCCAACATGCTGCTCCCGCCCGGCGCCGAGGGCCCCGAGCACACCCACCACGACGTCGAGGAGGCCTTCTTCGTCCTGGAGGGCCAGGTCAAGGTGGGCATCCACCGGGGCTCGGGCGAGGCCGAGTACCGCACGCTCGGCTACCGCGACATGATCGTCGTCCCGGCGGGCGTGGCGCGCTCCCTGAAGAACGAGGGCGACACCGACGCGCTCTTCTGCGTCGTCATCGGCACGCAGAAGCCGCAGGTCCCGACCTACCCCGAGCACTCGCCGATGCACGGCGTCACCCGTGACTGAAGTGGCTGAGGCGTCACCCGTGAGCGACGACCGCACCGTCGTCGTCACCGGCGCGGGCCGTGGCCTGGGACTGGCCATGGCCCGCCGGGCGGGCGAGGACGGCTTCCGGGTGGTCGTCGCCGAGGTGGACGCGGTGCGGGGCGGCGAGGCCGCGGCGGAGCTGCGCGCGGAGGGCCTGGACGCGCACTTCGTACGGTGTGACGTGGCGGACCCGGCGTCGGTCGATGAACTCGCCCAATCCGTGAGCGACTTGGGGCCGCTCTACGCCCTGGTCAACAATGCCGCGCTCGCCAACGGCGTCGGCGGCAAGGAGTTCCAGGACATCGACGTCGAGGTGTGGGACCGCCTGATGGCGGTCAACGCCCGCAGCCCGTGGCTGGTCGCCAAGGCCCTCCACCCCCTCTTCGGCTCCCCCGGCCGGATCGTGAACATCGCGTCGGACGCGGCCCTCTACGGATCGCCGCGCCTGGCCCACTACATCGCCTCCAAGGGCGCCGTCATCGCCCTGACCCGGGCGATGGCCCGCGAGCTCGGCGACAGGGGGATCACCGTGAACGCGGTGGCCCCGGGACTCACCGAGGTCGAGGCCACCGAGACGGTGCCGGCCGAGCGGCACGCGCTGTACCGGGGCAACCGGGCGATCTCGCGCCCGCAGCAACCGGACGACCTCGTCGGGCTCGTCTCCTTCCTCCTCTCCGAGGAGTCCCGCTATCTGACCGGACAGGTGATCGCCGTCAACGGCGGATTCACCATGAACTGACGTAACGGAGCCACTAGTTATGGATCTGGGCCTCTCCGACCGGACCGTCCTGGTCACCGGCGGCAGCTCGGGCGTCGGCCTGGCCACGGTCCGCGCCCTGCTCGACGAGGGCGCGCGCGTCGCGACCTGCGGGCGTGACGCCGACCGCCTCGCGAAGGCGGCGGCAGGACTCGGCGGCGGCGACCGTCTCCTGACGGGGGTGTGCGACGTGCGCGACGCGGACGCCGTACGGGAGTTCACCGACCGCGCCGCCGACGCATTCGGCTCGGTCGACGGGCTCGTCAACAACGCGGGTCAGTCCCGTATGAAGGGCCTTGACGATTCGACCGCCGATGACTGGCGCGACGAGCTGGAGCTGAAGTTCGCCGGTGTCCTCAACCCCCTGCACGCGGCGCGGCCGCACCTGGCGGCGTCGGACGCGGCGAGCGTCGTGAACGTCAACGCGGTGCTCGCCAAGCAGCCCGAGCCCCGCCTCATCACCACGAGCGCGGCCCGCGCGGGCATCCTCAATCTCTCCAAGTCGCTTGCCGTGGAGCTCGCCCCGGAGGGCATCCGCGTCAACTCGGTCTGCCTGGGCCTGATCGACACCGGCCAGTGGACCCGCCGTTACGCGGCCGCCGACTCCGGCCTCAGTTACGAGGAGTGGCAGGCGGAGCTCGCCGCGGACCGCGGCATCGCGCTCGGGCGGCTCGGCCGCGCGGAAGAAGTCGCGTACGCGATCGTCGCGCTGCTCTCGCCCCGCGCCTCGTACACCACCGGCACCAGCATCGACGTCTGCGGCGGCGTAGGCCGCGGCATCCTCTGAGGAGCTCACCCCATGCCACCCACGCCATCCATGCCATCCACGCCACCCGCGCAGTACGCCACCGGCGGCGATCTCCTCGTCGCGGTCCTGCGGGAACTCGGCATCGACACGGTCTTCGGCATCGTCAGCGTGCACAACCTGCCGCTGGTCGAGGCGGTCGACCGGGAGCTTCGGTTCGTTCCCGTCCGCCACGAGGCGACCGCCGTGAACGCCGCCGACGCCTACGGCCGTGCACGCGGCTCCCTGGGCTGCGCGCTCACCTCGACGGGCACGGGCGCGGGCAACGCGGCGGGATCCCTGGTCGAGGCGCTGAGCGCGGGCACCTCCGTCCTGCACGTCACGGGCCAGGTGGAAGCCGGGTTCCTGGGCAGCGGCCGGGGCTTCATCCACGAGACCAAGGACCAGCTGGGCATGCTCGGCGCGGTGTCCAAGTACGCCGCGACCATCCCGTCCGCCGACGCCGCGGGCCGCATCCTGCGCGAGGCGGCACGAGCGGCGCTGTCGGATCCGGGCGGCCCGGCGAGCGTGGAGTGGCCGGTCGATCTGCAGTACGCGCTCCAGACCGATGCCACCGGCACAGTGCCCGCACCGGACGTCCTCCCGCGGCCCGGCCAGGCGGAACTGGAAGCGGCGGGCGCACTGCTGTCCGCCGCCCGGCGCCCCCTCGTCTGGGCCGGCGGTGGCGCCACCCGTGCCGGAGCCGAGCTGGCCGAGCTGCTGCACGCCACCGGCGCCGGGCTGCTCAGCTCCAACTCCGGGCGGGGTGCCGTACCCGAGGATCACCCGCAGGTCATCGGGAACTTCGCCACGACCCCGGCCGCCCGCGCGCTCCTCGCGGACGCGGACCTGCTGGTCACCGTCGGCACGCACTTCCGGTCCAACGAGACCGCCGACTACGGGCTCGCTCTCCCCGAAGCGCACATCCAGATCGACATCGACGCCGACGCCCTCGGGCGCGTGTACCCGGCCCGGCACGCCCTGCACGGTCACGCCCCCGACGTGCTCGCCGCCCTGCTGCCGCACGCGCACCGGGCCGACGACAGCTGGACGCACCGTGTCGCCGCCGTCCGCGAGGACGTCCGCGCCACCCTGCACGACAACATCGGCCCCCAGGCCGCGATCTGCGACGCCATCCGTGCTGCGCTGCCGCGCGAGGCGGTCGTGGCCCGCGACGTGACCATTCCGTCCAGCAGCTGGGGCAACCGGCTCCTGGAGATGTACGACCCCCGCGACAACGTCTTCCCGCGCGGCGGCGGCATCGGGCAGGGGCTCGGCATGGGCATCGGCGCGGCGCTCGCACGGCCCGACGCGCCCACCGTCGTCCTCGCCGGTGACGGTGGTCTCGCCGTCCACCTGGGCGAACTGCTCACGCTCGCCCAGGAGCGGCCCCGCCTGACCCTCGTCGTCTTCAACGACGGTGGCTACGGAGTGCTCCGCAACATGCAGGACCGCTACAGCGAGCGCCGCTCCGGAGTCGATCTCGCCACCCCCGACTTCGAGCTCCTCGCCCGGGCATGCGGCCTCGCCTATGCCCGGATCGCCGCCGAGGAGCACGCCCGGCCCGTGCTCGGTCACGCCGTCGCCTCCGACGGGCCGACCCTCGTCGAGGTCGACCTGGCCCGCCTCGGCCCGATGAAGAACCCGTTCACCCCGCCCGTCAAGATCCCCGGCCAGTGAGGAGGGCCCATCATGCCTGAGAGCGAACTCACGCTCCTTGTGCGCCGTATGACCTGGGAGGCGGACGGAGTCCTCTCCGTGGAACTCGCCCACCCGGACGGCAAGCCGCTGCCCGCCTGGAGCCCCGGCGCGCATCTGGACCTGCATACGGGTGGGCACGTACGCCAGTACAGCCTGTGCGGCGACCCGCGGAACACGGCCTCGTACCGCATCGGAGTCCTCAACGAGGCGTCCTCGCGCGGCGGTTCACGGCATGTGCACACCCGGCTGCGGCCCGGCCAGACCGTCACCGCCTCCGAGCCGCGCAACCACTTCGTGCTCGAAGACGCGCCCGGCTACCTCTTCATCGCGGGCGGCATCGGCATCACCCCGCTCCTTGCCATGGCCCGCGAGGCCGCACGACGCGGCGCCGGCTGGCGCATGGTGTACGGCGGGCGCAACCGGGGATCGATGGCGTTCACCGATGAACTGGCATCTCTGGACGGAGACTTGGAGCTGGTACCGCAGGACGAGCTCGGTCACATCGACCTCGGCACGGCACTCGCCGGACTGCCGGACGGCGCGCTCGTGTACTGCTGCGGCCCCGAGCCGCTGCTCGCCGCCGTGGAGGCCGTCGCCCCGGCGGACCGGCTGCGCGTGGAGCGGTTCGCCGCGCCCGTCGTGGAGCGGTCCGGGGACGAGTCCGCGTTCGAGGTGGAGTGCCGCCGCTCCGGCGTGACCCTCTCCGTCGGCGAGGACACCTCGGTCCTCCAGGCAGCCGAAGCCGCGGGTCTGAGCGTCACCAGCTCCTGCCAGGAAGGCATCTGCGGCAGCTGCGAGACCCGCGTGCTCGACGGCACGCCCGACCACCGGGACTTCCTGCTCAGCGAGGCCGAGCACGCCGCGAACGCCTCGATGATGATCTGCGTCTCGCGCTGCGCGTCCGGCCGGCTCGTCCTCGACCTGTAATTCCCCGATCCGTGATTCCCCACCGGAGGCAGCAGTGACCACCACCTGGCCGTACCTGGACATCCACCAGTCCCGTACGCACGAGCCGACCCCCTACGAGTACAAGCTCGCCGCCACCCTCGAAGAGGTCTTCACCAAGGAGGGACATGAACTCTCCGACGTGGTACGCGGCTTGAACAGCCGTCAGGCCCACGCGCCCGACGGCGCCCCCTGGACCGAAGAGTCCTTCCGTGCCGAGATGAACCGACTGGGAGCGTGACCCCGATGACCACCCTGGCCCCCCGTACCGGCCTCACCGCTCCCGCCGACCACATCTACGCCACCGGCCTGCGCAACCAGTGGCACCCCGTCGTTCCCTCGGACTTCGTCGCCCCCGGCGCCATGCGCAAGGTCACCGCACTCGGCGAACAGTGGCTCCTCTTCCGCCGCTCCGACGGCGCCCTTTCGATGCTCGCCGACCGCTGTCCGCACCGCGGGGCTCCCCTCTCGCTCGGCAAACACCTCGGTGACCGGGTGGCCTGCTGGTACCACGGCGTGGAGATCGAGACCGACGGCACCGTCTCCTCCGTACCGGGTCTGCCCGGCTGCAACCTGGAGGGCAAGAAGCTCGTCACTTCGCTGCCCGTACGGGAGATCGGCGGCGCGATCCTGGCGTACTTCGGCGACGAGAAACACCCGGAGCCCGCCGAACTGACGCTGCCCGAGCCGCTCACCGACCCCGACGTCGACGCGATCCTCTGCTATGCGGAGTGGAACGGCCCGTGGCGGTTCGCGGTGGAGAACCTCCTCGACCCGATGCACGGCGCCTTCCTCCACCACGAGTCGCACACGATGTACGACGGCGACACCACCGCCAAGTTCCGCATCCGGGAGACGGACCGCGGCTACTTCTTCGAGAAGACCGACCAGCGGGGCGTCAACTTCGACTGGGTGGAGCTGTGCCGCACCGGCGTGGACTGGGTGGACCTGACCATTCCGTACCCCCCGTCGGCAGGCCCCGGTGGCCCGTTCGGGATCGTCGGCATGGTCTGCCCGGTCGACGAGAACCGCACCGGCGTCTTCTTCTGGCGCTACCGCCGCGTCCAGGGCTGGCAGCGCGACACCTGGCGCTTCCTCTACAAGACCCTCATCGAGGAGCGCCACTGGCAGGTTCTCGAACAGGACCGCGTAATGCTGGAGGCGATGCCCGCCGACGCCGACCAGCGCGAGAACCTCTACCAGCACGACCTGGGCGTGGTCCGGCTGCGCCGGATGTACCGCGCGGAGGCGGAGGCCCAGGCAGCCGGCGCGTGACGGCTCAGGCTTCCGGCTCGTGAGGTTCGTCGGAGTCGGTGATGGACCGCTCCAGCTTGGACATCAGGCGGGCCAGCTGGCGGCACTCGGCCGGGGAGAGTCCGTCGAGCATCCGGCGTTCGTTGTCGAGATGCTCGGCGAACACCTCGTCGATCTTGGCGAGGCCCGCCTCGGTGAGCCGTGAGTAGACGACGCGGCGGTCCTCCGCGTCGCGCTCGCGCACGATCAGGCCGTCCTTCTCCAGGCGGTCGATGCGCAGCGTCACCCCCGCCGACGAGACAAGACCGGAGTCGGCGAGCTGACCCGCCGTGAGCCGGTAGGGCGCCCCG
Source organism: Streptomyces sp. NPDC055189 (assembly GCF_053606765.1). Taxonomy (NCBI): domain Bacteria; kingdom Bacillati; phylum Actinomycetota; class Actinomycetes; order Kitasatosporales; family Streptomycetaceae; genus Streptomyces; species Streptomyces sp. NPDC055189. Next base: position 22,332 of record NZ_JBSGSG010000111.1, read on the forward strand.
GCCCTGCGCAGCGCGGTCAGCACGTCGAACCCGGCGACCGCGAGGCCGTGCCGCTCGATCGCCGTGGTCAGCCGGGTGTTGTAGCGCAGGAAGGTGCGGTGCAGCCGCGCCAGGACCTCCAGGGGAGAGGTGTCGAGCTCCGGCCGCTCCCTGGCCCAGTCCTCGATGATCGATGCGACCGCGTCCCGCTGGGCCCCCGCCGACTTCTTCCCGGCCATGTGCCGTAGCCTCCCTCTCGCCCGTCCCGCGGTCGTCGCGCCCCACAGTCGGTCCCGTTCCGCGGTCAGTACGGAAATCTTAGCCCTGAGAGAAGTACGTATTCGCGGGACCACGTGCACGAAAGCGCCGGGACACGCCATACTCGTCCGATACATCGGATGTCTTCTGTCTTGCGAGGCGAGGTCCCCATGGCTGTCACCGACGAGGCCATCGAAAAGATCAAGGGCATGATCGTCTCCGGTGCCCTGCGCCCCGGCGACCGGCTGCCCAAAGAGAGTGAACTCGCCGCCGACCTGGGCCTTTCACGCAACTCGCTGCGCGAGGCGGTACGCGCCCTCTCGCTGATCCGCATCCTCGACGTACGCCAGGGCGACGGTACGTACGTCACGAGCCTGGACCCGCAGCTGCTCCTCGAAGCCCTGAGCTTCGTCGTCGACTTCCACCGCGACGACACGGTCCTTGAGTTCCTCGCGGTGCGCCGCATCCTGGAACCGGCCGCCACCGCCATGGCCAGCGCCCACATCACCGAGGCCGAACTCGACGTCCTCACCGCGCAGCTGGACGCCCTGGGGGCGGCGCCTTCGGTGGAGGAACTGGTCGCCTGCGACCTGGAGTTCCACCGCGGCATCGTCCAGTCGTCCGGCAACTCCGTGCTCTGCTCGCTCCTGGACGGCCTCTCCGGACCCACCACCCGGGCCCGCATCTGGCGCGGCCTGACCCAGGAGGACGCCGTCAGCCGAACCCTGCACGAGCACCGCGCGATCCTCACCGCGCTGCGCGACCGTGACGCCGAGGCGGCCAGGTCATGGGCGACGGTGCACATCGCGAGCGTGGAGCAGTGGCTGCGCTCGACGCTGTGAGGCACGGGCACCGATGCACGGGCGCCGAGGGAGTGCGCGGGCCTCTCGCGGGGCAGTGATCCGGTCATCGAAGCCGCTGCGAGGGGGCTGCGGAGGGCCCCGCTGGACGCCGTAAGGTTGGGGCGTACTCAAAGGACATCGGAAGGAGGCCTGGGTGATCGAGCTCGAGGGAGTTCCCGAGCTGGTCGACCCGGTCATGGTGGCCGCGTTCGAGGGCTGGAACGACGCCGGCGACGCCGCCTCCACCGCGGTCGCGCATCTCGACAAGGAGTGGAAGGGCGAGGTCTTCGCGGCGCTGGACGCCGAGGACTACTACGACTTCCAGGTCAACCGCCCCACGGTCTTCCTGGAAGGCGGCGTCCGCAAGATCACCTGGCCGACGACCCGGCTCTCGGTGGTCCGCGTGGGCGGTGACAAGCCGCGCGACCTCGTGCTGGTCCGCGGGATCGAGCCGTCGATGCGCTGGCGGTCGTTCTGCAACGAGATCCTGGGCTTCGCCCACGAGCTCGGCGTGGAGCTCGTGGTGATCATGGGTGCGCTGCTCGGCGACACCCCGCACACCCGCCCCGTCCCGGTCAGCGGCGTCACATCCGACCCGGACCTGGCCCGCACGATGGACCTGGAGGAGACGAAGTACGAAGGCCCGACGGGCATCGTCGGCATCCTCCAGGAGGCGTGCACGCACGCGGGCGTCCCCGCGGTGAGCCTGTGGGCGGCCGTCCCGCACTACGTCTCGCAGCCGCCGAACCCGAAGGCCACCCTTGCCCTCCTGAACCGCCTCGAAGACCTCATCGGCCTGCGGATCCCCCTCGGCGACCTCGCCGAGGACGCCCGCGCCTGGCAGGTGGGCGTGGACCAGCTGGCGGCCGAGGACAGCGAGGTCGCCGAGTACGTCCAGTCCCTGGAGGAGGCGCGGGACACGGCCGAGCTGCCCGAGGCGAGCGGCGAGGCCATCGCCCGTGAGTTCGAGCGCTATCTGCGCCGGCGCGACGGCGGGGGCGGCCCCCCGCAGGCCGGCGGGCACGCCACGGACGGCGGCGACCGCACACGGCCGCCGAAGCCGCAGCCGCGCACGGATCCCGGGCCGGAGCCGGAACCGCAGGAACGGGAGCCGGAAGAGGAGAGCAGCGGCGAATCCGGATCCTCTGATTCCTCGGAGGACCGCGAGGACTGACGCGAGCACGCACGGCAAGTGGGGCGGCATCCGAAAGGGTGCCGCCCCACTGCGTTGCGCCCGGCCACCGCGGTGCATCCGGCGGTGTATGGCCGGAATGAGGCGTGACATCGCCTTCCGGACGAATTGCGTGAGGTTCCCTTAACACCTTGATTTCAAACGTAGTTGGGGCAAAGGGGGTGGACGACTCCGCCCGGCGGTAGCAAGGTGTGCCCCGGAATGCACGGCCACGGCGCACAGCACGGCACCCGAAGGGAGCGGTGAAGCGATGACCGACCAGACAGAGCCGGCAGGAGGGCCGGGAGGCAGCGGCCCCGGTCCCGACGGTGCGGGATTCACCTACCGGGCGTCCGAGCAGGAGCTGATCGTCGTCGCACGGCCCGAGGCCCGGCTGCGTGCCGGGAGCGAGGGCGTCCGCTCGGCGGCGGGCTCCGACGTATCGGCCCTGAACATGTTCCTCAGCGACGAACAGCTCGCCCTGGAGCCGCTGTTCGGCAACGAGGAACGCCTCCGCTCCGCGGCCCGTGAGCACTTCGGCACCGACGGGAGCGACGACGTACCGGACCTGGCGCTCTTCTACCGGGTGCACGGCGGCGAGAGCAGGGCGCAGGAGCTGCGCTCGCGGATCGCGGCTCTGCCCGGGATCGATACGGCGTACGTCAAGCCGGGCGCGGTACCGGCCACGATCGATTCGCCCGACATCGGCGAGTCCGGACGCCGCAAGGAGGGCGCCCCCGTCACCCCCGACTTCACCGGCCGCCAGGGCTATCTGCGCCCGGCGCCCGAAGGCGTGGACGCGCACTGGGCGTGGCAGCGGCTCGGCGGCTCCGGCGAGGGCATCACGGTGATCGACATCGAGGGCGCCTGGCAGCTGAGTCACGAGGATCTGACCGGCAAGCTCGCCGGTGTGGTCATCGGCACCCCGATCCAGGACGTGGCCTGGCGCAACCACGGCACCGCGGTGATCGGCGTGATAGGCGGCGACCGCAACTACGTGGGCATCAGCGGCATCGCTCCCGAGGCCACGACCGCGGCGGCTTCCTTCCAGCCCCTGGGCACCGCGGCCACGATCCACGCGGCGGCCGAGCGGCTCGGCCCCGGCGACATCGTCCTGATCGAACTGCACCGCCCCGGACCGCGCTTCGACTTCGAACCGCGCGACGACCAGCGGGGCTACATCGCCCTGGAGTGGTGGCCGGACGACTACGCGGCGATCCGCCACGCGACCGCGAAGGGCGTCATCGTCGTCGGCGCGGCGGGCAATGGGGCGGAGTCCCTGGACGACGCGGTGTACGAGCGCAGGCCCGACGAGTTCCCCGAGTCGTGGCGCAACCCCTTCAACCCCTCCAACCGGCCCTCGCGCGCCGTCCTGGTCGGCGCGGGCGCACCGCCGCCCGGCACGCACGGCCGCGATCACGGCCCTGACCGCTCTCGTCTGGCCTTCTCCAACTACGGCGCCCGTGTGGACGCGCAGGGCTGGGGCCGCGAGACGACCACGACCGGCGGCTCCTGGAACAAGCCGGGCGATCTGCAGGGCGGCGCCGAGGAGATCGCCTGGTACACGGACACGTTCTCCGGCACCTCGTCCGCCTCGCCGGTCGTCGTCGGCGCGCTCGCCTGTCTGCAGGGCATGCTGAAGGCCGCGGGCCAGCAGCTGATGTCGCCGGACCGCGCGCGGGCGATGCTGCGCTCGACTGGCTCACCGCAGCAGGACGCACCGGGCCGCCCGGCATCCCAGCGGATCGGCAACCGCCCCGACATCAGGTCGGCGGTCACGAACCTGCTGCCGTCGGCGGTGGGCTCGGGGCAGGCCGAGCGCTACTGGGACGAGCTGATCCCCTATCCCCCCGAACTCCCGCCGCGCCTGCGGCTCTTCGTCGCCGGCGAGTGGCGCAACCTGAACAACCCGTCCGCCGACATCCGTCAGGCGGTGCACGCCGCCTTCGCGGGCGGGCACCCCGACGTACGCGTCTGGTTCTCGGACGACGAGGTCGTCGGCCTGGTCGTCACGGGCTGAGGCACCCGCGTGACGGCGGAGCGCCAGACGCGTCGCTCAAGCACCACAACCATTGAGGGAAGGTGGCACCCGCATGAGCACCACCCCGTACATGAGTCCCATGCAACAGCAAGGCCAGCAGTACGGACCTCAGCAGCAGTACGGCCAGCAGCAGCCGGGCCAGCAGCAGTTCGGCCCCCAGCAGGGTCAGCCGCAGGGACAGCAGCAGGGCCCGAGCACCGCGCCTCCTCAGCAGTTCGGCCAGCAGCAGTTCGGGCAGCAGCCGAGCGACCAGCAGCAGTACCAGCAGCAGCCCTTCGGCCAGCGGCAGTTCGGCCGGCAGGGCATGTCCGGCATGCAGGGCCAGCAAGGGATCCACGGGCAGCAGGGCATGCAGGGCCAGCAGGGAATGCAGGGCATGCAGCACGTCCCGCCGCAGCTGCAGCAGCAACTTCAGCAGCTCGGCCAGCAGCAGCCGTTCCAGCAGCTGCTTCAGCAGTTCGGCCAGGAGCAGGTCCCGCAGGCCCAGGCGCCGCAGATCTCCACGCAGGCGCTCGCCGCGAACGTCGCGACGTCGTTCTGGGACGTCGTCCAGCCCCTGCCCGGCCAGGCGTCGACCCTCTATCTGTTCGTCGACAACGACTGGCGGGTGTTCATCAACCCCAGCCCGCAGACCCACGACGAGGTCCAGGAGGCGTTCTCCTTCGGGCAGAAGGTGATCGGCTACTACGACACCAACAACCCCGCGTATCTCCTGGCCATCGTGGTCACGAAGTGACGGTAACCACCGTCGCGTGAACAGACGGCGGCGCCGGGC
>NZ_JBSGSG010000112.1:0-27126 GCF_053606765.1 Streptomyces sp. NPDC055189
GGGCTGAATATCTTCAGCCCGTCCGGCGTTTGAGGACGAACTCGGCGAAGCCGGTGATGACGGCACGCACAGGGCACAGGGCACAGGGCCCTCGCGCCAGCGAGTTTTCGGGAAGGGGCGGGGTTGGGGACAGATAAAATCCACCCACTGTGTCTGACTCACCCGCCACCCCCAGCAGCCCCCGCCCTCCGCGCCCGAAGAGCGAGCCCCGCTTCCCGCAGGGCCCCGCCCCCGACCCCGCCGGGTCGCATTTCGAGCGCCGGATCCGCAGCTTCCAGCCCCGCAGGAGCCGCGTCACCACAAGCCAAGCGGACGCGCTCCAGCGGCTGTGGCCCAAGTGGGGCCTGGACATCGACGGGCAGCGCGTCCTCGACCTCGCCGAACTCTTCGGAGCCGAAATCCCCGTCGTACTGGAGATCGGCTTCGGCATGGGTGAGGCCACCGCGCAGATGGCCGGCGACGCCCCGGACACCGGCATCCTCGCCGTGGACGTACACACCCCGGGCCAGGGAAACCTCCTCGGCCTCGCGGAGCGCAACGGCCTCGACAACATCCGCGTCGCGAACGGCGACGCCGTCATCCTGCTCCGCGAGATGCTCCCGCCCGCCTCCCTCGACGGCCTCCGCGTCTACTTCCCCGACCCCTGGCCCAAGGCCCGCCACCACAAGCGCCGGATCATCCAGCCCGACTTCCTGGACCTCGTCGCGCCCCGCCTCAAGCCCGGCGCCCTGCTGCACTGCGCGACCGACTGGGAGCCGTACGCCGAGCAGATGCTGGAGGTGCTCACCGCGCACCCCGCGTTCGAGAACACCCGGGAAGACGGCGGGTACGCGCCCCGCCCCTCCTTCCGCCCCCTCACCCGCTTCGAGGGCCAGGGCCTGGACAAGGGGCACGTGGTCAACGACCTGCTGTTCCGCCGCACCCCCGGCCAGGCGGACCCGGCCACCGGCCAGGCGGACTGAGATACAGGCCACGGGGCCTGAGACACCGTCGCGGGCCACCCCCGTCCCTCGTTAGGGTCAACGCGTGGCCACCCGTTCTCCGTACCCGCACCCGATGCCCCCCGACGGGATGCCCCCCGACGGGCCCGCCGGGCTGCGGCACAAGCGCTGGTGGCAGCGGCGGGCGATACGCGCGGCCGCCCTGGTCACGCTGCTCGCCCTGTCCGGCCTTGTCATCCTGGCCCTGGTCCGGGAGCAGACCGGCACCGAAGGCTTCATGGTCGGGCTCGGTCTCGCGACGCTGCCCGTGCCGCTCCTGGTGGCCGCCTTCCGGTGGCTGCAACGGGTCCAGCCGGGCCCCTGGCGGAATCTGCTCTTCGCCTTCGCCTGGGGCGCCTGTGCCGCCGCGCTCATAGCGATCGTCGCGAACAGCTTCGCGACTCGCTGGATAGCCACCGCCACGGCCGACCCCACCAGCGCGGACACCCTCGGCGCCACGGTCATAGCCCCGATCGTCGAGGAGAGCGCGAAGGCCGCGGCCGTACTGCTCGTCTTCCTCTTCCGCAGACGCGAGTTCACCGGCATCGTCGACGGCGTGGTGATCGCCGGAGTGACCGCCACCGGCTTCGCGTTCACCGAGAACATCCTCTATCTCGGCAGCGCCTTCGGCACCGACCAGCTCAACGGCGGGACAGGCCTCGCGTCCGTGACGGCGGCGACCTTCTTCGTGCGCGTCGTGATGTCGCCCTTCGCGCACCCGCTCTTCACCGTGCTCACCGGCATCGGCTTCGGCATCGCCGCGCTCAGCGCCGACCGGCAGAACTGGCGCCGCGTCCTGCTCCCGCTCGGCGGGCTCCTCCTGGCGATGGGCCTGCACGCCCTGTGGAACGGCTCGGCGAGCTTCGGGGACTACGGATTCTTCGCCGTGTACGCGGCCTTCATGCTGCCCGCGTTCGGCCTGCTCACCTGGCTGGTGATCTGGATCAGGCAGCGCGGCCTGCGCATCGTGCGGGCCGAACTGCCCGCGTACGTGCTCGCGGGCTGGCTCTCCGCCCCCGAGCCGTACGCACTCGGCACGATGCGCGCCCGCACGCTGGCCCGCGACTACGCCTCGTACGCGCAGGGCAAGGCCGCGGCGCGCACGGTCGCGGAGTACGAGACGTACGCGACCTCTCTCGCGCTCCTGAGGCACAGGGGGCGCAAGGGGCGCGCGGGCGCCGATTTCGTCGTACGGGAGCGGGAGTTGCTGAACGCGCTGTGGGAGCGCCGCGAGGCGGCACGGCCCGCCCTGGCCTACGCGGCGCGCGCGACGGCACCGGTGCTCGTACCGATGCCGCCGCCGTACGGATACCCGCAGCACCCCCAGCACCCGCAGCCGTACGGGTACCAGCAGCCCTACGCGCAGCCGTACCAACAGCCCTACGGATATCCGCACGCCCAGCCGGCCATGCCCTACCCCGCGTACAACCCCTACCGCGGCTAGGCGGAGGCCTCGGTGAGTGCCGACACCTCGGCCTCCGTCAGTTCGAGCTCCCCCACCGCGAGCAGCGCGGGCAGCTGCTCGACCGTACGGGCCGACGCGATCGGCGCCGCCACCGTCGGCTGCGCCGCGAGCCACGCAAGGGCCACGGTCGCGATCTCGGCGCCGCGGGCCTCGGCCACCTCGTCAAGCGCGGCGAGCACCCGTCGGCCCCGCTCGGTCTCCAGGTGCTTGCCCGCGCCCGCGGCCCGCGCGCTGTCGACCTGCGCGCCCGGACGGTACTTGCCGGTCAGGAAGCCGGAGGCGAGCGCGTAGTACGGGACGGCGGCCAGGCCCGAGCGCGAGGCGACCTCCTGCAGCGAACCCTCGTAGGTGTCGCGCGAGACGAGGTTGTAGTGCGGCTGCAGTGCCGCGTAGCGCGCGAGGCCCTCGCGGTCGGAGAAGTCGAGGAACTCCTGGAGGCGCTCGGGGGTCACGTTCGACGCGGCGACGGCGCGCACCTTGCCGGACGTCACCAGGTCGTCGAGCGCGCCGACGATCTCCTCGACGGAGACGGTCGGGTCGTCGTAGTGCGTGTAGAAGAGGTCGATGTAGTCGGTCTGCAGACGGCGCAGCGACTCCTCGGCACCGGCCTTGATGGTGTTGGCGGAGAGACCCTTGTAATCGGGGTGGGCGCCGACCTTGGTGGCGAGCACGACGTCGGAGCGGTTGCCGCGCGCGGCGAGCCAGTTGCCGATGACGGTCTCGGACTCGCCGCCCTTGTTGCCGTCCACCCAGGCCGAGTAGACGTCGGCGGTGTCGATGAAGTTGCCGCCGGCGGCGGTGTAGGCGTCGAGCACGGAGAAGGACTGCGCCTCGTCGGCCGTCCAGCCGAAGACGTTGCCGCCGAGGGCGAGCGGGAAGACCTCGAGGTCGGACGAGCCAAGCTTGCGGAGAGAAGTCATACGGGACTCAACGCCCATACGGATCACAGCATTCCGCTGGGCCGGTCCGCGGCACCCGGATGGCGGGCGTGCAGAACCGGGACATGCCGAACCGGGAGGTGCCGAACCGGCACACGCCGAACCGGCAGCCCTGGCGTCGGGGGGTTGTCGCCAGGACCGCCGGAGTTCCGGGGCTACTGGCTATCTCAGAGCGACTGGCCCTTGCCGCGCAGCCACGCCGCCGGGTCGACCCCGGTGGAGTCGCCGCCCGGGTGGACCTCCAGGTGGAGGTGGGCGCCGGTGACGTTGCCGGTCGCGCCGACGCGGCCGATGGTCTCGCCGGTGGTGACCTTCTGGCCGACGCTGACGCTCATCGAGGACTGGTGGCAGAACCAGAGCTCGGTGCCGTCGTCGAGTTCGAGGACCGTGCGGTAGCCGTACGCCCCCGCCCAGCCGGCCTCCTTGATGGTGCCGGAGTGGATGGCCTTGATGGGCGTGCCCGTCGGAGCCGCGAAGTCCAGGCCGGTGTGGTAGCCGGAGGACCACATGGAACCGGGCTGGCCGAAGGTGCCGGTGAGCGTGTACGAGCCGACGGGCAGTGTGTAGCTCTTCGCGAGCTTGGCCAGGCGCTCCGCCTCGGCCTTCTTCTTGGCCTCCGCCTCGGCCTTCTTCTTCGCGGCGGCCTTCTCGGCGGCGATCTTCTTCTCGGCCGCGGACTGCTTGGCGGCGGCCTGTTCGGCGGCCTGCTTCACGGCGGCTTCTTCGGCCGCCTTCTGGACCGCGTCGTCCGCCTGGTCCTGCTGGTTCTCCGCCTGCTCCATGATGCGCGCCCGCAGTGCCTCGCCGGCGTCCGTGCTGCCCTGCTCGGCATCGGCGGTGCTGAGGCCCGCTGCGCTCAGGGGAGCGGCGGCAACCGTCACGCCGTTGTCCGCGGCGGCGGAGTCGTCCGAGTCGCCGGCTATCAAAGAGCCCACGCCGGGCAGCGACTTGGCCTCCGGCAGCGAGTCCGTGACGGCCGACATGTCCGGCATCTCGATGGAGACCGGGGGCTTGCCGCCCTGCGCGGTGGCTATGCCGCCCGCGCCGACCGCGGCTATGACGCCTACGCCGAGAACCGTGGAGCTGCGGGCGAGCCCGCCACCGCCCCGCTTGTGGACGCGGTGCCTGCCGCGGACGGGACGGATGGACTCCTCGGTGGGATTCCATTCCTCCCAGGAATTTTCGTCATACCCACCGAAATCGTTGTCATTCGGTACGTACGCGCCTTGGGGGGCAGGGCGGTTGGACGCCACGGGGGCGCACTCCTTTCCTTCCTTCTCGCCTACCGGGTTAGCTGACGGGTTCGGAGCAGGAAGGTCTCCTACGGACAGCCGGCACGGATGCACGGATGTCCGATTCACCCCAATTAGTGGTTCCCCGGCTCCCTTTCGGGATTAGGCGCGTGCGCGCGGAGCCGACTCGAGTGACGGCTGGGACGACCGCGCTGCGTTATCGAACGTTAATAGACAGCGGGGTCGTATTCCAAGCCGTTCCGACTGATCGTTAACGGCATTGGCCTGTACTTAACGGGACACGGGGGTTCGGAACGGGGCGAGTTGACGCCACTTCTTCACACACCGGAGCTTCACAATTCCTTGACAGTACGTCAGTTGTTATGCGGAGTGGTGTCCTTCAGTCACGGCCGGTGACATCGATCTACGTGACCTGACACGGATCTCCGTCACCTGACGCCGTCCCCCGGCGCCGACGGCCGTCGCACCGCGAGCAGCGCCATGTCGTCGGTCGTCCCGCCGCCGGTGTGCCGCCACACTTCCTCGGTGAGCGTCGACAGGAGCGCGTCCGGGCCATCGGGTCCGGGGAAGATGCGGCCGCCGAGCCGGGCGGCCGGATCGTAGAACTCGCCCCGTCGGTCACGCGCCTCGGAGAGCCCGTCGGTGTAGAGCAGCAGCATCGCCCCCGGCGGGAACTCCGACTCGTCCGCGCGGTCCGGCCAGGCGCCCAGCTCCCCCATCCCCAGCGGCAGCGCGGGCTCGGTCGCGGACAGGACGCACAGCCGTCCGTCGCCGTGCAGAAGGAGCGGCCCGGGGTGCCCGCGGTTGATGAGGCGTACGAGACCACCGCCGTGCGGGATTTCCGCGAGGATGGCGGTGGTGAACCCCTCGAAGTCGTCGAGCCCGTCGCGTCGCGTGCCCTCACGCGCGAGGGCGCGCTCGAGGCGCTGCGCCACCGCCTCAAGGGTGGCCTCCTGCTCGGCGGCCTCCCGGAACGCCCCGATGACCACGGCGACGGCCGCCACCGCGCCCATGCCCTTGCCCCGTACGTCGCCGACGATGACGCGTACGCCGTGCGAGGTGTCCTGCACGGCATACAGATCACCCCCGATGAACGCGTCGGCCTCCGCGGCCTCGTACCGCGCCGCGACATCGAGCCCGCCGATCCGGGGATCCGGCTGCGGCAGTACGGCGCGCTGGGCGGCCTCGGCGATGGAGCGGGCGGAGGCGAGTTGTTCGTCGCTGCGGCACACGACGCGGTTGATCAGGACGGCGAGCACGGCCACGGTGAGGACCGTGAGCAGTTCGGTGACGGCTTCGACGTCGGTGGTGGTGTTGGTCCTGACGTGCAGGAAGTGGACGGTCGCGCACGAGACCACGCCGACGAGGACGGTGCCGAGCAGCGAGTAGAGGGGGGCGGCGATGAGGGGCGCCGCGGTGAAGAGGGGCGCCGCGGTGAACGCGGCCGGGGTCGAGATGTCGTAGACGACCCCGACGACGATGAGCAGCAGCGGAAGGGTCCGCACGAACGCCCGCTCGTGCCTGACGACGGGGCCTGTGCCGGAGCCCGTTCGGGGTCGTCCGGTGCCGGAACCCATGCGGGAGCCCTTCCCGGAACCCGTGCGGGGTCCCTTGACGGGATCGCGGCGCACGGACCTGCCCGCGCCCCCGCCGCCGTTTCCTCCTCGCTGCCCCACCGGTTTCTCCCGCCGAATTCCGCGGCCAGGACCAGATCCATGACCACGTTCATTCAGGGTTCCCGGAGCTGCGGCGCGGGGCGACCGGTGTGGGCCGACCGGGTGGCACTTTTGCACGCGGAAACACGGAAGCAGACACAGCGAAGCAGAAACACCGACGCAGAAACACCGAAGGCCCGGATCCATTGGATCCGGGCCTTCGGTCTTTAGTAGCGGGGACAGGATTTGAACCTGCGACCTCTGGGTTATGAGCCCAGCGAGCTACCGAGCTGCTCCACCCCGCGCCGTTGAATGCAACTCTACGCCATCAGGGGGAGTGAAAGCGAACCGGTGGAGAATCGGCGCTCACGCGTTCCCGGCATGCGTCAGCGTCTCCCACGCCACGAACAGGCCGTCCGTCCCCTCGGGCCGCTGTTTTCGCGTGAACCGCTCCGTCTCCGGCAGGTCAAGCTTCAGCCGCTCCCGCAGGTGATTGAGGCCCACCTCGGTGTCGGGCCCCATGTCCCGCTGCACCTTGCCGCCGCACAGCCACTGGGGCGCCTTCGCGCCCAGCTGGTACTTGGAGTGGAATTCGAGCGCGGCGAGCAGCCGCTCCTTGACCTCGCCGTACAGATCCACGCCCTGATGCCAGGCGGTCTCGGCGATGTGCGCGGTGGCCGCGAGGGAGTAGCTGGCGTGTTTGAAGTTCCGGCAGGTCTCCTGGGAGATCCCGTCGGCGAAAGTCTGCTGCCCGAACCAGTACTTCCGGAGTTTCTCCGGTGTGTTGATGCCGCTGTTCGCGGGCGACACGGGCAGCGGCCCGTCCGACTTCAGATAGAAGTAGGCGGGAACGCGGGTCCTGAAATGCGTCACGGCCTTCTCGAAGGACTCGTGGTCGTCGAGGAAGACCGCCATGTTGATGGTCGCGTCGGCCATCAGGAGATCCCAGTTGCCGTTGAAGTCGGCCGCTCCGTCGCGTACTTGGGGCAGGTAGGCATTGCGCAGCATCCGCTCGAAGCGCAGGAGTTCGCCGTCGGTCCAGCCGTCGTAGGTGTAGCGCACGGCCTCGGCCGCGCGTGCCCAGGTGGAGGCGGCCCAGGCCGTCTGGAGGCCCGCGTTGGCCTCCGTGTGCTTGGTGATCACCCGCGACCAGGCGTCCATGATCTGTACGGCCTTCTCGGCGTGCGCGCGCTCGCCCGTGACGTTCCAGAGCAGGGCCTGGGTGTACGCGGCGATGGCGTCCTCGCGCTCCTCGACGCAGCCCTGTCCGGCGCGGGTGCCCGCCGGGCACCCGACGACGGCGTACGGCTTGGCCTGGTAGCCGGCCGCGCCGTACTTGCTGTCCCGCATCTGCTCGAACGCCGCGAGCCAGGGCTGCTCGCGCGCCTCGACATGGTCGCGCACACGCTTCAGCTGCGCCTTGCTGACGAGCACGCCGGGGTGTTCGAAGCTCTGCTCGGCGGGGCGGGCCCGCGCGGTCTCCCCGTCGGTGCCGCCGCCGGATCCGCCGCAGGCCGCCGATGCGCCGGCGAGCAGCGGCACGAGCACCATCACGAGAGCCCGTCGTACGGAACCCATGCTGTACCTCCGGATCGGCCACCTGGCAGGCTCAGCGTCGCCCCGGGGACGCGGGTCCGCAGGCGAAGCGGGGCCGTTCGGGCGAGCGGCCGAACACCGTACGCGAGCTCGTACGCTGTTCGCGCGGAGGGCTACCCTGACGGGGCCGGTCTCCGAGACCGGCGCATCAGGACATCCAGCAGACCCAGCAGACCCAGCAGACAGGGAGGTCGCCGTATGCCGGCGGACGACGACACGGACGAGAAGCAGGTCCTATCGGTATGGACCCGCCCCGAGCGGCGGCGGCGTGAGCAGCCCTCGCTGAGCCGGGGGCAGATCGTCTCCGAGGCCGTCCGGCTGCTCGACGCAGAGGGAATGGACGCCCTCAGCATGCGCAAGCTCGGCACCCGCCTCAACGCGGGCGCCACCTCGCTCTACACGCACGTGGCCAACAAGGACGAGCTGATCGAGCTGGTCGTGGACGCGGTCTACGGCGAGATGCACGTCCCGCGGTCCACCGACCCCACCGACTGGCGGACGGCCACGATCGCCTGCGCGGACACCATCCGCTCGACGATCCTCGCCCACCCCTGGATCGTCTCCGTGCTCGGCGAGACGGGCGTGGCCCATCTCGGCCCGAACATGATGCGGCTCTCCGACGGCATGCTCGGCATGCTGGAGGCCGGCGGCTTCACCCTGGAGGAGGCCGACCGCGCGGTGACCACGCTCTTCTCGTACGTCATCGGCATGACGACCACCGAAGCTGCCTGGCTCACCTCGATCGCCCGCAGCGGCAGGAGCGAGCAGGAGTGGGTCGAGCAGCTGCGGCCCGCGGCAGAGAAATCCGTCGAGGCCTACCCGCGGCTGCGCGCCCTGTACGCGGCGCAGCGCGACAGCCAGGCGGCCGAGACCCGCGAGGACAACTTCGCCTACGGCCTCAACCGCATCCTCGACGGCCTCGCCCTCCACCGGAAGAACACGGCCGCCGACCGGGGGTGACGTGACAGGCCCGCCGCCCGGCCCTCAACGCCGCGTCGAGGAAGCGTTTTTGCTGGGACAGAACGCGGACATTCCCACAACCGCTTGAAGATCAAGGCGGACCTAATGTCGGAGGTGTCAGCAGGAAACACACACCGCTCACCGCTACCGACAGCCCCTGGAGATCCTCATGCGTTCGCGTCGTGCCGCCCGGTCCACCCGCCTCGTACTGGCCGCGGTCGCGATGACGGCCCTCGCAGCCACCGCCACCGCGTGCGGCCCCGAGGACACCATGAGCGCTGACACCTCCTCCCCCACCGCCGACAGCGGCAAGACCCAGAGCCCCTCCACGGACAGCCCGTCCAGCGGCTCCGGCTCCGACTCGGGCTCGACCGGCTCCAAGGACAAGACCAGCTCCGAGGCCGGCGACGACAAGAAGAGCGGCTACGGACAGGCCTGCGGCACCAACGACGTGACCTTCACGCTCACCGAGGAATCCCAGGCCGGCGGCTACTACCTCGTCGCCGCCAAGGCCAAGTCCGGCATCAGCTGCTACCTGGACGTCAACACCCCCAGCGTGTCCTTCGGCTCGGGCGCCGAAGGCGCCGCCTCCCCCGTCGGGCAGGGCGGCGAAGACCCCATCAAGCTCACCGGATCCGCCACCGCCTACACCGGCATCAGCCCCAAGACGACCGACGGTGACGGCGGCGTCCAGTTCGAGAGCGTCATCATCTCCCTGACCGACGAGGACCCCAACCCGGCCGAGCTCAAGCTCCCCGAGCCCGCGGACGTCGACAAGCCCATCGTCACCAACTGGTCGACCAACCGCGCCGAGACCGTCCCCGTCATCGCCTGATCGACCGCATCCAGCCCCGGAAAACGAGCAGCGCCCGAGCCGACCAAAGTCGACTCGGGCGCTGCTTAGCAGGTCAGAGGGGGTTTCCCTCCCCTGCGTGCGGTAGACCGTGTGGGACTCGAACCCACAACCAATGGATTAAAAGTCCACTGCTCTGCCAATTGAGCTAACGGTCCGTGCGGATGCACCCCCCGAGCATAGCCGGACAGGCCGCGCGGTCCGATCGGGTATCGGTTCCTAGGCCCGTCGCGGGTTCCGCGACGGGCCGCGGACCTGCCACGGAACCGTCAGGGATCGGTCGGTTCCGGGGCCCCGCGCCGGGCCGCCTCGCGGGCCGCGGTGCGCTCGTGGTCCGGGTTGAGGAACCAGTGCCTGGCCGATGCCAGCCACCAGGTCGTGGCGAAGCCGAGGACGGCCAGGACCGCGATCGGGGCGTAGTTGAAGGTCTCCCAGGTGACCGGCGAGACCTGCGGCAGCATGAAAAGAATCGTGATCACGCCGACCCAGGCCACCGCCACGATGCCGATCGGCCGGGAGAAGCGGCCCAAGTGCCAGGGACCGCGCTCGAATTCATCGCCCTTGCGGAGCCGGAGCAGGGTCGGGATGACGTAGGCGATGTAGAGGCCGATGACGGCGATGGACGTCACCGCCGCGTACGCCGTGACGTTGATCAGGTAGGGCAGGCCCAGGACGAGCGCGCCGAGGGCCGCGAGCCAGACCGCCGCGACGGGTGTGCGCGTACGCGGGTTGACCGAGTGCCAGATGTGCGAGAAGGGCAGCGCTCCGTCCCGCGAGAAGGCGTAGATCATCCGGGAGTTGGCGGTCACGGACGCCATGCCGCAGAAGAGCTGCGCGCCGATGACGACGAGCAGGAGCAGCTTCCCGGCGGTCGCCCCCAGCGCGTCCAGAAGAATCTGGGCGGGCGGCGCCCCGGTCGCCGACTCACGGGCGCCGTCGTACGACTGGATGGCGAAGGTGAAGCCCAGGAGCAGCACGAACCCGGCGATCCAGGACGTCCAGATGGACCGCACGATGCCCTTGGGCCCGGCGGTCGACGCGTCGTGCGTCTCCTCGGTCATGTGGGCGGAGGCGTCGTACCCGGTGAAGGTGTACTGGGCCATCAGCAGCCCGATGAGCGCCACATACAGCCCGCTCCCCCACCCCGTGTTGTTCACGAACTCGGTGAAGACGAAGGACGCCGACTGATGCGAGTCCGGCGAGAAGGCGAGCGCGCCGACGATGACGGCGACCCCGAAGACGTGCCACCACACGCTGATGCTGTTCAGCAGCCCCACGATGCGCACACCGAAGGTGTTGAGCAGCCCGTGCAGCACCAGAATCCCGGCGAAGAGCATGATCGTGCGCCCCTCGGTGACCTGGAAGTCGAACTGCAGATTGAGATACGCGCCCAGGAACGAGGCCGCCCCGAAGTCGATCCCCGCGGTCACGGCGACCTGCCCGAGCACGTTGAACCACCCCGTGAACCACGCCCATGCGGCCGCGGTCCGCGCCGGCGCGAGCCGGTGAGCCCAGAAGTAGAGCCCGGCGGAGGTCGGGTACGCCGAACAGATCTCGGCCATCGCAAGCCCGACGAACAGCGTCATCAGACCGACCCCGACCCACCCCCAGGTGATCAGGGCGGGACCGCCGGTGTTCATGCCGAACAGGTACATGGTGAGGCAGCCGGACAGGACCGAAATGATCGTGAACGAGACCGCGTAGTTCGAGAACGCGGACATACGACGGGCCAGGACCTGGGTGTAGCCGAGCTGAGCGAGACGTTCCTCGTCGGAGCCGGCAGTGGCGATAGGTGGTGGTGACTGCTTCCGCTCTCCGGGGTCACTTGTCATGTCCCCAGCGATTCCCTCGCCGGGGGCACGACATGCGTCACCGTCGTCCGAAAAGCGCCCGCCGCTCAGGCCGGCGTGCCCCCCGCACGCAGCACCGCCACCTGGTGCTCGCTGAGCGCTCCCGCATACGCGTGCACTTCGTCGACGGCGCCGTGCAGATACTCGCCCCAGCCGTCCGCCGTGGCCGCCCGGCCGACCTGCAGCCCGCCCGTGTCCCGCCAGCTGTGGTGGAAGGGTGCCTTCACCGAGAGCTGTCCGTCGACGTACAGCAGGACCTCGTCGGCGCCGGCGTCGTACACCACCGCCAGGTGATGGGGCTCGCCGCTCGAAGCCCAGTCGTTGTCCGCCGTCAGCTTCGTCGTCTCCGCTCCGGCCCGGTCCTCGTGTGCCAGCGTCAGCTCCCACTGCTGCTGGTCCGGGGTGTAGCGCAGCGCGGCGAGGTTCACGTGCTCGCCCGGCAGCGACAGGACGGTCGCTGTGCGGCCCTCGGCGGCCGGGTCCAGCTGCACATGCGCCGCCAGCGAGAAGCTGTCGCCCGTGTCGACGGCCGGGCCGTCGGTCGCCGCGAAGTCCCCTTCGCCGTCGAGCTGAAGGTGCCCCTCGCCCACCAGCGGGGGCTCGCCGGGAGCGCACTCCGGATCCGTGCCGGGGTCGCAGTCGCTGTCGTCGCGGTAGATCCGGGCGTCACCGCCCAGCTTCATCGGCTGCCGGCCGTCGTGCTCCGGGCTGGCTCCCGCAGTCGCCTCGTCGAGCTGCCAGAACCCTTCCCGTACGGTTCCGCGCTTCCCGAGATTCGCGACCTCGGCCGGAACGGCCACCCGGTCCCACACCTGTACGTCGGCGATCCGCCCGTCCCAGTGCCGGCCCTGGCCGTCGGCACCGAGCGACCGGCCTATCTGCAGGCCTCCGGAACCAGCGGGTGCGGCGGCGCTCTGAGCCGTATCGACGAGGCGGCCGTTCACATAGAGGCGCGCCGTCCGCTCCACCGGGTCGTACACACCTGTCAGGTGCGCCCATTCCCCGCTCTCGGGCAGGCCCCCCTTGGCCCGGACCGCCGTGCCACCGCCCAGCGTGAACGACCAGGTCCCCGCGGCGTCCGCCCCGAGGGCGAACGCGGGCTTCCCGTCACCGTCCTGGCTCACCGCCGCCATGTCCCGTCCCACCGGCCCCGGACGCACCCAGGCACTGACCGCGAACGCCCCTCCGGTGTCCACGGCAGGCGCTCCCGACGCCAGATACGCACCGTCCGAACCGTCCAGCTCCACCGCGGACTTCACGTCCGTACGAGACGGCCCGTCGGCGCCGAAGACCACGGACCCACCGGCTTCGGCGGGCCTGCCGCCCGCCGCGGCTTCGGCCCGGCCCGAACCCGCCGGGTCGGCGAGCTTCCACCGCGCGACAGCCGTACGGCCACTGGCCACCCGGAACTGGTGGTTGGCGGGTTCGCTCGCATTGCCCGCCCGGTCGATCGCCTGGACCTGGAGCCCGTACACGCCGGACGACTCCGGCATCCAGCGCAGTTCGACCGGGCCGCCCGGCTCCTTCGGCCTGGCCGTCTGCTGCTTGCCGCCCGTGAAGTTGTAGATGTACGCCACGGTGTCGTCCGAGGAGGAGTCGACCGTGAACGTGCCGTACGACCCGACGCCGTCGTGCCAGGACTCCTGGCCGTCCGGATACTCGGGCGACGACACCGAGGGCTTTGCGGGCTGCTCCGTGTCGTACACGAACCCGCACTCACCACGGCCGCCGTCAGAACTCCACGGCCCCCACGCCGTCCCGTCGAAGGCCCGCACCCGCCAGTCCACATCGGTGAAGGCCGGCACCTCGTCCGGGACGGTCCAACGCACCTGCGAGCCACTTCGCTTGGACGTCGTCTGCGTCGAGCGCACCTGTCTCTCCCCCGCCTCGTCGCGCCAGGAGACCTCGAACTCCGCCGAGACCGACTGCCCGTCCGGGTCGCGGAGCACGGCGCTCAACTCCGGCCGCGTGCGTACGTACGGTCTTTCCGTCCCGCTCGCGCACTCTTTGCCCCCTGTCGTGAGCTCGGACGGCGCAGGCTGGTCCGGCGGCCGGTTCTCCGCGGCCGCTGCCGCCCATGGAGTGGCTACGACGGCCGATGACGCGAGCGCGACGGCGACAGCGCTGCGTACGAAGGCATGACGAATCACGGGTTCCCCTCCCTGTGGGCCCGGCTCCCCACCGGACCACCGCTTCGATCAAGCCCGAAGGTAACAGCACGTACTGACATCGACACCCCCCGCAAGGCCCCGTGCACGACGAAGGGCCCGCACGACGAATGTCGTGCGGGCCCTTCGGTCAGATCAGACCGACCGTGGGTCAGCCGTTGCGCTTCCAGCGCGGCTTGTCGTCGCGGCGGCCGAAGGAGCCGGTGCCCGTGCCGGAGCGGTCGCGGTTGAACGACGGGCGGTCGTGGCCGCCGGAGCGGGCGCCGCCGGCGGGGCGGTCGTCGCGGCGGTCACGGTTGAACGGACGGTCGCTGCCGCGGTGGCCGCCGGAGGGGCGGTCGTCGCGGCGGAAGCCGGAGCCGCCACCACGGTTGTCGTCACGGCGGAAGCCACCGCGGTCGCCGCCCGAGGGACGGTCGTCACGACGGAAGCCCGAGCCACCGCGGTTGTCGTCGCGGCGGAAGCCGCCACGGTCGCCCGACGGACGGTCGTCACGGCGGAAGCCGGAGCCGCCACCACGGTTGTCGTTGCCGCGGTCGCGGTTGAAGCCACCGCCACCCTCGCGACGGTCGCCGCCGCGGAAGCCGGAGCCACCGCCACGGTTGTCGTCACGACGCTCGAAGGAACGGCCACCACCACGGCTGTCGTTGCCGCGGTCGCGGTTGAAGCCGCCACCCTCGCGACGGTCGCCGCCACGGAAGCCGCCCGAGGAACGGTCGTCACGGCGCTCGAAGGAACGGCCACCACGGTCGTCACGGCGCTCACGCTCGTAGTTGCCGCGCTCGTCGCGCTGCGGACGGCTGTACGAGGAACGCTCCTCGCGGGCGGCGACGGGCTGCTCCGGGACGGAGACAGCGGCCTCGACGACGGCCTCGGCGGCGGCGGTGGCCTCGGCGACCGCGGTCTCCGGGTCGTCGCCGCGCTCGCGGGCGGCACGCGCGGTCAGGCGCGAGGCCTCCTCGCGCAGCTCCGTCGCGCGGCGGGTGGCGCGCTCCAGCTCCTTGGTGAGGTCCTTGACCTCACGCTCGGCCTGGGTCGCGGCGTTGCCCGCGGAGTCGGCCTGCACCTCGGTCATCGAACGGGCGCCGGTGATCTCGGCGACCTCCGGGTCGAAGGTGCCGCCGCCGTTGATGATGTGGCGCGTGGCGTCGACGCCCGCGTCCTCCATCAGGCGGAAGATCTGGCGGCGCTGGTGCGGCAGGGAGAGGGACACGACCGTGCCGGAGCGGCCCGCGCGGGCCGTACGGCCCGAACGGTGCAGGTAGTCCTTGTGGTCGCCGGCCGGGTCCACGTTCAGGACCAGGTCGATGCCGTCGACGTGGATGCCGCGCGCGGCGACGTCCGTGGCGACGAGGGCGTTGACGTAGCCCTTCTTGAAGTCCTCAAGGACGCGGGTGCGGGCACCCTGCGTCATGCCGCCGTGCAGCGCGTCGGCCTTCACGCCGGACTCGCAGAGCTGCTCGGCGATACGGTCGGCGCCCAGCTGGGTGCGGACGAAGATGATCGTGCGGCCCTTGCGCGCGGCGATGGCGGCCGTGACGGGCGCCTTGTCGCGGGGCTTCACGATGAGGATGTGGTGGGTCATGGTCGTAACGGCGCCCTGGGCGGCGTCGACCTCGTGCGTGACCGGGTTGGTCAGGTAGCGCTTGACCAGCGTGGAGATCTCGTTCTCCATCGTGGCCGAGAACAGCATGCGCTGGCCGCCGGACGGAACCTGGTCGAGCAGCTCGGTGACCTCGGGCAGGAAGCCCAGGTCGGACATCTGGTCGGCCTCGTCGAGCACCGCGATCTGGGTGTCCTCGAGCGAGCAGGCGCCGCGGCTGATGATGTCGCGCAGACGGCCCGGCGTGGCGACGAGGATGTCGACGCCGCGCTCGAGGGCGTAGATCTGGTTGCCCATGGACGTACCGCCGCAGACGACCTTCATCTTCAGGCCGAGCACGTCGCCGTACGGCTGGAGCGCATCCGCGACCTGCATCGCGAGCTCACGCGTCGGCGTGAGGATGACGCCGCGGGGCTTCTTCTTCTCGGTGCGGCCGCCGGCCAGCGTCGCGAGGAGGGGAAGACCGAAGGAGAGGGTCTTGCCGGAGCCGGTGCGGCCACGGCCGAGGATGTCCTTGCCGGCCAGGGCGTCCGGGATGGTCGCGGCCTGGATCGGGAAGGGGGCGGTCACGCCGTTCTGGGCGAGCTTGCGGACGATGCCCTCCGGCAGACCGAGGTCTCCGAAGGTGGGGCCGGTCTCGGCGGTGTCGTCGGACTCGGACTCGGCGGCCTCGGCGGCAGCCTCGGTCTCGACGACGACCTGCTCGGCGGCTTCCACGACGTCCGCGGCCTGGACGGTCTCGACTACCTCGGCGACGGCCTCGGCCGTCAGCTCGTCGGTGCCGGTCGTCTCGTTCTCGGGCAGGACGGCGTGGTCAGAATGAGAAATGGACATGCGAAATGCGAAACCTTCCGGAGTCTCGGCACGCGCCCGTCAACTCCGTGATTTCGCAATGGACCGCCTCTATGCGGTCAGCCACGGCAAGGGAGAGTACGCGCCACGCGGCGCTCTTCTTTTTCGGCGCCGGGCAAATGGGATCAAACGATCTACCACCATACGCACCCACCCCCCCAGAAGGCAAACCGCACCCTCCGGGGTGCCTTGGAATCCACCCCCCGCAGCCCGTCTCACCTGCGACAAATCGGGTTTCGGACAGGGGTGCAACCGTTTCGGACAGAGGCCGAACCCCAGCCCTCCGGGGCCCGCGGGACCTAAGCGGGCCCGGCCTCCGGTGAAGGCTCCCGCGACCTGAGCCCCGCCGACCGCTCCCCCAGCTGCGGATTCTGCCCCGGCTCGTGCGCCGACGACGAGGGCTCCGGGGTGGGCTCGGGAGTCGGCGTCGGTGTCGGCTTCGGGGGATCGGGGGTCGGGGTCGGCTTCGGGGGATCGGGCTTGTCCCGCGTAGGCGTGGGCCCCCCGCCGCCCTGCGTGGGCGGGGCGGGATCGTCGCCGCCCCGCGAGGCGGAGGCGGAGGCCCTTGCGGCATCGGAACCGGACCCGCCGGACTCGTCCGAGCCCGCCTTGCCCTTGCCTCTGCCCTTGCCCTGCTTGCCGTGCTTGCCGCCCTTCGCGTCGGCGCGGCCGCCTTCAGGGCCCTCGGCCGACCCGCCGCCCGGCGGGACGCTGCCGCCGTCCGGGGCGGCCGCCGCGCTGCGCCCGCCGGCGGACCGCGCGGGGCCGGGGCCGCCGCCCCCGTCGTCACCGATGCTCATGCAGCCGGCGGTCGCCATGACCGCCACGGCCGCTGCGGTCCACCGGACAGGAACGTACAACTGGCGCACGGCCGAGCACCTCCGAGGCGCTGAGAAGCGGGGACGCCCTACCCAACTCCCTTGCCCCGCAAGAGGACACGGACGATGACACCGGCCGCCGTCCGGCGCCACCGAGCGCCGTCGGCCGTCAGCCGTATCCCGGGGCGTGCAGGCACCCGTCAGCCGTATCCCAGGGCGTGCAGGCGCTCGTCGTCGATCCCGAAGTGATGTGCGACTTCGTGGACCACGGTGATCTCGGTCTCCGCGACGACGTCCTCGCGCGACTCGCACATGCGCAGCGTCGGCCCCCGGTAGATCGTGATCCGGTCGGGCAGCACTCCCGCGTACCACTCGCCCCGGTCCGTCAGCGGAGTCCCTTCGTAGAGCCCGAGGAGCTCGGGATCCTCGGCGGGTGGTTCGTCCTCCACGAACACCGCCACGTTGTCCATCAACCGCGTCAACTCGGGAGGAATCCGGTCAAGCGCCTCGGCGACCAGTTCCTCGAACTCTTCCCGCGTCATCTCCAGCACACCCCCATTGTCGGCCACCGCCCCGCATAGCCGCCTCTTCCCCCGGGCATACCGGACCAATGGCCCGCGACTTCCGTGCGCCCGCCGCCCTCGTTCGCCACTACCGCTCCCGCCACCCGCACCCGGTGAGCGAGCTCATCAGCCCTCCCCACCCGTACGGCCGCGCGGCGGGCCTGGTCGCGGTCGTCCTGCTCGGCGCGTGGCTCGGCCTGCTCATCGTCGGCAGCGTGCACGCGCCGGTCGGTCCGATGGACACCCGGATGACGCTGCGCCCCTCGCTCACCGGCGGCACGAAGATCAACGTCTCTCCGCTCGGCGCCCTTGAGCTGCGCTCGCACGTCGCCCCCATCCGCCTGGACGTGGACGTGGACCGCCTGGACCCGGTCCGCTCCCAGGCCCTTGTCGACCACCCCGAGCGGCTCTCGGGCCTCCAGGACGAGGTGACGCAGGACGTCGGGCACGGCACGCTCGACCTGGCCGCACGCTCCTGCGCCGCCGTCGTCGCGGGCGCCACCGCCCTGGGCCTCGCGGTCTACCGGCGTCCGCGCCGGGCCCTGGCGGCGGGCGGCCTCGCCCTCGCGCTCCTCGCGGCATCGGGCGCCGCGGCGTACGCCACGTGGAACCCGAAGTCCGTCCTCGAACCGAAGTTCTCGGGCCTCCTCAGCAGCGCCCCGTCGGTGGTCGGCAACGCACGCAGCATCGTGAGCGAATTCGACGTATACCAGCAGGAATTGGCGCGTCTCGTCACCAACGTGACGAAGCTGTACGACGCGACGTCGACGCTCCCCGCGTACCAGCCCGACCCGTCCACGATCCGCGTCCTGCACGTCTCGGACATCCACCTCAACCCGGCGAGCTGGAAGATCATCGCTTCGCTCGTCGAGCAGTACGACATCAACGTCATCGTCGATTCGGGCGACACGATGGACCACGGCAGCGCGGCGGAGAACGCGTTCCTCGACCCCATAGAGGACCTGGGGGCTCCGTACGTGTGGGTCAGGGGCAACCACGACTCCCGTACGACCCAGAGCTACCTGCGGCGCATGAAGAACGTGCACGTCCTGGACGACGGCGCGGCCGTGTCGGTGGCGGGGCTGCGGTTCGCCGGGACGGGCGATCCGCAGTACACCCCGGACCGCTCCGAGGCGCAGGCGCAGGGCAAGCTCTTCGAGGAGACGGCGGGCATCCGCCTCGCCTCCTCGCTGCGGGACCAGCGGGCGGCCGGCACTCCCGTCGACATCGCCGTGGCGCACAACCCCGATGCCGCGCGGAAGACGGACGGCGAGGTGCCGCTCGCCCTCGCGGGGCACGTGCACCACCAGGAGATGGAGGTCATGGACGGCGGGACGCGGCTACGCATCGAGGGGTCCACGGGCGGGAGCGGGCTGCGGGCGGTCGAGGGCAAGTACCCCGATCCGGTCGAGGCCTCGGTCCTCTACCTGGACCGGGACACCCGGCGCCTCCAGGCGTGGGACGAGATCAAACTGGGCGGGCTCGGCCTGACGAAGGCGGAGGTCAGCCGCCATCTGCCGAAGGAGAACCAGCCCGGCGCGACGCCTTCGCCACCCCCTGGTGGCCGGTCGCCGGGGAGCGGTTCCCCGGCCCCCCGATAACCGTTTTGGCGATACCTCCCCGCATCCCATATGCTTCTCACGTCCCCGACGCGCTGCAAAGCGCCCAGGTGGGCCCTTAGCCCTCATCGTCTAGTGGCCCAGGACGCCGCCCTTTCAAGGCGGTAGCACGGGTTCGAATCCCGTTGGGGGCACGCAACACCTTGTGCGAGACTAGTGCTCGCACAAAGCATGGTCCTGTGGAGCAGTTTGGAGTGCTCGCCACCCTGTCAAGGTGGAGGCCGCGGGTTCAAATCCCGTCAGGACCGCTTGCGATTCCACGCGGATCGCGTGGCTGGGTAGCTCAGTTGGTACGAGCGATCGCCTGAAAAGCGATAGGTCGCCGGTTCGATCCCGGCCCCAGCCACCACTTCGAAGGCCCCGTCCCCCGGACGGGGCCTTCGCCGTTCCTGGTGGGCCACCCGCTATGCCGCCGGCGCGGCCGCATGCGCCGCGGGCTTCTCGCGGCCGCCCGGATGCCGGTGCCGCCACACCCAGAACACCGCACTCGCAAGGACCGCCCACGCCGCGAGCACCAGGAACGGGAACGCGTGCTGGTTGCCGCCGAAGTACACCGCCGTGTGCTGCGCGTTCACCGAAGCGCCCGGCGGCAGCCACTGCCCGATGTGGCCGAGCACCGACGGAAGCAGCGGCCACGAAACCGCGCCGCCCGACGACGGGTTGCCCAGGAGCACCATCAGGCCCCACGTCGGGATCATCGCCCAGCGCCCGAACAGCGTGTTGAACATCGTGAAGACCATCCCCGACGTGAACATCGTCAGCGCCAGGATCAGCCACGACTCCACGAACGGCAGGTCCACCGCCCCCAGCCACCAGTCCACCACCGCCGCGATCACGAACCCGCCGAGCAGCGCGTAGAGCACCGTGAAGCCGATCCGCTCCGCCGGGTTGAGGCCCCGCGCGTGGACGCTCAGCTGGATCGCGCCGACGAAGCCGATGATCACCGCGGCCAGCGAGATGTAGAAGATCGCGAGCCCTCGCGGGTCGCCCTCCTGGAGGGGCTTGATGTCCTTCACCGTCACCGGCACCCCCACCTTCTCCCCGACCTTGGGCGCGGTCTCCTCCAGGACCTGGGCGACGGACGATCCGGAGGCCCCCGAGACGTCGAAGGTCACCTTGCTGCCGGACTCCCCGCCGTCCGGGGACACCGCGAGGATCGCGAACACCTTCTGCTCCTCCACCGCGTCGCGCGCCGCGGCGAGGCTGTCGTACTCGTGGACTTCGAGCGACGCGTTCAGCGCCTTCTCCATGCCGTCGAGGAACGCCTTGCCCCGCGTGGCGTCCTGCGCTCCCACCACCGCCGTGGGGATGCGGTGCGGGGTCGGATTCGCCATGGAGTACGTGTACGAGCCGGCGAAGAGCCCCGCCGCCGCGGCCAGGATGAACACCAGCACGATCGCCGGCAGGAACGGCGACTGCTTGAACGCCTCCCACCGCTCGCCCCGCGTGGGGGGCCTGCCGTGGGCGCCGTGCTGGTGCTCTTCGCGCTCGGGCCGGACAGCCCGCTCGGGCTCCTGCTCAGGGTGAGACATATAAGTACGCTAAACCACCTAAAGCGGACTCACCCATGCTCACCCCCGCTCGGCCTCCCTCACCCCCGCTCGGCCTCCACGGAGCCACGCCCCCGCCGACGCCACCCCCGCACCCCGAACCCCACGCCCACCAGCGCCACCACGGCGACCAGGAGCACCGAGTCCGGCACCGCCCGGCCCACGTTCCCGGCCCACCGCTCCACGGCGAACGAGTCGTCCACGTCGAGCAGACCCGGCAGCGCGGTGGTCCCGTCGTACGCGAGGAAGAGCGCGCCCAGGGCCACGAAGAAGAGGCCCGACAGGAGCGAGGTCGTGTGCAGCTCGAAGCGGCCGACCCGGAAGGCGCGCCCACGCAGCCAGCGCCGCCGGCCGAGGTCGAAGCGTTCCCAGAGCAGCGCGAGCACGAACAGCGGCACCGCCATCCCGAGCGCGTAGACGGCCAGCAGCAGCCCTCCGTAGACGGGGCTGCCGCTCACCGCCGCCACGGTGAGGACACTGCCGAGGATCGGCCCCGCGCAGAACCCGGCGAGTCCGTACACCGCGCCCAGCGCATACACGGACACCGCCGTCGTCGGCCGGATGCGGCCCGAGAGCTCGGCCATCTTCCGTGAGGCGAACCCCATGCCCACGACCTGCAGCACGCCGAGCGCGATGATCAGCCAGCCGGCGACGAGCACCAGCTGGTCCCGGTGCCCGAAGAAGAACCGCCCTGCGACCGATCCCGCCGCGCCGAGCGGCACGAGGGTCGTGGCGAGACCGGCGTAGAAGATGCCGGTGCGCGCGAGCAGCCGTGAGGTCGAGTCGATCGAGTACGCGAAGAATGCGGGAAGCAGCAGTGCGCTGCACGGGCTCACCAGAGCGAGGAGACCGCCGAGGAACGCCGCGAAGTACCCGACGTCGGCGGTCACTTCTTCCCGCCCTTGCCCTCCGCGGAAGCGGACGCCGCCTGCTCGATCGCCTGGTCGAAGACCTCGTCCGGCTGCGCCCCGGAGATGGGCCGCCCGTTGACCAGGAAGGACGGGGTCGACGTGGCCCCCAGGCCGTACGCCTCCTCCTGGTCCTTCTTCACGGCCGCCTTGGCCCCGGCGCTGCCCGCGTCGTCCGAGAAGCGGCCGATGTCCTTGACCCCGGCCTCCTTCGCGAGCTCCTTCAGGCGGTCGCCCCCGAAGCCCTTCTCCTTGGAACCGTCGGCGTACGCGGCCTCGTGGAACTGCCAGAAGCGGCCCTGCTGCCCGGCGGCCCACGCACCGCGCGCGGCGGACTCGGAGTCCGCGCCGAAGATCGGGAAGTTGCGCCACTCGATGCGCAGGGTGCCCTCGTCGACGTACTTCTTCACCAGGTCCGGCTCGGTGTCGCGGGCGAACTTGCCGCAGTAGCCGCACTTGAAGTCGGCGTACTCGATGAGCACGACCGGGGCGTCCTTGCGGCCCTGCGCGAGCGGGTCCTTGGCGTCGCGCCGGGCGAGCTTGGCCAGCTCCGGGTAGACGCCGGCCTGCGGGTCGGCGGAGACGTCGGCGGGGGAATCGGGGGACTCCTCCTTCGCGGTGACCGAGGAGGGCTCGTCGGGCTTGGTGGCGCTGTAGGAAGCGGCGCCGAGCAGCAGGGCGGCGAGGGCCACGCCCGCTCCGATGGCGATGTTCTTCTTTTTGCTGTTGTCGCTCTTGGGCATCAGGGAGTTCTCTCTGTTCCTGTACGTGGTTGAAGGGGCCCCGGGCGGGGGCCTCTACACGCGCAGGATCGAGAGATCTACCGGAGAGGGCGGTGTGACCGGCGGCGGCCCGCGCTCCGGCGTCAGGACAGGCACCGTCTGGCCGATGCCCCAGGCACCGGACGCGGCATGGGCCTGATGCAGCGCGGGCAGCAGCTCGTACGCGGAACTGGAGCGCGGCGGGGCGGCAGGAGCCTGTCCGGCGTCCTGCTGACCGCCCTTGCCGCAGCCGGGCACACCGGCGGACACCTCGGTCTGCACCGACAACTTCGGCTTCGCGGCCGGGGGCTCCGCTGCCACCGCGGGCCCGCAGAACGCCCCGAGCACGACGAGCAGCACCCCGAGAAGGGGGCACCACGACAGACGCGCACGGGACGACATGCCCGGAATCGTACGTCCCCGGGCGCCCCGCCAGATAAATCGGTTCGCCACCTCCGAGCGGCGGGTGAGATCCTGGACGCCGTTATGTCTACGCAGCCTGCCCTCACCCTCGACGCCCTCGCCCCCCGCCTCTCCGAGCTGTCGCTGCGCGACGAGCACCGGATCGGCCGCCGGCTCGAGGGTGCGCGCCGGATCCGCAAGCCCGAGGCCCGTGCCGCCGTCCTCGCCGAGATCGCGACGGACGTCGACAAGGCCGCGGCGCGGATGGCCGAGCGGGGCAGTCGGCTGCCCAAGATCACGTATCCCGAAGAGCTGCCGGTCAGCCAGAAGAAGGACGACATCGCCGCGGCGATCCGCGACCACCAGGTCGTGATCGTCGCGGGCGAGACGGGCTCCGGCAAGACGACGCAGATCCCCAAGATCTGCATGGAGCTCGGCCGTGGCCTGCGGGGCATGATCGGCCATACGCAGCCCCGCCGTATCGCGGCCCGTACGGTCGCCGAGCGTGTGGCCGACGAGCTGAGCACCCCGCTCGGCGAGGCCGTCGGCTGGAAGGTCCGCTTCACCGACCAGGTGGGCGGCGACACGTACGTGAAGCTGATGACGGACGGCATCCTGCTGGCCGAGATCCAGACGGACCGCGAGCTGCGCGCGTACGACACGATCATCATCGACGAGGCCCACGAGCGGTCGCTGAACATCGACTTCCTGCTCGGGTATCTGGCCCAACTGCTGCCCAAGCGCCCGGACCTGAAGGTCGTCATCACTTCGGCGACCATCGATCCGGAGCGTTTCTCCAGACACTTCGGGGACGCCCCGATCGTCGAGGTCAGCGGCCGTACGTATCCGGTGGAGGTGCGCTATCGCCCCCTCCTCGAGGAGGACTCCGAGGACTCCGACCGCGACCAGATCACCGCGATCACGGACGCCGTCGAGGAGCTCCAGGGCGAGGGCAAGGGCGACATCCTCGTCTTCCTCTCCGGAGAGCGCGAGATCCGGGACACGGCGGACGCGCTGAACAAGAAGAACTACCGGTTCACGGAAGTCCTCCCCCTCTACGCCCGCCTCTCGCACGCCGAGCAGCACCGCGTCTTCCAGCAGCACACGGGTCGGCGGATCGTCCTCGCGACGAACGTCGCCGAGACCTCCCTGACCGTGCCGGGCATCAAGTACGTCATCGACCCGGGCACCGCCCGCATCTCCCGCTACAGCCACCGTACGAAGGTGCAGCGGCTGCCCATCGAGGCGATCAGCCAGGCGAGCGCGAACCAGCGCAAGGGCCGCTGCGGCCGTACGTCGGACGGCATCTGCATCCGCCTCTACTCGGAGGACGACTTCGTCAGCCGCGCCGAGTTCACCGACGCGGAGATCCTGCGCACCAACCTCGCGTCGGTCATCCTCCAGATGACGGCGGCCGGTCTCGGCGACATCGAGAAGTTCCCCTTCATCGACCCGCCGGACCACCGCAACATCCGCGACGGCGTCCAACTCCTCCAGGAACTGGGCGCGCTGGACCCCACGCAGAAGGACCCGAAGAAACGCCTCACCCAGCAGGGCCGCAAGCTGGCCCAGCTGCCGGTGGACCCGCGTCTTGCCCGCATGGTCCTGGAGGCCGACAAGAACGGCTGCGTGCGCGAGGTCATGGTGATCGCCGCCGCGCTCTCCATCCAGGACCCGCGCGAGCGCCCCGCCGAGAAGCAGACGCAGGCCGACCAGCAGCACGCACGCTTCAAGGACGAGACGTCCGACTTCCTGGCCTTCCTCAACATGTGGCGGTACATCCGCGAGCAGCAGAAGGAGCGCGGCTCGTCCTCGTTCCGCCGGATGTGCAAGTCGGAGTACCTCAACTTCCTGCGCATCCGCGAGTGGCAGGACATCTATACGCAGCTGCGTACGGTCGCCAAGCAGATGGGCATCAACCTCAACGAGGACGACGCCCCCGAGCAGCACGTCCACATCTCGCTCCTGTCCGGCCTGCTCTCCCACATCGGGATGAAGGACGTGAAGGAGTCGAAGGACAGCGATCCCAAGCAGCGCGGCGGCCGGGGCGAGTATCTGGGCGCCCGTAACGCCAAGTTCGCGGTCTTCCCCGGCTCGGCCCTCTTCAAGAAGCCCCCGCGCTTCATCATGTCGGCCGAGCTCGTCGAGACCTCGCGCCTCTGGGCCCGCGTCAACGCGCGGATCGAGCCCGAGTGGGTCGAACCGCTCGCCCAGCACCTCCTGAAGCGCACGTACAGCGAGCCGCACTGGGAGAAGGACCAGGCCGCGGTGATGGCGATCGAGAAGGTGACGCTGTACGGCGTCCCGCTCGTCACCGACCGCAAGGTGAACTACGGCCGCATCGACCCCGAGGTCTCCCGCGACCTGTTCATCCGCAACGCGCTCGTCGAGGGCGACTGGCGCACGCACCACAAGTTCTTCGCCGCCAACCGCCGCCTCCTGACCGAGGTGGAGGAGCTGGAGCACCGCGCGCGGCGCCGCGACATCCTCGTCGACGACGAGACGCTCTTCGACTTCTACGACCAGCGGGTGCCCGAGGACGTCGTCTCCGGCGCGCACTTCGACTCCTGGTGGAAGAAGAAGCAGCGCGAGGAGCCCGAGCTGCTCGACTTCGAGCGCTCGATGCTGATCAATGAGCGCGCGGGCGACGTCTCGAAGGACGACTATCCCGATACGTGGCGCCAGGGGCCGCTCAAGTTCAAGGTGACGTACCAGTTCGAGCCGGGCGCGGACGCGGACGGCGTCACCGTCCACGTGCCGCTGCAGGTCCTGAACCAGGTCACGGCTGACGGCTTCGACTGGCAGATCCCGGGCCTGCGCGAGGAGGTCGTGATCGAGCTGATCCGCTCCCTGCCCAAGCCGATCCGCCGGCATTACGTCCCCGCGCCGAATTACGCGAAGGCGTTCCTGGAGCGGGCGGTTCCGCTCCAGGAGCCGCTGCACGTCACGCTGGCGCGGGAGCTGCAGCGGATGGTCGGAGTGCCGGTGTCTCCGGACGACTTCGATCTCTCGCGCGTACCGGACCACCTGAAGATCACCTTCCGGATCACCGACGAGCGGCGCAAGAAGCTCTCCGAGGACAAGGACCTGGAGGCGCTCAAACTCCAGCTCCGGCCGAAGGCCCGCAAGGCGCTCTCCCAGGCGGCTGCGGCGACGGCGGAGAAGACGGGCGGCGCGGCCGTCGAGCGATCCGGGCTCACGGACTGGTCCATCGGCTCCCTCAGCCGCGTCTTCGAGACGCGTCGCGCAGGCCAGCCGGTGAAGGCGTTCCCGGCGCTGGTGGACGACGGCGACACCGTCTCCGTACGCCTCTTCGACACCGAGGCCGAGCAGCAGCAGGCGATGTGGAAGGGCACGCGCCGCCTCATCCTGCGCAACATCCCCGTGAATCCGGCCAAGTTCGCCTCGGACAAGCTGACCAACGCCCAGAAGATCGCCCTGTCCGCGAACCCGCACGGCTCCATCCAGGCGCTCTTCGCCGACTGTGCGATGGCGGCGGCGGACAAGCTCATCGGCGACTTCGGCGGGCCCGCGTGGGACGAGGAGTCGTACCGCAAGCTGTACGAGAAGGTCCGCGCGGAGATCGTCGACACGACGGTCCGTACGGTGAGCCAGGTCCAGCAGGTCCTCGCCGCCTGGCAGGCCTGCGAGCGCCGCCTGAAGTCGACGAACAGCCCGACGCTGCTGCCCAACCTCACGGATGTCCGCGCACAGTTGGACGCGCTCGTCGGCCCCGGCTTCGTCACGGCCACCGGGATCCGCCGCTTGGCGGACCTGATGCGCTACATGGTGGCCGCGGACCGGCGCCTCCAGCAGATGCCGACCAACGTCCAGCGGGACACGTCGCGCATGGAGAAGGTCCACGAGATGCAGGACGAGTACGCCTGGCTCCTGGAGCAGCTCCCGCAGGGCCGCCCCGTCCCCAGGGAGGTCCTGGACATCCGCTGGATGCTGGAGGAGCTCCGCGTCAGCTATTTCGCGCACGCGCTCGGCACGGCGTACCCCGTCTCGGACAAGCGGATCGTGAAGGCGATCGACGCCGCCGCACCGTGATCACCCCGGCACCCTGGGTGAGTTCGACCGCCGGGCCTGCGCTGCTGTAGAGTCCTGTCTCGCAGCGCAACGCAGCACTGAGTCAATATGCGACTCCGTCGCGGGAGCGCCGCAAAGCAAGGTCCTGTGGAGCAGTTTGGAGTGCTCGCCACCCTGTCAAGGTGGAGGCCGCGGGTTCAAATCCCGTCAGGACCGCAGCAAAAGAGGGGCCGCACTCGAAAGAGTGCGGCCCCCAGTCTCATATAAACAACTCCCAGCCCACCACACGGCTCCAAAAAG
>NZ_JBSGSG010000113.1:0-27063 GCF_053606765.1 Streptomyces sp. NPDC055189
CCTTCTGGTGCCGGGGGCCCGTTGCTGCGTGCTGCCGCCTTGCCCGGCGGCTACTGGTACTTCTTCGGCAGCTGCAGCATCGGATAGCTGCCCGTGTTCGTCGGGGCGTGTTCCGGGAGCCAGAGGACTGCCACCGCGCCCTCCGCCGGGTCGTCGGGGCCCGCGCCCGCCGGGGTGACATTGCGGAACGTGAGCCGCGCGCCGAGCACCCGCGCCTGGCCCGCGGCGATCGTCAGACCCAGGCCGTGGCCGACGCCCGCCCGGTCCGTGCTGCCGGTGCGGAAACGGCTCGGGCCCTCCTCCAGGAGGCCCGCGGGGAAGCCGGGCCCGTGGTCGCGGACCCGTACCACGCGGCCCTCGACGCTGACCTCGACCGGCGGCTTCCCGTGCTTGGCCGCGTTGGCGAGGAGGTTGCCCAGGATGCGTTCGAGGCGGCGCGGGTCGGTGGTGACCTCCGACTCGTGCACCACCGTCACGCTCACGTCCGAGTTGAGCACCGCGATCCGCCGCGTCACGAACTCGCCGAGCATCAGGTCCTGCAGCTCGGCACGCTCGGCCGCGCTGTCCAGGCGCGCCACTTCCAGTACGTCCTCGACGAGCGTGCGCATCGCCTGCGCCCGGTCCCTGACCAGCTCCGTCGGACGGCCCGGCGGAAGCAGCTCGGCCGCCGTGAGCAGCCCGGTCACCGGCGTACGCAGCTCGTGCGCGATGTCGGCCGTCACCCGGCGCTCGGCTTCGAGACGCTGCTTGAGCGCATCCGCCATCGCGTCCACCGAGCGCGCCAGATCGTCGGTCTCATCGCGTACGACACCGCCGATGGCATCTCGTACGCTGACGTCCGTCTGCCCCCGGGCGACCTCCTGCGCGGCCGTCGCGGCCTTGCGCAGGCGCCGCGAGAGCTGGCCGCCGATGAGCACGCCGAGCGCGCAGCCGCCGAAGACCACCGAGATGGACCCTATGACCAGGGCCTGGTCGAGGTCCCGCATGACGGTCGTGCTGCGGTCGGTGAAGCGGGTGTGCAGCGAGAGGATGTGGCCGTCGCTCAGCGGCACCGCCGCCCAGATGTCCGGCACACCGCCCGAGTGGTCCTCCACGTATGTCGCGCGGCGCCCGGCGAGCACCTTCGTCAGGAGCTCCTTGGGCATCGTCGGGTCGTCGATCTTCATGCCGAATTGCGACGTGCGCCCGGACGTCTCGTAGATCCGCTGGGCGTACAGGATCCGCTCGTCCTGGACGTCGCGCGCGTTGTCGAGCATCGATACGCGCGCCGCGTTGTGCACGACCAGGCTCAGCGCCACCGCGACGAGCGCCCCGACGAGCGCGATCGCCGCGCTGATCTTCCAGCGCACGCCGGTGCGCAGGCGGGAGCCGAACGCCGCGCGGAAGCGGGCGCGCAGCGCGGCCACCTTCCACCTGCTCATATACGCCCCCCTGGATGCGCCGTTCGAGTCAGCCGCGCCCTGCAGATCGGCCGCGCCCTGCAGATCGGCCGAGCCACGCAGCTCAGCCGCGCCGTTCACTTCAGCCATGCCGCCGGTTCACGCCTTGAGCTTGTAGCCGAAGCCGCGGACCGTCTCGATGCGGTCCTGGCCGACCTTCGTACGAAGACGCTGCACATGGACGTCGACGACGCGGGTGTCACCGCCCCAGCCGTAGTCCCACACGCGCTCCAGGAGCTTGTCGCGGGAGAGGACCGTGCCGGGCGCGGAGGAGAATTCGAGCAGCAGACGCATCTCGGTCGGTGTCAGCGCCACCGTGGCGCCGTCCTTGCGGACCTCCATACCCTCCGTGTCGATCTCCAGATCGCCGAAGTGCAGCACACCGCCGTCGGGCGAGCCGCCCTCACCCGCGGCGGGCGCCCCCGAGTCGGGGCCGCTCGCGTGGCCGAAGCGGCGCAGCACGGCGCGGATCCTGGCCACCAGGACGGCGCCGTCGAAGGGCTTGGTCACGTAGTCGTCGGCCCCCGCCTCAAGGCCGAGCACGACATCGATGGAGTCGGCACGCGCCGAGAGCATGATCACCGGGACCGTGGACTCGTCGCGGATACGGCGGCACAGCGAGACGCCGTCCAGGCCCGGCACCATCACGTCGAGCAGCGCGATGTCCGGGCGGTCGGCGCGGAACGCCTCCAGGCCCTTCAGGCCGTCGGGCATCGCGGTGACGACGAACCCGTCCCGTTCGAGCGCGAGCTGCGTCGCCTCGCGGATGACGTCGTCATCCTCGACGAACAGGACATGGGTGTGCTCTGCCATCGGGGGCTTCCAGTTCTCTCAGTTCTCCGTGGGAGCGGGAGCATCGCTGCCCGCCGCGCTGCTGTAGTGATTGCGGATGCGGTCCGTCTCCCGGAAGTGGTTCGCCGCCCACTCGTACGTGATGACGACCTCGCCCGAGGGATACGACACCGGATCATCCTCCGCGTACAGCTGCTTGGTGATCACCAGCTCGCCCCGGTCGATCTCCGCGTAGACGGGTGGCTCCTCGTCCTGGAAGACATTCTCGTACTTCTTGCCCTCGGTGCGATACACGTAGGTACTGGTACCGACCGCGTCGCCGCAGGTCATGATGTTCACGACGACGTCGGAGGCGGATCCTCCGGTCAGGTTGCCGTACGAGACGTCGACCGGATACTCGTCGGCGACACAGGGCTTCAGGTCGCGTTTGACCGCCTGGCTCACCTTCGGGTCGTCCTTGACGAGCTTCACCGCTTCGAGGGTGGAGGGCGGCGAGGGCGCGGACGCCTCGGAGGGTGTCGGGGACGGCGACGGGGTCATCACCGTCTCGCCCCGGTTGCCGGGGCCCTCGTCCCTGGCGCCGGAGCCGCCGGTCGAGCAGGCGGTGAGCGAAAGGCCGATGGCGGCGAGCGCGATCCCTGCCGCGCTCCCCGCCTTCAACGTCCTGCCGGTCGTCCTGCAAGCCCGGGTACTTAGGCCGCGCAACGCTCCCGCTCCTCACGTTCGAGCGCGCCGGTGGCGGGCTCTTCGCGGTCCCGGCTCTCCAGCTCCTGGCGGAGCCTGGCGAGCGCCCGGTGCAGGGTGCTCTTGACCGTTCCCGCGGACATGCCGAGTGCCGCGGCCGTCTCCTCTGTGGACATCTGCTCCCAGTGTCGCAGCACGACGACGCTGCGCTGCTTGGGTGCGAGCACCTTCATGATGTCCATCAGGAGGGCGCGGTCCGCATGCTGTTCCGTGGAGTCTTCCACGGACGCGTCGGGCAGCTGCTCGGTGGGGACCTCTTCGAGCTTGCGGGCCCGCCACCACTCCGTACGCGTGTTGATCATGACGCGGCGCAGATAAGCGTCCGCGAGCCGCTTGTCGGCTATGCCGTCCCAGCGGCCGTACGTCCGCACGAGAGCGGTCTGCAGAAGGTCCTGGGCGTCGACGGGGTCGGGGACCAGGCGCCGGGCACTGCGCAGGAGGGCGTCCTGCCGAGTGCGGACGTACTCTTCGAACTCGAGCACCTCACCGTGCGCCATACCTAACCGCCTCCGTTCACCGACACCGCTTGTGCGGTACGGATATGAAGCTACGGAGGCGTTGTCACGAGGCTGTGCGGAGCAGCCAGCGGAGGGCGCACGGCCTTCCGTCGGTTGTGTAACAGAAGTAGGCGGAACGTAAAGGAGGGGCTTCTCAGGCCTCGCTCAGGCCTCTCTCAGGCCTGACTCAGGCCTTGTTCAGGTCTCCCCAGGCCCTTCCGAGGCCCTTCCCAGCCCCTTCCCAGGCCCTTCTCAGGTCAGGGGGAGGCGGTAGAACCCCTCCGCGAGCGGCTCCACGAGACCGTCCGCGACAAGCCCGTCCAGCGCGCGGGCCCGCTGCACCGGCTCGTCCCACACCCGGTCGAGGGCCGCCTGCGGTACGGGAGCCACGGCCTCCCGGAGCACCGCGAGCAGCTTGCCGCGGACCTGGCGGTCGGTGCCCGCGTAGGTCTGCCCCCGGCGGGCGGGCCCCTGATGCGCCGGCTTGCCGGCGGCCTGCCACGCACACTGCTGCGCGATGGGGCACCGGTTGCAGCTCTCGTTCTTGGCGGTGCAGACGAGGGCGCCGAGCTCCATGGACGCGGCGGCCCAGCGGGACGCGGTGCGTTCGTCGTCGGGGAGCAGGGCGCGGGCGAGCTTGCGCTCGGCGGCGGTGGTGGCGTTCGGGGGGTACTGGACGCCGGTGACGGCGCGCGCGAACACGCGGCGCACGTTCGTGTCGAGGACGGCGTGCCGCTGCCCGTACGCGAACGACGCCACGGCAGCGGCGGTGTACTCGCCGATGCCGGGCAGCGCGAGCAGCTGCGCGTGCTTGGCGGGTACGTCGCCGCCGTGCCGTTCCGTTATGGCGACGGCGGCGCCGTGCAGCCGCAGGGCGCGGCGGGGGTAACCGAGGCGTCCCCAGGCGCGGACGGCCTCGCCCGGGGCTTCCTTGGCGAGGTCGGCGGGGCGGGGCCAGCGGGCGATCCACTGCTCGTACACGGGCAGGACGCGGCTTACGGGCGTCTGCTGCAGCATGAACTCACTGACCATCACACCCCAGGGCCCGGCGTCGGCCCGACGCCACGGCAGATCGCGGGCGTTCGCGTCGAACCAGGCGATGACGGAACCGTGCAGGGCCTCGCCGGCGGGCTCAGGGGCGGGCTCGTGGCTGTCGGACATTGGCGTGGGCGGCATTTGCGGCATGGGCTTCGTGGGCGCAGTCATGGCAAGACGATCCTGCCATGGGGGCGGCGGGGGGCGGGCCAGGCGGGGCGGGTTTCGCTCTGCCGGGGTGAGCCGATTGGATACCCCGCCCGTGGCTTGCGGGGTGCACTGGCCCGCCTCTGCGGCTCTGCCGACTCCCGGCCTGTGGGGTCACGCCCGTCTCTGCGGCTGCCTCGCTCCGCGTCCCGTGGGGTTCGCCCCCCACGCTCCAAGTCCGCCCACCTCACGGGCACAGCCCTCGCCGCACCCTCTACAAGCCCGCCGCTTCGCGGCGGATGTCTCCCGCCCACCCACCCGTTACCCCGCAGGGCAACGGGTGGGTGGGTGGGAGAGCACTGGCCGCTCAAGGGCGAGGACCTGACGATCGGCAGGGGCGGCCGCCGCAGGGCGCCAAGTAGCGTCACGGAAGTGAAGAGCAGCCGAGGACAGGACGCCCTCCTCTGGGCAGCGCTGGCCCTGCCCGCGCTGACAGTGGACCGGATGGGCCTGAACGAGCCCCGCCCGGCCTGGCAGCAGGCGGCGGGAATCGCGGTACTGGGCCTCGCCGCAGCAGTCTGGCGCCGCTGGCCCCAGGTGGGCTTCGCGGCAGCCGCAGGCCTGGAGCTCGCGGCGGCGCCCTCCCTGTTCACGCTCTCGTACGGCACCGCCCTCGCGGTATTCGCCCTGCTCATGGGCCGCAAAGCCACCCGCGTCCGGCCCGCGCTGCTCCTCTTCGGGGCCATCGCCCTGCTGGGCACGGCCAAGATCGTCGTACGGGGCGTCGACCCCGTCGTGGAGTGGCTCGTCCTCATGGGGACGCTGCTCTTCGGCGCGGTCTTCCCGTGGCTCGCGGGCCGCTACCTCCGCCAGGGCCGCGAACTCGCCGCCGCGGGATGGGCCCGCGCCGCCCAGCTTGAGCGCGAGCAGCGCATCGTCGCCGACCGGGCCCGCCTGCGCGAACGGGCCAGGATCGCCCAGGACATGCACGACTCCCTGGGACACGAACTGAGCCTCATCGCGGTAAGGGCAGGCGCACTCCAGGTGGCCGCCGATCTGCCGGAACGGCACCGAGGCGCCGCAGCCGACCTGCGCGTGGCCGCGTCGGACGCCACGGACCGGCTGCACGAGATCATCGGGCTGCTGAGGGAAGAGGGTGACGAGGTCGCCCCGCTCGCCCCGGCGGGCGAAAGCGTGCGGGCCCTGGTCGAGCGCGCCGCCGACTCCGGACTGCCGGTCCGGTACATAGCGGGGGACGCGAAGGATCACCGTACGAAATCGCCCGGACCGAGATCGACCGCCACGGAAGAGACCACCCCGGATTCGACCGCCACAGAAGAAACCGAACGAACCGTCCACCGAATCGTCCAGGAAGCCCTGACCAACGCAGCCAAGCACGCCCCCGGCGCCTCCGTCACCGTAGAGGTGAGGGCGACAGCCGTCGTCGTCACCAACGGGCCCGCCAAGGAACCGGGTTCGGGCCCCGGCGTCGGCTCCGGCCTCGTAGGCCTGCGGGCCAGGGTCGAAGATCTGGGCGGCACCCTCGACGCGGGGCCGCACGACGACGGATTCCGCGTCGTCGCACGGTTCCCCACCGAGGGCGGGGAACCGCTCCCGGTGAGGCTCGCCCGTGCCGGCTCCGCCCCCGCGTACGCGAGACGCCGGACCGTACTGGCCTTCGGAGCCGCCCTGGCCACCGGAGCACTCCTCGTGGGCGGCGCCTTCGCCTGGTACGCGTACTCCAGATCGCAGGCCGTTCTCGAACCCGCCGACTACGCCCGGCTCGAGGTCGGCCAGACACAGACCGAAGCCGGCCGGCTCCTGCCCGCCAGAACCGCGACCGATCCGCCCGAAGAGCGCGCCCCCACCCCGCCCCCCGGCGGCGCGGACTGCCGCTACTACCGAGCAAGCAGTGAACTCTTCGTCACCGTCGAGCACTTCCGGATCTGCTTCAAGGACGGGGTCATCCTGGAGAAGAGCGTGATCCCCAAGGCCGGGGTCGGCGGCGAAGTGCAACAGAAGAGAGAGTGAGTGCCGTGATCCGCGTACTGCTGGCCGACGACGAGGCGATGATCCGCGCGGGCGTCCGCGCGATCCTCGGCGCCGGCGAGGACATCGAGGTCGTCGCGGAGGCCGGAGACGGGCGCGAGGCCGTCTCGCTCGCGCAGGCCCACCGCCCGGACGTCGCGCTGCTCGACATCCGCATGCCGGGCCTCGACGGCCTGGCCGCGGGCGAGGAGATCGTACGGACGCTGCCCGGCACCGCGGTCGCCATGCTGACGACCTTCTCCGAGGACGCGTACGTCGCGCGTGCGCTGAGCGGCGGAGCCACCGGATTCCTGCTGAAGTCCGGCGACCCGAACGAACTCATAGCGGGCGTACGCGCGGTGGCCGGCGGCGCCGCGTTCCTCTCGCCCAAAGTGGCCCGTCACGTCATCGACGCATACGGCGCCCGGCGCACGGTCCGGGGCGCCGACGCCCGCGCCCGGACCGCGGCCCTCACCCCGCGCGAGCGCGAAGTCCTCGGGCTCGTCGGCGAGGGGCTCTCCAACCCGGAGATCGCCGCCCGGCTGCATCTGGTCGAAGGCACGGTCAAGGCGTACGTGAGCGCGGTACTCGACCGGCTCGGGGTCAAGAACCGCGTACAGGCGGCGATCGTCGCCTACGAGGCGGACCTCGTACGACTCTGAAGCCGCCCCTTAAGCCCTCACCCCCAGCCGCCCCGACTGACGAAGCCCCGGTAAGCCCCGCCCCCGCCACGCGAGTTGCAACGCCTCAGCGGCGATGCGACACCTCAGCGGCGATGCGACGCAGGCCGCCGGTGCGACGTCGGTGCCTGCCGCGTGGGGCTCCCCGGCCCCGCGAACCACCTGACGACCCCCGTCGAGGACCCGCGCATCGCCTCGCCGACCCGCGCCACGGGGCGAGTTGCCACCCGTACGAGGATGAGGGCGAGCACCGCTCCGAGCAGCAGGCCCACGGCCACGTCATGCGGATAGTGCACGCCCACGAAGACCCGCGAGAACGCCATGAGCACGGCCATCGGCAGCGTGAGCGCGGCGATCCGCGGCCAGGCGAGCGCGAGGCCGACCGCAGCGGCGCCCGCGATCGTCGAGTGGTTGCTGGGGAAGGACCAGTCGCCGTACGCCGGGCACTCGACGATCGAGTTGAGCGCCCCGGAAACAGCCCGGCAGGGGCGCTCCTCGGTGATCGCGGACTTGAGCAGCTCGCTGCACACGTACGCCACCGCCGTGACGAGGGGCGCGAGAACAGCTATCGCGAGGGCGCGCGGGTCACCGCGCCGCGCCCGCCACCAGGCGACGATGAAGAGCACGCCGAAAAGCAGCAGGCCGAGCTCCGTCCACACCTCGGCGAGGTGCTGGAACCAGGTGGGGGTGTCGTGGGCGAAGTCGGTGACATCGCGATAGAGATCGTCGGTCATGGTGTCCATGATTACGGACGGTACGTAGTGGGTCCGAATCGTCACATCCGGCGATCGACCCGTCACAGTCCCTGACGAAAGACAGGGGTCGAAAAGCGGAGTCGGTCATTCCGAGATGATGATCGTGAAACTTTGTGACTCCGGGCGGCGGGTGGGGCAGGA
Organism: Streptomyces sp. NPDC055189; assembly: GCF_053606765.1. Lineage (NCBI taxonomy): Bacteria > Bacillati > Actinomycetota > Actinomycetes > Kitasatosporales > Streptomycetaceae > Streptomyces > Streptomyces sp. NPDC055189. Next base: position 8,259 of record NZ_JBSGSG010000113.1, read on the forward strand.
CAAGTCGCAGATCTCTCGTAAGGTTTGGGCCGTGGGATCACTGCGCAATCCGGTCGGGCCGCTTCCCTCCACCATCTACTGGCGTCGGAGGGCCGTTCTGCTGTCCTTGATCGGGCTGCTGGCGCTGCTGGCCGTGTGGGTACTCACCATGGGGGGCGGGGGCGGCAAGAACGGCGCCGACGGTCCGTCGGGCTCCGATCCGGCCACCTCCATCACTCCGGGACCTTCCGGTTCCGGGCCCGCCATCAGCCAAAACCCCGGCGGACGCGACGAGTCGGACGACGAGGGCGACGGGGACGGCTCCGGCTCCGGTGACTCGGGCGGCGGCTCCGGCGACTCCGAGGGGTCGGACGGCTCGGGTGATTCCGGCGGCGGCAACGGCGACGGCAGCGGCTCGGGCGACGACGCCAAGGGCGGCGGCGGTGCGGGCGGACAGCTTCCGGCGGGGTCGAGCATCCCCAACTGTGTCAGCGGCGACGTGAAGTTGAAGCTGCGGAGCATTCACAACCGGTACGAGGTCGGTCAGAAGCCGAAGTTCGAACTCGTCGCCAGCAACAGCGCGGGCAAGGCCTGCAAGGTGGATCTCGGCGGCAAGAAGACGGTCGTCACGATCACGCAGGCCGACAGCGACAAGGAGATCTGGTCCTCGGCGGACTGCCCCGAAGGCGGCGGGAGCCTGCTGCTCCGCGTGCCGGGCGAGGGGAGCGTCACGCACACCGTGGAGTGGGACCGGCGCGGGAGCGAGCCGAAGTGCGCAACGCCTTCGGCGGGGAGCGCTAAGCCGGGGACTTACCTCGTCGAGGCCAAGTCCCCGGGCTTGAAGTCGGTGCAGGCCTCGTTCGTGCTTGAAGAGGGCTGATCTGCGGGTTGCTGCTCGGTGGGTGGTCTTTCCGCGCTCCGCGCGGGGTCTCCCGCCCACCCACCCGATTACCGCAGCTCTAGACGTACCGCTCCAGGATCGACGACTCCGCAAGGCGCGAAAGCCCCTCCCGGACGCTGCGGGCCCGCGCCTCACCGACGCCGTCCACGGTCTGGAGGTCGTCGACGCTCGCGGCGAGCAGCTTCTGCAGGCCCCCGAAGTGCTCGACCAGGCGGTCGATGATCGCGCCGGGCAGGCGCGGCACCTTGGCGAGGAGGCGGAAGCCCCGCGGGGAGACCGCGGAGTCCAGGGCCTCCGGAGAGCCGGTGTAGCCCAAGGCCCGGGCCACGGTGGGCAGTTCGAGCAGCTCCGCGTGCGAAAGCGCGTCCAGTTCGAAGAGCGCCTCCTCGACCGTGCGGGAACGCTTCGCCGTCGGCTCGGGCACGTAGTCCCGGACGACCAGCTCGCGCTCGGGCTCGACGCCCGCGATCAACTCGTCCAGCTGCAGGGCGAGAAGACGGCCGTCCGTGCCCAGCTCCACCACGTACTCGGCGATCTCGGTGGCGATGCGGCGCACCATCTCCAGGCGCTGGGCGACCGCGGTGACGTCGCGGACCGTCACCAGGTCCTCGATCTCCAGGGCGGAGAGCGTGCCCGCGACCTCGTCGAGGCGCAGTTTGTAGCGCTCCAGGGTCGCGAGGGCCTGGTTGGCGCGGGACAGGATCGCCGCCGAGTCCTCCAGGACCTTGCGCTGCCCGTCCACGTAGAGCGCGATGAGGCGCATGGACTGGGAGACGGAGACGATGGGGAAGCCCACCTGCTTGGACACGCGGTCCGCGGTGCGGTGCCGGGTGCCCGTCTCCTCCGTGGGGATCGTCGGGTCGGGGACGAGCTGCACGCCCGCCCGCAGGATCTTGGTGATGTCCTTGTCGACGACGATGCCGCCGTCGAGCTTGCACAGCTCGCGCAGCCGCGTCGCCGTGAACTCGACGTCCAGGATGAAGCCGCCCGTACACATCGATTCGACGGTCTTGTCCCAGCCGAGGACGATGAGCCCTCCGGTGTTGCCGCGGAGGATGCGCTCGAGTCCGTCGCGCAGGCCCGTGCCGGGAGCGACCGCGCTCAGGGAGGCGCGCATCAGCCCGTCCGCACCGGAGCTTCCACCGGACTTGCCGGGAGCTGACGCCCGGTCGTTGGCTGCCACTGCACTCCTCGGGTCGCGGGTTGTCCCGGCCCCGGTCCGCACGACTGCTTCGTACGGATGGACGAGACCAGGGCAAAGTCTACCGGCGCTCTTCGCTCTCCCGTGGGGCCTCTCTGCGACGCGACCTCGGAAGGACTCGCAGCGCGTCCCCCATGTCGGCGACTTCGGTGACCTTCATACCGGCCGGGACCTTGCCCGGATCGGCCGGTACGAGGGCGTGCGTGAAGCCCAGGCGGTGTGCCTCCGCGAGCCTGCGCTGGACTCCCGTAACGCGTCTGACCTCGCCCGCGAGGCCCACTTCGCCGATCGCGACGAGATTTTTCGGCAGCGGGGTGTCGCTCGCCGCGCTGGCCAGGGCGAGGGCGACCGCGAGGTCGGCGGCCGGCTCGGTGAGCTTCACGCCGCCGACCGTCGCGCTGTAGATGTCGCGCTTGCCGAGTGCGGTGATGCGGCCGCGCTGCTCCAGGACGGCCAGCATCATCGAGACGCGTGAGGTCTCCAGGCCGGAGGTGGTGCGCCGGGGGGAGGGGATCTGGGACTCGACGGTGAGGGCCTGGACCTCGGCGACCAGGGGGCGGCGGCCTTCGAGCGTGACCGTCAGACAGGTGCCGGGGACGGCTTCCGTGCGGCGGGTGAGGAAGAGGCCGCTGGGGTCGGCGAGGCCGGTGATGCCCTCGTCGTGCAGTTCGAAGCAGCCGACTTCGTCCGTCGTCCCGTAACGGTTCTTGACGCCCCGGACGAGACGCAGGCGCGCGTGGCGGTCGCCCTCGAAGGACAGGACGACGTCCACCAGGTGCTCCAGGAGGCGGGGTCCCGCGATCGCCCCGTCCTTGGTGACATGGCCGACCAGGAGCGTGGACATGCCGCGCTCCTTGGAGGCGCGGATCAGGGCGCCCGCCACCTCGCGGACCTGGGCCATGCCGCCCGGCGCCCCGTCGATCTCCGGAGAGGCGATCGTCTGGACCGAGTCCAGGATCAGCAGGGACGGCTTCACCGCGTCCAAGTGACCCAGGACGGCAGCGAGATCGGTCTCCGCCGCCAGATAGAGGTGGTCGTCGATCGCCTTGATGCGGTCGGCGCGCAGCCGGACCTGGCTGGCCGACTCCTCGCCGGTCACATAGAGCGTGCGGTGCTCGTCGCTCGCCGACTTCGCCGCGACGTCCAGGAGCAGCGTGGACTTGCCGACGCCCGGCTCGCCCGCGAGGAGCACCACGGCGCCGGGGACGAGGCCGCCGCCCAGGACACGGTCGAACTCGGGCACTCCGGTGGTGCGTGCGGTGGCCTGGCGGCCGTCGACCTCGCCGATGGGCAGGGCGGAGGAGGTGACACGGCCGGGGGCCGTGGTGCGGACCGCGGGCGCCCCGTACTCCTCGACCGTGCCCCAGGCCTGGCATTCGGGGCAGCGGCCGAGCCACTTGGCCGTCTGCCAGCCGCACTCGGTGCAGCGGTAGGACGGCCGGTCTTTGCCGGATTTAGTACGGGCAGCCATGAACCGAACCGTAGCGGGCAGCACTGACAGTGGTGCACGCGAGCCGGATCGCGAGGGCGGGAGCAGTTCCGGAATCATGGGTTCCTGTCCCCTTTTGAGGGATCTGTTCACCCGTAAGGATTAAATGTGCTCAAGGTGGAAGAACGACCCGGCATCATCCGCCTAACTTCGCACGGGTGATGAGCAGCAGGCCGGAAACCCCCACGCAAGCAACCGGCGCACACCGGGCGCATCGTGACGCGCGCCAGCGCGTTGTGCCCCGCTCGGTGCCGCAGGCGCCGCCCGCACGCTATGAGCCCTGTCTGGACGGCCTGTTCACGTACTGCCTGTCCGTGCTCTGCGATCACGAAGCCGCGACCGCCGCCCTGGGCGACGTGCTCGCCATCGCCGAGCGCCGCGGCTCACGAGGTCCGGCCACCGAGGCCGAACTGAAGTCCTGGCTGTACGCACTCGCCCGCTGGGTCTGCCTGCGCGCACTCGCCGACGCGAAGCGCAAACGGCAGGGCGCGCACGCCTCCGGGTCTGCATCCCGCGTCCCGAAGGCGTCCGAGCCCGCCGGGTCCGCCCAGTCCGCCGGGTCCGCCGGGTCCGCCGAGGCCCCGGCACCGCCGGACGAGACGGAGCTGCGGCGCCGCCGCGAACTCGCCCAGCTGGCCTGGCCGGAAGCCGCCGGCACGACGCCCGAGCAGCGCGAGGCCCTTGAGCTCGCCGTGCGCCACCAGCTCTCCCCGCAGGAGGTCGCCGCGGTCGTCGGCATGGACGTCGGCAGGACCCGCGAACTGCTCGCGTCCGCCGCCTGCGAGGTGGAGCGCACGCGGGCCGCGCTCGCCGTCGTGGAGACCGGCAACTGCCCGATCGTCGCCCGCCTCACCGGCGACAACCAACTCCTCCTCGGCACGGCCCTGCGCCGCGAGCTCGTCCGGCACGTCGACGACTGCCCGCGCTGCCGCCGCACCGCCGAGCGCGCCGGATCCGGCGCCTGGCCCGGCACGGCCGCTTCCCCGGCCGCACTGCCCGTCATCGAGGCACCGCGGGCCGCCGTGCACGTGGCGATGGCGCACGTCCCGCGCGCGCGGGGCGGCGGTCCGCGCTTCGACCGGCGCGGCTTCCCGGTGGACCCCAAGGACCACGCCGCCCGCCGCGACCGGATGCGCGCGCGTGTCGTGACGACGACGGTCGTCGCCACCGTGGTGGCCGCGCCGGTGCTCGCGCTCTGGGCGGCGTACCGCGGGGCGCCGCTGACCGGTGAGGGCCAGGACGGCCGCTCGGTCAGCGCGAGCGACGCCGGGCCGGACGGTTCGAACGGCGACCGCAGGCCCGAGGACTACGAGAACGCGGGCAACGCCGACACCCCGCCCGACCCCCGCTTCACCGCGGGCAGCCGCTCGCCGGACGTCTCCGTGGAGGTCATCAGCTCCGGATCACCGCCGTCCCGTTCGGGGACCGGCGCCGGCCGCCTCACGGTCGCGGCGCAGTCGAGCGGCGGTACGACACTGATCACGCTCTCCGCGTCGGGAGGCGAGCCGGTCCACTGGTCGGCGAGCGCGGGGGCGCCCTGGCTCTACCTGAGCCGGTCGTCCGGGACGCTCGCACCGGGGGAGACGTCCACGATCAGGGTGTACGTCGACCACTCGCGGGAGCCCGCGGGGCACTGGAGCGCCCGGGTCTCCGTCGCGCCCTCGGGAGCGATCATCTCGATCGGCGGGTACGGCAGCGGTTCGGGGCGCCCGACGCATCCCGGCCCCCGCCCGACCACGACACCACCGAAGCCCCGGCCGACACCGACGACCCCGGACCCGACGACCCCCACGCCGACGACCCCGGACCCGACCCCGACGACCCCGGACCCGACTCCCACCCCGTCGGACCCGGGCAACTCGACACCCCCGCCGAGCGACAGCGGCGACCCGAGCCCGAGCGGCAGCTAGCCGGTTCTCAGCGGGAGGGGTCCGCCGGATGCGGAGCGAGCAAGGGAAGCTGAGAAGCGAGGCGCTCCTCGCACAGCTCCGCGAGCCGGTCGTACCCCTCCTTGCCCATCAGCTCCGTCAGCTCGGGCCGGTAGGAGACGTACACCGGATCACCCGCACCGTGCGCCGACGTCGCAGACGTGCACCACCAGTGCAGATCGTGGCCACCGGGACCCCAGCCACGCCGGTCGTACTCCCCGATGGACACCTGGAGAATGCGGGTGTCGTCGGGCCGGTCGATCCACTCGTAGGTCCGCCGGACCGGCAACTGCCAGCAGACGTCCGGCTTCGTCTCCAGCGGCTCGCGCCCCTCCTTCAGCGCCAGGATGTGCAGCGAGCACCCCGCGCCCCCGGCGAAACCGGGGCGGTTCTGGAAGATGCAGGAGCCGTTGTACGGGCGGGTCTGGCGCTCGCCGTCGTCGTCCGTCGAGACCCAGCCGGTCTCCGTGCCGATGTCGTGGTGCTGCCAGATGTCCGGCGTGAGCCGCGCCACGGACTCGGCGACCCGCTTCTCGTCGTCCTCGTCGGAGAAGTGGGCACCCAGCGTGCAGCACCCGTCGTCCGCCCGGCCCGCCGCGATGCCCTGGCAGCCACTGCCGAAGATGCAGCTCCACCGAGAGGTCAGCCATGTCAGATCGCAGCGGAAGACCTGCTCGTCGTCCGCCGGATCAGGGAACTCCACCCAGGCGCGGGCGAAGTCGAGGCCCTTCTCGTCCGGCTGCGCCTTCGCAGGCTTCCCCGGCTTATTCTTCGACTTCGGCTTCGTTTTGTCGGTCTTCGCCTTTTTCGTCTTTGGCACGTCTCCAGGGTATGCGCGCGCTACCCGGTCCGAGGACCAGCGACAGCCGTACGAGCAGTAGCGTTCCGTATATGAGACTCGGTGTCCTCGACGTAGGTTCGAACACGGTGCATCTGCTGGTGGTGGACGCACACCCCGGCGCGCGCCCCCTGCCCGCGTACTCGCACAAGGCGGACCTGCGCCTCGCCCAACTCCTCGACGACGCCGGGGCGATCGGCCCCGAGGGCGTCGACCTCCTGGTCGGCACCGTCCGTGACGCGATGGAGGCCGCCGAGGACAAGGGCGTCGAGGACCTGCTGCCGTTCGCGACCTCCGCGGTGCGCGAGGCGACCAACGCCGACCAGGTCCTGGCCAGGGTCAAGGAGGAGACCGGCGTCGACCTCCAGGTCCTCACCGGCGCCGAGGAGGCCCGCCTCACCTTCCTCGCGGCCCGCCGCTGGTTCGGCTGGTCGGCGGGAAAGCTCCTGGTCATCGACATCGGCGGCGGCTCGCTCGAAATCGCGTACGGCATCGACGAGGAACCGGACGCGGCGGTCAGCCTGCCGCTCGGTGCGGGTCGTCTGACGTCTTCCTGGCTGAGCCAGGACCCGCCGGACCCCGCCGACGTGAAGGCACTGCGCAGGCACGCGCGTGCCGAGATCGCCCGCACGGTGGGGGAGTTCAGCCGCTTCGGCGCCCCGGACCACGTCGTGGCGACGTCGAAGACGTTCAAGCAGCTGGCCAGGCTCGCGGGCGCCGCGCGCTCCGCCGAGGGGCTCTACGTACAGCGTGAGCTGAAGCGGAAGTCCCTGGAGGACTGGGTGCCGCAGCTGGCCGCGATGACGGCCATGGAGCGCGCCGAACTGCCCGGAGTCTCCGAAGGGCGGGCCGGACAGCTGCTGGCGGGGGCGCTCGTGGCGGAGGGTGCGATGGATCTCTTCGGCGTCGAGACCCTGGAGATCTGCCCGTGGGCGCTGCGCGAGGGCGTGATCCTGCGCAGGCTCGACCATCTTCCGACGTAGCCGGGCGCGTACCCCCGCCAGTAGACGTACGTCACATACGACTCGGGTGTGTGGGAGACCACCTCCCGGGTGCCGGGGCATGGCCCGTACGCTGTCCCTCGTGGCAGAACCAGTGGTGCGCATCCCGGATGCGAAGGTCGCCCTGTCGACGGCCTCGGTCTATCCGGAGTCGACGGCGACGGCCTTCGAGATCGCCGCGCGCCTTGGCTACGACGGTGTCGAAGTCATGGTGTGGACCGACCCCGTGAGCCAGGACATCGAGGCCCTGCGCAGACTCAGCGACTACCACCAGATCCCGATCCTGGCCATCCACGCGCCGTGTCTCCTGATCACGCAGCGCGTGTGGTCCACGGACCCCTGGGTGAAACTCCAGCGCGCGCAGACCGCCGCCGAGAAGCTGGGCGCGTCGACCGTCGTCGTGCATCCGCCCTTCCGCTGGCAGCGGGGGTACGCGAACGCCTTCGTCGACGGCATCTGGAAAATGGCCGAAGAGACGGACGTCCGGTTCGCTGTCGAAAACATGTACCCGTGGCGTTACCGCGACCGCGAGATGCTCGCGTACGCCCCCGACTGGGACGTCACCAAGGACGACTACCGCCACTTCACGGTCGACCTCAGCCACACCGCGACCGCCCGCACGGACGCGATGGACATGATCGACCGCATGGGCGACCGCCTCGGGCACGTCCACCTCGCCGACGGCAAGGGCTCCGCCAAGGACGAGCACCTGGTGCCGGGCCGCGGCACACAGCCGTGCGCCGAGCTCCTGGAACACCTGGCGACGAGCGGCTTCGACGGGCACGTCGTCATCGAGGTCAACACGCGCCGCGCGATGTCCAGCGCCGAGCGCGAGGCAGACCTGGCCGAGGCACTCGCCTATACGCGGCTGCATCTGGCGTCCGCGGTGAAGGTGCCCCGGTCGTGACTTCGGCTTCACCGGGCGACGCGGCTCCCCGCCGCAGGGGACGCCCGTCCCGTACGCAGTCCGCCGAGGGCCCTGCGACGCGGGACCGCATCCTGGAAGCGGCCCGCACCGAGTTCTCCGCGCGCGGGTACGAGAAGACGTCCGTACGCGGGATCGCCAAGGCGGCCGGGGTGGACTCGGCGCTCGTGCACCATTACTTCGGTACGAAGGAGCAGGTCTTCGAGGCGTCGATCGAGGTGGCCTTCGCACCCTCGCTCGACGCTCCGGCGGCGATCGAGGAGGGCCCGCTCGACGGCGTCGGCGAGCGCCTGACACGCTTTGTCTTCGGCGTCTGGGAGAACCCCGCGACCCGGGTACCGCTGCTCGCGATCGTGCGCTCGGCGGTGAACAACGACACGGCGGCCGCGGTCTTCCGCCGCCTCATCGCCACCCAGCTGCTCGGCAGGATGGCGAACCGGCTCGATCAGCCGGACGCGGAACTGCGGGCGGAACTGGCGGCCGCGCAGCTGGTGGGCACGGCGATGCTGCGGTACGTGATCCAGGTCGAGCCGCTGGCCTCCGCGGACCCGGAGGCGATCATCGCGCGGATCGCGCCGGTGGTGCAGGGGCATCTGACCGGCCCCTGACGGGGCGGCGACGGGGAGCGGACAGCCGCACTCCATAGCCGCTCACCGAGACAGTTGTCCCGCAATCCGGACAGGCTGTCCAGATCGTGGAGGGTCGGCGTACCCTCGAAAACAGTCGATTCCTATGTCTCTGAGATCTCAGAAGGAGCGAGCGACGATGCCCGAGCTCAGGTCCCGCACAGTCACCCACGGCCGCAACATGGCGGGCGCACGCGCCCTTATGCGTGCCTCCGGTGTACCCGGCGCGGACATCGGGCGTAAGCCGATCATCGCCGTCGCCAACTCCTTCACCGAGTTCGTGCCCGGCCACACCCACCTCCAGCCGGTCGGCCGGATCGTCTCCGAGGCGATCGTCGCGGCGGGCGCCATCCCGCGCGAGTTCAACACGATCGCCGTGGACGACGGCATCGCGATGGGCCACGGCGGCATGCTGTACTCCCTGCCCTCCCGCGACCTGATCGCGGACTCGGTGGAGTACATGGTGGAGGCGCACTGCGCCGACGCCCTGATCTGCATCTCGAACTGCGACAAGATCACCCCCGGCATGCTGAACGCGGCCCTGCGCCTCAACATCCCGACGGTCTTCGTCTCCGGCGGCCCGATGGAGGCCGGCAAGGCCACGCTGGTGGACGGCACGGTCCGAAAACTCGACCTGGTCAACGCGATCAGCGACGCGGTCGACGAGAACGTCTCGGACGAGGACATCCTCCGCATCGAGGAGAACGCCTGTCCGACCTGCGGCAGCTGCTCCGGCATGTTCACGGCCAACTCCATGAACTGCCTGACCGAGGCCATCGGCCTCTCCCTGCCCGGCAACGGCTCGGTCCTGGCCACGCACACCGCCCGCAAGGCGCTGTACGAGAACGCGGGCCGGACGGTCGTCGAGATCGCCAAGCGGTACTACGACGGCGACGACGAGTCGGTCCTGCCGCGCAACATCGCCACCCGCGCCGCCTTCGACAACGCCATGGCGCTCGACATCTCCATGGGCGGCTCCACGAACACGATCCTGCACCTGCTCGCTGCGGCGCAGGAGGCCGAGCTCGACTACACCCTGGCCGACATGGACGAGGTCTCGCGCCGCGTCCCCTGCCTGGCCAAGGTCGCCCCGAACGTCGCGCCCGGCGGCACGTACTACATGGAGGACGTGCACCGCGCCGGCGGCATCCCCGCGATCCTCGGCGAGCTGTACCGCGGCGGCCTCCTGAACGAGGACGTGCACACGGTCCACTCCCAGTCCATCAAGGACTGGCTGGACACGTGGGACGTGCGCGGCGGCTCGCCCTCCGCCGAGGCCGTCGAGCTGTGGCACGCGGCCCCGGGCTGCGAGCGCTCGGCGACCGCGTTCTCCCAGTCGAAGCGCTGGGACAGCCTGGACACGGACGCCGCCGGCGGCTGCATCCGGGACCTGGCCCACGCGTACTCGGAGGACGGCGGCCTCGCGGTCCTCAAGGGCAACATCGCGGAGGACGGCTGCGTCGTGAAGACGGCGGGCGTCGACGAGTCGATCTGGACGTTCGAGGGTCCCGCGGTGGTCTGCGAGTCGCAGGAAGAAGCGGTCGACAAGATCCTCAAGAAGCAGGTCAAGGAAGGCGACGTGGTCGTCATCCGCTACGAGGGCCCCAAGGGCGGCCCCGGCATGCAGGAGATGCTCTACCCCACGTCCTTCCTGAAGGGCCGCGGCCTCGGCAAGGCCTGCGCCCTGGTCACGGACGGCCGCTTCTCCGGCGGTACGTCGGGCCTGTCGATCGGCCACGCGTCCCCCGAGGCGGCGGCGGGCGGCACGATCGCCCTGGTCGAGGACGGCGACCGCATCCGCATCGACATCCCCAACCGCGGCATCGAACTCCTCGTCGACGACGCGGAACTGACCCGCCGCCGCGAGGCCCTCGGCGGCGTCTACGCCCCCAAGAACCGCGAACGCAAGGTCTCGGCGGCCCTGCGCGCGTACGCGGCAATGGCCACGAGCGCGGACCGCGGCGCGGTGCGGGACGTGTCGAAGCTGGGCTAGCGCTTTCCGCTTGTCGCGGGCATTTCAGCCCGTCATGGGGGTCCCCCCTGCTCTTTAAGAGCTTGGGGGAGTTTGAGGACGAACTCGGCGGAGCCGGTGATGACGGTACGTACAAGGCCCTCGTGCCAGCGAGTTTTCGGGTAGGGGCGGGGTTGGGGAAAGGAACCCCGGCCTCCGCAACCACCCCACCTCGCTCACGCGTCCCCCAAGTGACGAACATGCCAAGGGCGGCCGAGAGCCGCCGCTCACGGGGGAGAGAAGCATGAGCGAGAACGTCATCACGCCAGAAGCCGCAGAAGCCGCAGATCCCGCAGATCCCGCAGAGGAAATCGAATCCGCCGCGGCAAGGACGTACCCGATCATCGCGGCGGTCAACGTCCGCTCAGGCCCGGGCACGTCCTACGGCAAGGTAGGCCGCCTCGCGGCAGGCAGCCGAGTAACGATCCACTGCCAGAAGCCGGGCGAGAAGGTGACGGGCCCGGGAGGCACGTCGACACTCTGGGACCGCATCGGCAGCGGCCGCTACGTCTCGGACACATACGTCCGCACAGGCAGCAGCGGCTACGTGGCACCCCGCTGCTGAGCCCTCAGGCCCCAGCAGTACAGAGGCCGCCGAAGTCCACCGGGAAACTCACTCGGACTTCGGCGGCTTCGTCGCGTCAAAGGTGAACACGGTGTTCTTGGCCGCCGCCACAACCACCACGCGCCCCGAAACGGCGACCCGCGGACTCGCGTTAACCTCACCGGTCAGCCCGTCCGCCCGAGGACTCGTGGTCCACAGCGGCTTGCCGCCCCGCACCGAGAGAGCCACGACCCGCCCACTGGCCGAGCTGAAGTAAAGAGACCCGGAACCAGGAGAACCAGCTCCCGCGGCCGCCACAGGACCAGAGGCCCCCTCCACACTCGTCTGCCGGGACCACTTCTCCCGACCGGTCACCGGGTCCACCGAGCTGATCCGCCCGGTCGTGCCGGCGAAGTAGACGGTGCCGTCCGCCATGCCGGGCGTCGCGTCGTACGTCTTCTTCAGCGGCCGGGACGAGACCTGACCGCTCGCCGGATCGACCCGCAGCACCTTGTCGTACCCGACGGACTGGGCGCCCTCCATCCGCTGGTGCAGAAGCACGAGTCGGCCCTTGCCGGCACCGATCGGCTGCACGGGCCCTTGGACGGGGATGCCCTTGCCGAGCGCCCCGGACTTGAGGTCCACGGTGTGCAGGACGGGGTGACGCACATCGACGTTCGCGACCTCGGCGGACGGCCCGCACATCGCGTACATGCGCTGTCCCGCCGCGACCGGCGTGCACTCGGAGCCCGCGGGGAACGGCGTCGACCAGATCCGGCGTCCGCTGTGCGCTTCCCTTCCCTCGACCCGCGTACGGCCCGGATCGACGCTCAGGACGGTCGAGCCGGACAGGACGGCGTCCTGCGTCCGCCCGGTGTAGACCGCCGACTGGCCGCCGATCGGCCGTGACCACAACTCCTCGCTGGTACGGGCGTCCAGCGCCACCAGCTGCTGGCCCGATTCGTCGCCCTCCGGGACGCGGTAGCCGAGGACGGTGTCGTTCGTCGCGCCCACGATGTGCATGCCCTGGATGGGCACGCCGGGGCTCTTGACCTTCCACATCTCCTTGCCGTCGGAGATCCGCAGCCGGGTCGCGACGACTCCTCCGCCCCCGCAGTACGCCGAGTCCCCGCGCGGCACGCAGCGCACCTCGTCCGGGATGCCCCGGTCGTTGGGCACGGTCGTGCGCCAGGGCTTGAAACCGTCGGGCAGGGGCGGCGCCTCGGCCGCCGCGACCGTGCTGTCCTTGCCGCTGTCGCTTCTGGAAGAGTTGCCGGACGAGCCGAGCTGGAGCGCGGCGATCCCGCCCCCGAGCGCGGCCACGGCGACGGCGGCGGCGAGTGCGGGTCTCCAACGGCGGCGCAGGCGACCGCCGTTGAGGGTGCCGACAGGCGTGGCGGCCGTCTGGACTCCACCGTCAACGCCACCGGAATCCGCAGGGGCCCCACTCCCCGCCCCACTCCCGGTCCCGTCATCCGCGGCCCGATGATGCTGCGTATCCGTGTCCCGAGTACGACTGCCGAGCGCCGCCCCCGGCGCGGCTTGCCCCAGCTCGGCAGGCAGGTCCCGCAGCCGCTCGAGCAGCTGGTCCGCGGACGGACGCGCGTCCGGTTCCTTGTCGAGACACGGCTCGACCACTGCACGCAGGGCGCCGGGGACGGCGGCCAACTCCGGCGGCTCGTGCACCACTTGATACGCCGTCATGTACGGGCTGTCCGCATCGAACGGCCCCTGCCCCGTCGCCGCGTACACCAGCAACGTACCCAGCGAGAAGACGTCGGACCGCGGCCCGACCCCGCGCGGCGCCTGCAACTGCTCCGGCGACATGAACGGCGGCGTACCGATCACCCGCCCCGTCATCGTCAGCGTCTGCTGGTCCGCGGCGCGCGAGATGCCGAAGTCGATGACGCGCGGGCCCTCGGGCGAGAGCACGACGTTCGACGGCTTCAGGTCGCGGTGCACGACGCCCGCGCGGTGGATGTCACGCAGCGCCTCCGTCAGACCGATGGCGAGCGTGCGCAGATCCGTGCCGGTCAGCGGGCCCTTCTTGGCGATGTGCTGGGCGAGGGTGTCCCCCTCTATATAGGTCGTCGCCATCCACGGGTGCTCGGCCTCCGGGTCGGCGTCGACCACGGCCGCGGTGAACGCGCCGCTGACCCGCCGCGCCGCCGCCACCTCCTGCCGGAAACGGATGCGGAATTCCTCGTCCCCGGCGTACTGCTGGTGGATCAGCTTGATCGCGACGGGGCGTCCCGAAGCCGTACGCGCCAGAAAGACCGTGCCCATGCCGCCCGAGCCGAGCCTTGCCTCGAGCGGGTAGCCGCCGATCTCAGCTGGGTCACCTCCGCGGAGCGACACTCTCCCGACCTCCCCGTCCCGCCTGCCTCAGTTTTCGCCTGGGTCCGTCCACCTGTCCTGCCACCCAAACTAGCCGCCGGGTGGTACCGCAGGGCAAGGCGGGGGACGAATAGGGCGAGCCCACCCCCGCAACCACCCCGCCCGGCAGCCACCCCCCGCGGCCACCCCAAGCGATACTCGACGGGTGAGCGCAGATTCCAGCACCCCCGACCGCACGGCGGCGACGACCGGGACCGCCGCGACGGCCCCCGGCCCGCAGCCCGAGCCCCTCCGCTTCTTCGGTACGACCTGGGTAGGCCACGACAACGGCTACGGCGCCCGCCGCGCGGGCGTCGCGGCGGGCTCGCTGCTCGCGGCGGCGGCAGGCTGCTTCGTGCTGCGTTTCGCGTACGAGGGAATGGCGATCGCGGACGTGGGGACCTTCGTGAACTTCCTGGTCCTCATCATGTTCTCGATCTGCAGCGCGATCGCCTTCCGCCGCAGCTGGGAGGGGTTCACCCGCCGCCACGACCCGGCGTCCCAGTCGTCGATGCGCGGCCTCATGACGATCGGGTTCGTCGGCGTCCTCCTCGCCTACTTCGTCCGCTCCCTCACCGAGGCCCCCGGCGAACAGCTCCACCGCCAGGAGTACGAGGCTGCCCGTGAGCAGTACACGAAGCGCACGTCCCGCCGCACGGGCAACCCGGCCCGGAAGAAGAAGAGGGCGTAACCCTCGGGCGCGGCGACCCGCCCCCTTGCCCCCTGGCCCGGCCCCCGAAATCGAGGGCCGGGCCTTGACGTGTTCGGTGCCCGGCGCGCGATAATCATCGCATGATGAATAAAGAGGAGCCTCCCGCTATCGAGGCGAGGGGCCTGACCGTCGTACGAGGCCCCCGCACCGTCCTCCGCGACCTGGACTTCACCGTCCCGAAGGGCCAGATCACCGGGCTCCTCGGCCCCTCGGGCTGCGGCAAATCCACCCTCATGCGCGCAACCGTCGGCACCCAGGCCAAGGTCACCGGCACCCTGAACGTCCTCGACCAGCCCGCCGGCGCCCCCGCCCTCCGCTCCCGCATCGGCTACGTCACCCAGCACCCCTCCGTCTACGACGACCTCACCGTCCGCCAGAACCTCGACTACTTCGCCGCCGTCCTGGACCCCGGCCGCGGCCCCGCCGCCCAACGCCGCCACGACCACGTCACCCGAGCCATCGACGACGTCGACCTGACGACCCACGCCGACGCCCTCGCCGGCAACCTCTCCGGAGGCCAGCGCAGCCGCGTCTCCCTGGCGGTCGCCCTCCTCGGCGCCCCGGAACTCCTCGTGCTCGACGAACCCACCGTCGGCCTCGACCCCGTACTCCGCCGCGACCTGTGGAACCTCTTCCACTCCATCGCCGCAGACCGGGGCACCACGATCCTCGTCTCCTCCCACGTCATGGACGAGGCCGAACGCTGCCACCGCCTCCTCCTCATGCGCGAAGGCGAGCTCCTCGCCGACGACACCCCGGACGCCCTGCGCACCCGTACGGCAACCGAGACCGTCGAAGCGGCCTTCCTCCACCTGGTGGACGAGGCGGACGCGGCCCGGAAGTCCCCTGACACCACCCCCACCAGGAGCCCCCGATGAACACCCACCGCACCCTCGCCACCGCGGCCCGCGTCCTGCGCCAGCTCCGCCACGACCCCCGCTCCATCGCGCTGATGCTGCTCGTCCCCTGCGTGATGCTGCTGCTCCTGCGCTACGTGTTCGACGGCAGCCCGGCGACCTTCGACTCCATCGGCGCCTCGCTCCTCGGCATCTTCCCCCTCATCACGATGTTCCTGGTGACGTCCATCGCCACCCTCCGCGAACGCACCTCCGGCACCCTCGAACGCCTCCTCGCGATGCCCCTCGCCAAGGGCGACCTCATCGCGGGCTACGCCCTCGCCTTCGGATTCCTCGCCGTCATCCAGTCGATCCTCGCCACCGGCCTGGCCCTGTGGACCCTCGGCCTCGACGTCACGGGGTCCGCCTGGCTGCTGCTCCTGGTCGCACTCCTCGACGCCCTGCTCGGCACGGCCCTCGGCCTCTTCGTCTCCGCCTTCGCGGCCTCCGAGTTCCAGGCCGTCCAGTTCATGCCGGCCGTGATCTTCCCCCAGCTCCTCCTCTGCGGCCTGTTCACCCCACGCGACAAGATGGCGCCCGCCCTCGAAGCGATCTCCAACGTCCTCCCCATGTCGTACGCCGTGGACGGCATGAACGAAGTCCTCCGCCACCCCTCCGTCACCGGCGCCTTCGTACGCGACGCCGTCATCGTCGCGGGCTGCGCCGTACTCGTCCTCGCGCTCGGCGCCGCCACCCTCCGCCGCCGCACGGCCTGACGCACCAATGCGAGGATGACCCGACGAGAACGACCCCCGCTGAAACGCACCTGGAGGGTGACCCACACATGCCCCAGCCCGTCGCAGTCCTCGGCACCGGCAAGATCGGCGAAGCCCTCCTCAGCGGAATGATCCGGGCCGGCTGGGCCCCCGCCGACCTCCTGGTCACCACCCGCCGCTCCGAACGCGCCACGGAACTGCGCACCCGCTACGGAGTCGACCCCGTCAGCAACGCCGAGGCCGCCAAGCAGGCCGACACCCTCATCCTGGCCGTCAAGCCGCAGGACATGGGCCGCCTCCTCGAAGAACTCGCCCCGCACATCACCCCCGACCGCCTGGTCATCAGCGCCGCCGCCGGTATCACCACCTCCTTCATCGAAGAACACCTCGCCGAGGGCACCCCCGTCGTCCGCGTCATGCCCAACACCCCGGTCCTCGTGGACGAGGGCATGTCCGTCATCTCCGCGGGCAGCCAGGCCACCGCCGCCCACCTCGCCCACGCCGAGGAGATTTTCGGCGCCGTCGGCAAGACCCTGCGCGTCCCCGAGACCCAGCAGGACGCCTGCACGGCCCTCTCCGGCTCGGGCCCGGCGTACTTCTTCTACCTGGTCGAAGCCATGACCGACGCCGGCATCCTCCTCGGCCTGCCCCGCGACAAGGCCCACGACCTCATCGTCCAGGCCGCCATCGGCGCCGCCGTGATGCTCCGCGACAGCGGCGAACACCCGGTCAAGCTCCGCGAGAACGTCACCTCCCCTGCCGGCACCACCATCAACGCCATCCGCGAACTCGAGAACCACGGCGTACGAGCAGCCCTCATCGCCGCCCTCGAAGCCGCCCGCGACCGCAGCCGCGAACTGGCCTCCGGCAACAACAGCTGACGTCCGGCCTCGGGGCGCGCCACGGTGCGCGCCCCTCGACCAGCGCCTGCTGCGCCTACTGCGCCTCGCTCACCGGCGGCAGCAGGCCGATCGCCCGATAGGCGGTGTCCACCGTCGGCCTGGACATCCCCCTGGCCCGCTCGGCCCCCCGCCGCAACACCTCCTCCACATACGCGGGATCAGCAACCAGCTCCTTGTGCTTCTCCTGCACGGGCCTCAGCACCTCCACCACGGCGTCGGCGGTGTCCTTCTTCAAAGCCCCGTACGTTTCATATACACCGCTCAGGCCCTCGGGGTTCCCACCTTCACAGGCCGCCAGGATCTCCAGCAGGTTCGAGATCCCCGGCTTGGCCTCCCGGTCGTACTCGACCTCGCTCCCGCTGTCCGTGACAGCGCGCATGATCTTCTTCCGCACGACGTCCGGCTCATCGAGCAGATAGACGATCCCGGCCCCGGCATCCCCGGACTTGCCCATCTTCGTCGTCGGGTCCTGCAGATCCATGACCCTGGCCGCCACCTTGGGAAACGTGGCCCGCGGCACGACGAACGTGTGTCCGTACCGCTGGTTGAACCGCACCGCCAGATCCCGGGTGAGCTCGACGTGCTGCACCTGGTCGTCCCCGACCGGCACCTCGTCCGCCCCGTAAGCCAGGATGTCCGCCGCCATCAGCACGGGATAGGTGAGCAGAGAAAGCCGCACGCTCCCGCCGCGCGCCCGCTCAAGCGCGGACTTCTCCTTGTACTGGATCATCCGCCGCATCTCGCCGTCCGTCGCGACGCACTCCAGCAGATACGAGAGCCGGGCGTGCTCGTCCACGTGACTCTGTACGAACACGGTGGACCGCTCGGGATCGATCCCCGACGCAAGCAACAGCGTCGCCGCCTGCCGACTGAGCCTGCGCACCCGACCGGGATCGTGATCCACGGTCAGGGCGTGCAGATCCACGACACTGAACAGCGACTCGGCGCGGTGCTGATCAACCTCTGCCCACTGGCGCACGGCGCCCAGGTAGTTCCCCAGGGTCAGGTGCCCCGTCGGCTTGATCCCGCTGAAGATCCTCGTCATCTCTCCGCCTCCTGGTCAGGACCGCCGGCCCGACGACCGGGCTCCGGGTCCTCCAGGGGGAGAAACAAGAAACGGCCGCCGAGGTCGGCAGCCGTTGAGTACATGCGTGTGTACGGCCGCCGTCAGGCGGCCCACCACAGTTGGGTGTGCGCATGTGTAGTCACGTCTCCTACGGTAGCTCTCGGGGGACGCCGCGTACCAGGGTTGACACGCCCGGGCCGCGTACGTAGTGTTCTCCGAGTTGCCCGACGTGAGCGTCGACCCTCGGTCGGTCCCCGGGCAGCCATTCCGCACAACCATTCAAACGATCGATGCCGTGTCATCTTCGATGCCCCGCCGTCTGTTCGTTTTCATGCGCTTTTGCGAAATGAGGAATCCGCGTTCGAAAGGACGCCCCGATTAGGTCGGGAGCGAGGATTCCGCTAAAGTCTCACTCGTCGGAACGGCCCAACAGCCGCGAAGACAAGCCCCGCTGACTGGGAATCAGGCCCGAAAGGATCTGGTAGAGTCGGAACCGCCGGAAAGGGAAACGCGAAAGCCGAAAGGCCGGAGCGAGAGCCGGAAAGGCACCGAGGAAAATCGGACACGAAAGAGTCTGATAGAGTCGGAAACGCAAGACGGCAAGACAAAAGAAACACCGAAGGGAAGCGCCCGGAGGAAAGCCCGAGAGGGTGAGTACAAAGGAAGCGTCCGTTCCTTGAGAACTCAACAGCGT
>NZ_JBSGSG010000114.1:0-14064 GCF_053606765.1 Streptomyces sp. NPDC055189
GACCCTCGACGTCGGCACGGACAAGGGCCGCGCAAACCGGGACGCCCTGTCGCAGATGGCGGCGGCGACCGAGGACGCCGCGGCCAAGGCCCGCGAGAACGGCGCCTCGTGGACAGAGGTCACCCGGATCTACGACAAGGGCCGCAAGACCCTCGTCGACAACGCGTTTGCGATCACCGGCAACCGGAAGGAAGCCGAGCGGCTCGCGGGCACGCTGCTGAAGATGCCGTCGCCGAAGATGCGCCTGGAGATGCGCACCGAGGGCGCGATCACAAGCCTCAACGGTGTCGTGGCGGCGATGAAGAAGGCGCCCGACTCGAAGAAGGTCACGGTCAAGGCGCTCACCGCGGACGCGGTCAGCATGCTGCGCGACCTCGGTTTCAAGGTCACGCGGCTGAAGGACGGCCGGTTCAAGATTACGGCCGAGACCGCGAACGCCAAGGGCAACATCGCTGCGGTCCAGAAGGCCCGCGACGCGCTCAAGGACAAGACGATCACGCTGGAGGCGCGGGACCGGGCCAGCGCCGCCGCCCGCGCGATCCAGCAGGCCCTCGCGGGACTGCGGAACAAGACCGTCACCATCACGACCGTTCGGCAGACGATCGCCCAGTACAGCACCGACACCCGGCCCTACACCGGGCAGGGCGGTGTCAGCAAGAACGCCGCAGGCGGCCCGGTCGAAGCGGGCGAGGTGTCCTTGGTCGGTGAGAACGGGCCCGAGCTGGTCGTGTTCGGTCAGGCGGGACGTGTCATCGACGCCACCACCACGCGCGCTCTGAAGGCGGGCACGGCCAGTGCCGGGCGGGACGCTGCCCGAGGCCTGACCACCGGGATGGGCGGCTCGACGGGAGGGGTGTTCTCCGCTGCGCAGACGATGGCGGCCGCGGTCACGGCCGGCATCCGGACGGAGTTGGAGATCGCGTCACCGTCGAAGAAGACGCGGGCGCTCGCCAAGGACGTTGGGCGCGGCTTCATTCAGGGGCTGACCAGCACCCGGGCGAAGATCAAGTCGGTGTCGGCTGACCTGGTCAAGGACATCAAGACGGCGTTCTCCGGCAAGAAGGAGTCCAGCCTGGTCGCCGCCGTTAACTTCCAGACGAGTCGACTGATGGCCCTGGCGGCCAAGCGGGACAAGCTCGCCGCGAAGATCGCCGAGGCGAAGCAGTACGCCAAGGACGTCACGAGGAACGCACGGGACCAGGCCAGCCTCGGCAACTTGGGCATGCAGCCCGAGGAGGTCACCGCGGGCGGCATCAAGGCCGGCCTGGCGGCCAAGCTCGCGAAGATCAAGCAGTTCAGCAAGTACATCGACATCCTCGCCAAGAAGGGCCTGAACAAGGGGCTGTTGCGGCAGATCCTCAACATGGGCCCGGAGGACGGCTACGCCTACGCGTCCGCTCTGGTCGGCGCGGACAAGAACACGTTCAAGCAGATCAACAGCCTGCAGAGCCAGCTCGACAAGTCCACGGACAAGCTGGGCAAGCGGGGCGCGGACATCCTGTACGACTCCGGCAAGAACGCCAGCAAGGGGTTCCTCACGGGCCTGGCTTCTCAGCAGAAAGACATCGAGAAGCTCATGCTGAAGATCGCCCAGGGGATGCAGAAGAGCATCAAGAAAGCGTTGGGGATCAAGAGCCCGTCCACGGTGATGGCCAAGCTGGGGCGCTTCTCCACGCAGGGCCTGGCCCGCGGTCTGGTCGGCGCGCTGCCGGAAGTCGACCGCGCCCTCGGCGTCGTCACCGGCCGCGTCGCCTCGGCTCAGCCTGTGCTGGGGCGGCCCGCTGTCGTGGCCGGCGGGGGCGGCGGGGTCATGCAGGTACAGGTCGACATCAACGGGGCAATGGACCCGGTCGCTGTCGGCAAGGAACTGCAGCGCGTACTGCTCATGCTCAAAAGAACGCAGGGCCTGAACGTGAAGCTGGGGGTGGCGTAGTGGCGTGGCTGGTGGAAATGGGCTGGGGCGGCCTGGTGCAGTACCCCGACACCATCACCTGGACGGACATCAGTCAGTACGTCAGCACAGCGCGGGCAATCACCATCACCCGAGGCGCCGCCGACGAGTTGTCCGAGACGCAGCCTGGCACGGCGACCTTGGCCCTGGACAACGACGACGGCCGGTTCACCCCGGGCAACTCCTCGTCGCCGTACTACCCGTTCGTGCGGCGCAACGCGCCGATCCGGATCGCGGTCGCGCACATGCCGACGCGGTCCGGGGCGGCGCCCTACCCGGTCGGGCAGCTGGGCGACGACTTCGACGATGGCCGCGTCGACTCGGTGCTGTGGCCCAACTCCTACGGCGGGGTCGTCGAGCGGGGCGGCGTGGTCCGCATCCCGGTGAGCACTGCCGGGGATGCGGGCCTGCAGTCGGTGCGGCAGTGGACGCTGAAGGGCAGCCGCCTCACTGCCAAGCTGGTCACCGTCCCGAAGGCGGGCGGTTCGTCGAACGTGGCCGCGTCGATGTGGGTCAACTCCACTACGGCGGGCACGCGGATCGGCTGGCGGTACGACGCGCTCACCGGCCTCCTCGCCGCGTCGAACCAGGCGGCGTACTTCGACGGGTCCGCCGTGAACCTCACCTACTCGCCGATCGACCACGCGTGGCTGCGGGTCCGGGAGTCCGGCGGCACCGTCTACTGGGAGACGTCCCGCGACGGTTTCAGCTGGACCGTGCGCCGCACCCTCGCTGCGCCCGCGTGGGTGTCCAGCCAGACGCACGCGGTCGAGTTCCCCGCCACCCGCACCGGCGGCACCAACGACTTCATCGAGTGGGACCTGGTCGGCGCCATCATCAAGCCCCGCTTCTGCGGCACGGCCAACGAGTTCCCCGTCGACTGGGAGGGCCTCTCCAGCACGGTCACGGTCACGTGCACCGACCTGTTCAAGCGGCTCAACCGGCTCCCCGTGCTCCGGAGCATGGCGGCCGAGGAGGTCCTCGCGTCCGGGCCGCTCGCGTTCTACCCGCTGACCGAGCCGTCCGACTCCACCAGCGCGGGCGACCTGTCCGGCATCGGCGCGGGATCCCTGACCATTCAGCAGGTCGGTACGGGCGGCACCCTCGCCATGGCTGCCGCGCCGGGGCCGCCCGCCACCGAGGACCAGGTCCCGCTGTTCACTCCGTCCTCGGCGACGGCCGGGAAATGGTTGTCGGCCAACATGGGCGACGACGTCCAAACGCAGCTCAATGGCGGCCGGCCAGTGCTCGAGTGCTGGTTCCAGACCACCACCGCCGGCCGGGCCATCATGGCTCTGGCGTCCCCGGACCTGCAGTACGTGCACGTGCTGTCCCTGTCCGGCAGCGGCCAGCTGCAGATCGAATGGACCGACACCGGCGGCACGCTGGCGACGGCACCGATCCCCTTTACGCCTGGCCTGGCGGACGGAAACTGGCACCACGTGGCCTTTGGCCAATATTCGAAGCTTGTGTTCCTCGACGGCGCGCTGGCGATGGCCGGCGTATCCGTGCCCTATGGCACCGACCAGCGCATCTTGCATATCGGCGGCTACCGTGGCACCCGCCTGTGGTCCGGGTCGATCGCCTACGTTGCCCTGTACGGGGTGGCCCAGGCCGCCGAGTCCCGGCTCGCCAGCCACTACAGGGCCGGGGCGACCGGGTACGCGGGCGAGAGTGCGGCCGAGCGGATCCAGCGGCTGGCTCGGTATGCGGGCGTGGACAGCGTGACGATTCTCGGTGGCACGTTCGACCCGATCGCGTCCCAGGCGGCGGGCGGCACGCAGGTCGTCGCCCGCATGCGTGAGGTGGAGTACACCGAGTCCGCGAAGCTGTACGCCGAGCGGGACTACTTCGGGCTCGCATTCCAAAGCCGCGACCTGCGCTACAACCCGGACCCGTCCGGCGAGGTGTTCACGGTCACCTACGCCGACCTCGAGCCGGGAACGAGCATCTCCGACGACGACCAGAAGATGGTCAACTCGCTGCAGGCTTCCCGGCCCGGCGGCGCCACCCAGCGGGTCACCGCGCCCTCGAGCATCACGGCGTTCGGACTGTACGAGCCGCAGCCCCTCGACATCCTCAAGACCAGCGACAACAGCGTCTTGGACGCCGCCTACTGGGTCGTGTCCCGGTACGCAAACCCGGGGCCGGAGTTGCGCGAGGTGGTGATCGAGGCGTACACGATGCCCAACTATCTGGACATCCTCGACGCCGACATCTCCAGCTACTTCACCGTCTACGGCCTGCCCTCGCAGGCGCCCGCGTCCTCGATGCGGGTCACGGTCGAGGGCTACACCGAGACGATCAAAGAGCGCAGCCACGTGATCCAGTTCCACACCAGCGCCTCCTTCAACGACTCCGTGTGGGTCCTCGGCGATCCCGTGTACTCCAGGCTCGACTCCACCACCCGCCTCGCCTACTGATCGGAGCACGCCCATGGCCGTGTCCGCCCTGCCCGCCGCGTCCATCGTGACCGCCGAAACGTTCTACCTGCCGCCGCCCCCGCGCCGGGGCCAGCCCGCGGAAGACTGGTCGCAGATCCCCGGGGCCGAGCTGGTCTACGCGTGGGTCGAGTACCGGCTGGGCCGCCGCGTCCCCGTCCCGACCGAGTCGGTGCCGGACCATCCGGGGCTGTACGCCTGGATCGATGACGGCCGGTGGATCACCGAGTGCGATGCCTGCCGGACAGCGTGGGCCGTCTCCGTGGCCGACCCGCGTTTCGGGTGCGCGGAATGCCGGCGGGACTGGGTGCCGCTCATCGTCCCCGATGACATCGAGGCCGCCGAGGCCGAGGCGCTGAGCCTGACTCGCCGGTTCTGGTGGCACCCGGACGACCCGCGCAACCCGGTGCAGCCCGAGCCGGAACCGGAACCCACGCCCGAGCCCGAGCCCACGCCCGAGCCGGAGGCCCCGGAGGTGGGGGCGTGACGTTCGCACCGAAGACGTGGATCGTCGGCGAGACCGTCACGGCGGCCTTGTTGAACCAGGAGATCCGCGACCAGTTCAACAGCATGTTCGACGCGTGGACCACGTACACGCCGACGTGGACAGCGACGACCAACCCGGCCCTCGGGAACGGGGTGCTGACCGGCCGGTATCTCAAGGTCGGCCGGAAGTGCCTTGCCGACATCCGCCTGGAGATGGGGTCGACCACCACCTACGGCAGCGGCGCCTACGCCTTCAGCGTCCCGTTCGCAGCAACGTCCGCCGTCGTCGACTACCTCGGCACGGCCCGGCTCGCGGCTGGCGCCTCAACATGGGCCGGGCAGGCCGTGATGAGCGCTGGCAGCACCGTCTTCTCCTGCACTTTCCCCACATCGGCCACGGACTCGCGAGCCGCATCCATGACCGGCGCCGCCCCGTCCACCCTCGCCGCCGGCCACATCCTGCGCGCGCAGATCGAATACCAGACCGCCAACTGACCCAGCCCTACCCCGCCCGCCCCGCGCCGATGGCCGGGGCCTTTCTCATGCCTGGAGGCATCCCGTGGCAACTCCACTCACCGCTGCCCAGTTCCTCGCCGCCCTGAAGGCTGAGGGCGTGACCGTCGTCGAGGTCGGCGACTGGAAGAACCACAACCGCAACGCGAAGGGCCCGTGGGGTCCGGTGCACGGCGTGATGATCCACCACACCGTCACCAAGGGCACGGCGAACACGGTGAAGATCGTGCGCGACGGGTACGCCGGACTGCCCGGCCCGCTCTGCCACGGCATGATCGCCAAGGACGGGCGCGTGCACACGGTCGGCTGGGGCCGCGCCAACCACGCCGGCCTCGGTGACCCGGACGTCTTGTCCGCGGTCATCGCAGAGCGGCGGCCGCCCGTCGACAACGAGGCCACCGCCGACGGCAACCGGGCCTTCTACGGCTTCGAGTGCGAGAACCTCGGCGACGGCAAGGACCCGTGGCCGACCGAGCAGATCGAGGCCATCGTCCGCGTGATAGCCGCGATCTGCCGGCAGCACGGGTGGGGCGCCCGGTCGGCGCTGCGGCACCTGGACTGGCAGCCCGGCAAGGTCGACCCGCGCGGGCCCGGCATGGACTGGGAGCAGATCCTCGACCGCGTCGCGAAGCGGCTCGACAGCAAGCCGCCCACCACCAGCCTGCCCGCCCCGGCCAAGCCCACGGTGTCGCTGTCCAAGCTGGTCAAGGCGGCGAAGACCGACCCGCAGGCCAAGGGGACGCCGGTCACCTACGCCGGGGTGCGCGCCGTGGAGGCCGCGCTCGTCGACGAGGGCCTGCTCGCCAAGACGTACCTGGACGGCCACTACGGCACGGCCACCAAGGACGCGATGAGCGGCTGGCAGGAGCGGTGCGGGTTCCGCGGCCGCAAGCCTGGCCAGAGCGCCGACGGCATCCCCGGCAAGGACTCCCTTAGCCGCCTCGCCGCGAAGCACGGTTTCACCGTCACCGCCTGATCCCAGAAGGACACCATGAAGATCTCCAGCATCGCCAAGTCCATCGTGGCCGGCCTCGCCGCGGGCGCCACGGCTGCAGTCACCGCCGTGCAGGACGGTCAGGTCACGGCCACCGAGGGCATCACCATCGCGCTCGCGGTCCTGGGCGCCTGGGGCGTCACCTACGCCGTGCCCAACAAGCAGCCTTCGACGGGCGCCTGATGGGTGCCGTGGCGGTCCGGCGGCTCACCCGACGACTGCCGCGGCGCCCTGCTCACCCCCCACTGCACCATCGGAGGTCCTGCGTGGACGCTGCGCAGCTCGGCGCCGTCGGAGCCATCGCCGTCGGGCTCGCATCTGCGGTCGGCGCACTGATCGGGCAGCGGGGCGCGAATAGGGCCTCGCAGTCCGGCGCCGTGCTCGGCGGCTACTCGACACTCGTCGACAACCTGCAAGAGGAACGCGACAAGTTGCGCGACCGGCTCGTCGAAAACGAACGGCAGCTCGCCGCCGCCTACGCCGAACTCGCCAGCGAACGCGCCGACAAGGCGGCACTACAGCGGCAGATCACCGAACTCAGCAGTGAGAACACGCGGCTGCGCGCACAGATCGTCGAGCTGGGAGGACACCCCACGTGAACACACGTCGCCACGCGAGGCCGCTCCACGTACAGCAATGGCGATTCCTCGCGGTCGCAGCCGTGCTACTCGTGCTGTCAGGTGCGGTCGTCCTCGTGTGGCTACGCATCGACGCGGGAGACCGCCGGGCGGATGACCTCGCCGCCGAGGCGGACCTGCGCGGGGACGCCGTGGCCACACTGGCGACGGATGTGCGGGTGCTGCGCTCGCAGATCAAAGCGGGGGGAGGGACGCCGGCGGCGCCGGACCCGTCGCGGGCGGTCGATGATCTGCCCGCGCGTGCTCAGGTGCCTGTGCCAATCCCGGGCCCGGCCGGGCCTCGCGGTCCGCAGGGCGAGCCAGGACGGCCGGGTGCGACGGGCCCGCCCGGCTCGCCCGGCCCTGCAGGACCGTCCGGCGGGCAAGGCGAGCCCGGCGCTACGGTGACCGGTCCAGCAGGCCCGGCGGGGTCGGCAGGGTCGGTAGGGCCCGCAGGACCCGCAGGACCCGCAGGACCCGCAGGACCGCCCGGCAAGGACGGCAGGGACGGCCACGACGGCAAGGACGGCAGGGCCGGGCAGGCATGCCCCGACGGGTACAGCCTGCAGGCGCCGTCATGGGATGCCGACGCGCTCGTCTGCAGGCGGGACGGCGCCCCGCCGCCGAACCAGCCCGGCAACAACGGCAACGGCAACACCCCGGAGGCGTTAGGCCTCGACCCGCACCGCCGCCAGTACCCATGACCACGGCCCCGTCCTCCTTCGGGAGGGCGGGGCCGCTTCGTCGTTACCGCAGCCCTTAGCCGGTCGGCCCCGAGGAGTTGACCGTCACCGATACCGCCGGCACCCAGTACCCGGTCAGTCCGCCCGCCGTGATCTGGAAGCACGGCCGCCCGTTGACGATCGCCCGCCGGTCCGTCGGCGCGTTCGACGGGTTCACGAAGGACACCGTCCTGATGGTCGCCGTGCCGTCCGTCGCCACCTTGTACGTGTCCACCGGCACGCTGCCGCCGGGGAACGTCACCGTGCGGGTGGGCCGGTACAGGGTCGTCAGGTACTGCCCGAGCAGGTGCGAGTTGGGCCATGCCTCGCCCACCCACCAGCCCTCATACGGGCCCGCGCTGATCCGGTAGTAGATGCCCCGGTTCTGGATCCGGCGCCGCATCGACGCCGGGGCCTGCGTCGCCCGGCTGAACGTCACCGACTTGGTCTCCAAGACCTTGTCCGCCCTGGACTCCACCCAGGAGCCGTCCGCAGCCGTGTCGTACCGGTACAGGGTGTGCGTGCCGGCCGCGAACTGGACCGTGCCCGTCACGCTGGCCGGGTAGTCGTCGACGAGCCGATCCGTGTGGTCGGCGAAGTCCGGGCTGCCAGTCTGCCAATGCAGTTGCCGCAGCAGGTTGATGTGGTGCTGGTGGTAGGAGGGCGCGGGTATCCGGTGCGTCTGGCAGTAGTGCGAGGCCCACTTGGTGTTCCGCAGCTGAGGGAAGTACCTGGCGATGGTGGTCGCGCACCCGTCGTACAGGGCTGCCGCATCCTGGCTGCCCGTGGCGACGTAGTAGTCCCACAACCCGAACATCGCGAAGACCATCCCGTTGTATGTGTAGTCGCCGGTGCCCGGCTCGCTGCCCGGGTACTCCTGAAGCCACACATAGCCAGCGCCGTCGACGTTGACCGCCCACGGGTAGCCGTCGTCCGCGACCTGAAGCGACGCGAACGCCGCGTCGGCCGCCGCGAGATACCTGGCCCGGTCCTCGCCACAGACGCCGTCCAGCTGGGACAGCTGCGCGAACAGGGAGATGGCCTCGCCCTGCGCCATCCCCGAATACCACGGCGCCTTGTACGAGACACCGGTGTGCACGGCGTGCGTGAACGGGAAGGGGTACGGGAACCACCAGCTGCCCCGGGCCTCAAGCCGTTTGGCGATGAGCCGGTCCGCCTGCGTCTTCGCCCGCGTCAGGAACACCGCCCGGCGAGCCG
The DNA here is from genome assembly GCF_053606765.1 of Streptomyces sp. NPDC055189. NCBI lineage: Bacteria > Bacillati > Actinomycetota > Actinomycetes > Kitasatosporales > Streptomycetaceae > Streptomyces > Streptomyces sp. NPDC055189. The sequence goes on from NZ_JBSGSG010000114.1 coordinate 8,943, forward strand.
GGTCCGTCTCCGCGCGGTAGCTGGAGATACAGCCCAGCCCGAACTGCGCCTGACCCACGGGGTGGTCGAGTCCGGCGCTGCCGACGTCCGGGTAGTACAGGTACACGCCGCCAGAGTCGAGATGATAGGTGCCGGTTGCGGGGGAGACGTTCTCCCACTTGGTCGGCCGGTCACGCCACGGCCGCATCTCCTCCGGCAGATCAGTGACGAGACGGTAGCCAGCCTGCTGAAAGGTAAGTTGCATATTACAAGTGTCCCCGGCAGCGGCACGGATAGCGAGGGCCTGACGTGGCGTCCGCCGGCACCTGGGCGCGCTCAGCCGTCGAGGGGCGGCCGGTCGGCGACGAAGGTTCCAATCCCGGTCTCGCCGCGCAACCAGCCCTCACGACGCAGATAGGCGAGCGCCTTCTGGCTCGTCGACGCCGCGACCCCCAGCTCGGTTGCCAGCTCCAGCGTCGAGGGCACTCGGGTCCCGGGCGGATAGGTGCCGTCCTTGATCCGGCCGATGACGATCTGCGCGGCCTGCCTCCATACCGCCCGCGTCCGGTCGAGATCAGCGCTCATACCGGCGACCGTAGGTTCCCGCACCATGCCGCGCGACCGCAGGACCCCTCGGCAACCCTCGGTAAGGCGCGGTATGGTCTGGGTCACAAGAAACCCCCGCGGCCTGGCAGGGCCCGGGGGGTGTGGCCACCGCTACATAGGGAGCAGTGACGCATGGATCGTAGAACACAAGCGCCGACGCCGGCAGTGCCCGGGTGTTCCGAATGCCGACGACTCAAAGTCGAGGAGGCCAGCGCGGAGCGGGCGGGCGACCTCTCGCGGGCGATCGACTGCCGGGTGTGGCTCCGCCGGCATCGTGCCACCGCGCACCGGGGCGAGCAGTGAGCGCCGGGCAGGCCGGCAAGGCGCCCATGCGGCTGATGACGATGCGGGTGACCCGTATCCACGACGGCGAGATCATCGAGCGGCGTGACGAGGTGTGCGTGACGGCTGATGAGCCGCTTGACCCGTTCGCGCTGACTTCGGCGTGGCCGCCGTGCCGGTGCCCGCGGTGCCGCCACTGAACTCCCGGACCCGGCAAGAACGCAGGCCGGGCACGGGCAGGGGCCCCGCCCCCGCCCCCCGTCGGGGACGGGGCCCCATCACGTAACAACCACCAGAAAGGCAACACATGGACAGCACCACTCTGCCCTGGCACGTGTCGAGCTACAGCACCGGCAACGGCGCCTGCATCGAGGTCGCCAAGACGTCGTCCGGCGCGTACTTCCGGGACACCAAGGACCGTCCCCGCGGCGCCGCAGCCGTGGCGCCCACGCGCCTGGACCACGTTCCTCGGCGCGGTGAAGGTGGGCACGCTCGGCGCCTGACCCTTGCGCGCTGCGGCCCCGGCTGGTGTCCACACCGGCCGGGGCCGCTTCATCGCACAAGGTCGGCGAGCGGCACGCCCAGGACCCGGGCGACGCGCGCCAGCGTGGACAGCTTCACGTCCCGGCCGGCCTCCACGTGCTGCAGCGTCCGCCGATCGATGCGCGCGGCCTGCCACACAGCGTCTTGGGTCAGGTTCTGCCGGAGCCGCTCGGCGCGCACCCGGTCCCCGATGGCCTGATGGACCTCGGAGAGCCAGCTGTCGTCATCGTCGTCGGGCAGGGCAAGCACTCGACAAACGTCGATGCCGCGTGATCATGTGTCTGCGGAATACGTTCCGCCTTTTCCGATCTTGATTGACCGGCATGCACCGTGGGACACGGGGCATCCGGTCCGCATGGCGTGACATTCCATCAAGTTCGACCCGTAGCCTTGCGGTTCTGGCATATGCCGCAGGGCTGTGTGTAGTGTGCATATTCGAACGGGTGTTCACACGAACGGGTGAATGACCAGGTCGGCATCCGTTTGTTAGACATGGTGTTGACCGGGCAAACCAGCCGTGCCGGACCGTTCACACAGTGGTCCCCCCCTCTGTACGGTCCGGCACTCCGGGCGCCCCTGCCCTCCCGCCAGTGGGAGCGCAGGGGCGCCCGGTTCGTCTGCTGACCTGCAGCAACGCCATGATCATTTAGGGGATATTTAGGAGACCAACTCCCGTAGTGAGTGTGTAGTCAGCCCGTAGTGAGTGTGTAGTCAGAGTGAGTGCGACCGCACGACGAAGGCCCCGGCCCCCATCTGACCTGGGGAAACCGGGGCCTTTGCCCTGATCAACAGTGTGCCCCCGGCAGGATTCGAACCTGCGACACCCGCTTTAGGAGAGGGATTCTCTAGCCGCTGGTCTTCCCTGATGGCACCTGCCGGGGGAGTACCGGTCAAGATCATTTAGGAGAGATTTAGGAGATCAACTCCGTGGGATGCTTCATCAGGTCCACGCGGCCCCACAGCGTGCGCAGCCCCACGTTCGCCATCGCCTTCCAGAATACGGACTCCAGCCCGTCCAGCCGTTCCGCGCGCATCGCCGGAGTCGGCCGCTGATAGTGCCGCTTGATGCCGGGCCGCCGGTGACCGGCCGCCTCGAACGCCAGCGGCTCCTTCACACCGATCTCCGACTGCATCGTGTCGTGCAGCGCCCGCAACGCCCGCATGTCCAAGCCCGGCAGGATCGGCTCCCACGCCGCCCGGTACGCGACGCCCTGCCGCTTCGACCGCTCCTCACGCCCGTCGCACGCCGGCCGGAAAGACCGTGACCAGTTCCCCCGGCGCCAGGGCGTCCCGCTCGGCGTGCTGAACGGCCGCTCGTGCGGCCAGTCCTGACGGTGGTTCCGCAGCAGCACGGCCAGGAACGGCGGCACGTCCACGTCGCGCGTCGAGCCGTCGTTCTTCGTCGGCTCCAGCTTCAGGACGTACCCCTTCTTACGGCCCCGCTCGTCGCGCTCCTGGTACTCCGCATACTCCTCGACCACCCGCAGGATCGGGCACACGAACTCGCCCGCGCCCCACGGCTGGCGCCGCATCAGCAGCACGTTGTCCCGATGCAGTCCGAGGCCCTCGCCCCAGCGCAGGCCCGTGAACGCCGTCGCCAGCACGTGCACGCCGATGGCCGGCCCGAGGCGCTCCGCGACGAGCACGGCATCCTCCGGGCGGGCCCCGCCATCCCGGCGGACCTTCGGTGGCTTCGTCCAGGCCGCCTCACCCGACGTGTCGCGGGTGCGGCGTCGGCCGAACAACGGGTTCACTGTGATGTACCCGGCGTCCACAGCCGCCGTCATGATGGTGGACATCAGCGACACGCAGTGCCCGCGGGTAACGTCCTCCACCGTCATGCTCTGCTGCCAGGAGTCGACGTCGAACCACGAAATGGCGCCCAGCGGCACGTCTTTCCACCTGGGCAGGATGTGGTTGTCCAGCCGGTCCCACCGGGTCCCGACCGTGCGCCCCCGCTTACGGCGGGCCGCCATGAACGCCTCGGCGAACTCGCCGAACGTCGTGGCCCGCTTGTCGGGGTCAATCCATGTGCCGGCCTTGATGAGGCGCTCCTGCTCGTCGCCCCACTCCTCGGCCAACTTCTTGGTGGCGAAACCAGGTTCGGACCCCCAGGTGCCGTCCGGTTTCTTGTACCTCGAGCGCCACGTGAACTGCTTGGTCTGCTTGCCGTTCCGGACCTTGTACACCTTCTCTGCGAAGGCCATTGCCCCGCTCCCTCCCCCTTCAGATCGCCGTGCGGCTGGTCCGCCGCGCAGGCCTGCGCTGCCAGTTCGCTGATTCCTTGGACTGGGCGCGGGTGAGCGCCCGGGCCGCTCGCTCGGTGATGAGCGAAGCCCGGACGGTGTAGTGGATGAAGTCGGGCCGGTCCTCGACGATCAGCGGAATGTCGTGCTCGATGCGTTGTCGTCGATCCATAGTGAAGGGAATCTGGCGCCCGCGGGGGCTTCCCGGGGAACGCGGCTCCCAACGCTGCATCTGCTCGGCGAGCGCGTCCTCGAACGCTTTCCGGCCTTCCTCCGTGACGTCGTCTTCGTGGACCCAGACGACGAGCCCGGAGGGCTGATCACCTATGTGCGGCGTGAAGTAGTTCCCACTGCGTCGCACCACTCGCGCAAACATGTAATGCCCCGATCCGCCGAGTGGTCCCCCCCTCCCGGTGACGGTACGTGCATGCAACCACACTTTGCGCGGTAGCACACTAGGGCAGCACTGTTTTCTTAGGGCTCTGCAACCTCATCAGTCTCAGAAGCAATGCTCTGGAGGTACCGGCGGGCCTTGCGGTAGCGCGCCGCGACCCGTGCCATCTCTTCCCGCGTCGCGCCCTTGCGGCTCTGCAGGACGACGATGATGTGCCCGTCGTCCTCGTCCGGGCCGAGGTTGATGACGTTCGACTCCAGCGTCTCGCCGGCCTGCAGCTCCATCTCCACTGCGGGCGAGAGGCCGAGCGCGGCCGGGGCGGACGGCTCCGCGGTGGCCGGCGGCTCGTCGGGCGGGCGGACCGTGCCGCCTTCCATGACGCGCTCGGCGGCGCCCTCGGGCCAGCCGAGCAGGCGCGCGTAGTCGCGGATGTTCGCGTTGACCCGCTGGAAGCGGCCTGCCTCGATGTTCTGGATCGTGGTCCGGCTGACGCCCAGGTGCTCCGCTACCTGGGGCTGGGTGAGCCGGGGGCGCCGGCCTTCGCGGGCAGCCTGCAGCTCAGTTCCCAGTCGCTTCGTTGCCTCATCCATAAGTCTCCATCATGCCCCATCAGGTTGCATGCGCGTAGCCAAGTTTCGGCGCTTTGACCTGCGCGTTGTTGAGCCTTTTACGTCTCACGAGTTGCATACCGCCCCTATCGGCTGCCACTGGCATAGGCCAGAAGCACAGAATCTGTGCCCAGAGTGTAGGCAGGCTGCTTGCGTCCGTAGCCAAGGTGTGCTCAGAATGTAGGCGTGAAGCCAAGAGGACCACTCATCCGGGACATCCGACGTGCACGGAAAATGAGCCTGCCTGAGCTTGAAGCGCAGACCGGCTTGAACAGGGGCTACCTCTCCCGCCTTGAGCGTGAGCAGATCCAGGACACCGGAACTGAGCAGGTCCGCAAGGTCGCCACCGCCCTCCGGGTCGACGAGGACCTGATCGCCGAAGAGGAGAAGAAGCCGTGACCGTGAAGGCCACGAAGATCGTCCGCCGCCCGCCCCGCGCCCGCAGCTGGGCCCCGCTCGGCATC
>NZ_JBSGSG010000114.1:14074-27034 GCF_053606765.1 Streptomyces sp. NPDC055189
GATGTCGAGGACCTGTTGACGCTGTACGGCGTCACCGACGAGGCCGAGTTCCGCCGGTGGACGCCCGAAGAGGTCGTCGCCCGGCAGCTCCTGCCGTACCGGAGCGTCCGCGTCCTGAAGGAGCGCTGCTACCGCCGCGAGGTGCACCACCACCGCGACGGCGGCCGCATCACCTTCACCGCCGAGGACCTGCGCCGCCAGAACGAGCGGCACGCGGTCAAGCCGTTCGCGCGGACCGCCTGAACCCCTGAACGCGCCGAAGGGCCGCTCACAGCTTCCCGGCCCGAGCGACCCCACGACCGGCGCCCCTACACAGCAGAGAAAGCAGAGGTCACCGTGACCGCAATCATCCCAGACCACCCCCTGCCGCGTCGAAGCGAGTCCGGCATGGCCACCCGCAGCGTGAACGCCGCCGCCGGCGTCATCCTCGCCCTCGACTCCGCCCGCCTCCTCAACTCGCCCCAGCAGGCCGCCGAGCACGAGCAGCTGCGGAACGACATCACCGGCGCCTGCCTTGCTCGGTGGGAGGAAGAGCAGGACAACGCGCGGCTGCGGTTGGCGCTCGCGTCGGCACAGCGCGGCCGCCAGGAGCTGCGGGCCCGCGTCGCCGAGCTGGAAGAGCTGCTCGTCGCCAAGGACCGGCCCGTCGACGAAGACCCGATCGCCCACGCGCTCACCGACAAGGCCACGGCCCTCGAGGAGAACGTCGAGCCGCAGGTGCGGCGCCTGCGCGCCCTCCTCGCCGGACAGCGCGAGGACGCCGCCGCCGAGGCCGACGGCATCACCCGCCGCATCGCCCCCACGCAGGCCCTGCGCGAAGAGACGAGGGCCGCCCAGTGATCGCGCTCCCCGTCACCCTTGCCGCGCTCGCCCTGTACGTCCTCGGCTCGATCGCCGTGGTTCGGGGGTGCGAGCGATGAGCGCCCTCGACGACATCCGCCGCGCCCTGTCCGACGCCTACGGCACCGGTGTTGCGCTGCACGACCTGACCGCAGACGACCTGATCCGCTCGGCCGTGGCCGAGTTCGAGATGGACGCGGAGGCGTACCCCGGCGAGCTGGCCATGTACCGGCAGCTCGTCCGCACCCTCCGCACCGTGGTTCGCGTCGACGACGCGGACATGGACGAGGTCCGGCGCTTGCTGCACCACCACGCGAGCGACGACGACGTGGCCCGCGAGGAAGCGAAAGGGCTCACCGAGCGGCAGGCCCGACTCCTCGACGCCATCCGCACCCACGGCGGCGCCTGGAACACCCACCGCGTCCTCAGCCTCTACGCGCTGACCGACCCCGGCGTAGTGCAGCGCGGCACCGCCCGCCACGACCTCACCGCCCTGCAGCGAGCCGGACACCTCGTGCTGGTCGACGACCCCGACAACCGCCACTACGCCCTCAACACCCGTGGGGGCGGCGCCCGGTGAACGTCGAACGCGGCAGCGACCACCTGCACACCGCCAAGGCAGACACCACCCGCGAGGAGCGCGCCGCCGCATCCCGCGCGGTCCTCAAGGCCGCCCGCGACCGCGGCGACCTCCGGCTCCTCCTCGACGCCCTCGGCCTCAACAACCAGACCAGCAAGGAAGCCTCATGAAGTGCAACGAGCCATACCCGCAGGGCTCCTACGAGGAGTGCCGCCTGGACCTCGGGCACACCGGCGACCACGAGTACTTCGACAAGAAGTGGTCGCGGCCCGAGCCGGCCGACCCCGACCCGGCCGTTGAGGCGCTGCTCGACCAAGCCGCCCGCGAGGCCCGCGTGTGGGGAGTCGGGGAGCGGAAGTTCCCGGTCGTCATCGAGCGGACGCTGACCTACGTCCTCTGGGTCGACGCCGACTGCGAGGACAACGCCCTGCTGAACGCGGCCGACGACTCGTGGGAGACCGACCTCAGCAAGGAGACGCCGACCAACGGCTCCGACGAGGTACGCAGGCTCGACGAGTTCGAACGGCAAGACGCCTTCGAGAGCGAGATGGGCCGCGAGTTCGGCCCGCAGATTCAGTGCCCGGGCTGCCGCCGCCTGTCCTTCCGTCGCGAGTGGTTCCACGACCCGTACCGCAAGTGTCACGGCCCGATCGCCTGGCGCCAGCCCTTCAAGTCAGTCCTCCCCTGGCGCGAGCACAACGCCACCCCGGTGTACGGCGGCGCCCGGACGGCGGTGGTGGCGTAACCATGGCCAGCACCAGCGGCAGCGACGAGGTCGGCGAGATGCTCGCCGAGCGCATCGCCGGCCTCATCGTCGACACCGCCCACAACGCCCCCCGGTCGCTCCAGAAGCGGCTCGGGCCCAGCGAGGTCGGCGACCCGTGCGAGCGGCGCCTGACGTACAAGCTGCTCGACTGGCCGCGCGCGGCCGCCGCGAGCGACCCGGCCGCGAGCATCATCGGCACCGGATTCCACACCTGGATGGAAGAAGCCTTCGAGCGGCGCCAGACAGCGCTCCCGGACGGCCGGCCCCGCTACAAGATCGAAGAGCGGGTCACCGTCCACGCCTCCCCGATCGAGGCCGCCGTCATCGCGGGCAGCACCGACCTGTTCGACCGCGCCACCGGCACCGTCTGGGACTGGAAGCTCGTCGGCCACAGCACGCAGGACGACTACCGGCGCAAAGGGCCCGGCCCTCAGTACCGCATCCAGGCCCACCTGTACGGGCTCGGCCAGGAGAACGCGGGCGAGACCGTGAACCGGGTCGCGATCTGCTTCGTCGCCCGCTACCACGAACTCCGCGTCCACGTCTGGACCGAGCCGTACAACCGGCAGGTCGCCCTCGACGGGCTCGCCCGCCTCGACCACATCAAGCAGCGCATCGCCAGCTCGGAAGCCGCTCTCAGCGACTACGGCCCCGACTGGTGGTCCCAGATCCCCACCGACGAACTGGCGAAGTGCCGGTTCTGCGAGTGGTTCAAGCCCGGCAGCACCGACCCCAGCGTCGGCTGCCCCGGCATCCAGCAGTCGGCCGCGCCGCGGCACGGCTTCGAATCCCTCATCGCATAAGCGAAGGAGCATCAGCATGGACGCGAACAGCTTCCTCATGGGCGGCGGCGGAGCACCCACCGCCAAGTTCCCCACCCCCGGCACCACCGTCGGCGGCCGCATCACCGAACAGCCCAAGGTCGAACAGCAGCGGGACATCCAGACCGGCGAGAAGAAGTTCTGGAACAACGGCGACCCGATGATGCAGCTCGTCGTCACCGTCCAGACCGACCAGCGCGACCACGCCCTGGAGGACGACGACGGCAAGCGCCGCATCTTCGTCAAGGGCCAGATGAAGAACGCCGTCGCCGACGCCGTCCGCGCCGCCGGCGCCCGCGGCCTCGAGGTCGGCGGCACCCTCGCCGTCACCTACACCCACGACGGCGAGCAGAAGCAGCGCGGCTTCTCCGCACCGAAGCAGTACACGGCGCGCTACATCCCCGCCGCCCAGTCCGAGCTGAACGCCCCGGCCGCCCAGGCCGCGCCCGCGCAGTACGCCGCCCCGGCCGCCGCCCCGCAGTACCAGGCCCCGCCGCCCGCGGTCCCGGCTGGCGTGAACGCCGTCACCGGCGAGATCGGCCCCGGCTACGCCGCCCCGCAGCAGGGCAACGAGCCCCCCTTCTAAGCCCGCCCAGCCACCGCCCGCCGCCGCTGACCAGCCGCGACGGCGGGCGGCCCAACCAGCAGAAGGAGATCGGCCGTGACCGATCAGCCATACACCGACGACGACCTGCGGGTCGAAGCCGCAGCCCAGCACGCCACGCTCACCGAGGACCCCGAGTTCATGTGCGTCGGCGAGCAGATGGACGACGACATCGTCGCCTCCACTGAGCACGAGGACGGCGGCAAGACGTGGAGCGAGCTGCTCCCGTTCGAGGCCGACAGCGGCGAGGCGTACAACACCGTCCAGCGGAAGATCCACGCCCTGATCAACGGCGCGGCCGACGTCTCGAAGTGGGCCGTCGACCTCGGCGCCGACGGCCTCGAGCCCGAGGACCACACGCTCACCGTCGACGGCGACGACACGCCCCTCGTCCGCCTGCACTGCGCCTTCAGCCCCGACATCGACGACCGGGCCCGCATTGCCTTCATGACCCGCCTGGCCAGCGTCATGGCCAACGCCCTCTGATCCGCCTGCCTATCAGCCCGTGAGGAACACCGCATGCAGACCGCACCGCCCATCGGCAGCGAGACCGCCCGCCACGTCCTGTGGCACTACGGCCGCCCCGGCGGCTTCCGGCCCGGCCGCTTCACCGAGCTGCTCATGCAGACCATCGACGCCGCCGACCTCCAGCACACCGCCCGCCTCCGCGCCGCCTACCCCGAACTCGTCGACGCCATGAACCTCGCCGCCAACCAGGCCGACGGCACCGCCCACCTCACCGCCATCGCCAACGACACCGCCAGCAAGGAGGCGTGACCCATGGGCATGTACCACTCCACCTACTTCGCCTACGGCGTCCACGTTCCGCTTCCGGACGGCGTCCACCCGTGGGCCGAGAACGACCGCATTGAGGCCGAACTCAAGTCGCTCAAGGACCGGTGCCCCGAGGTCGGATACCTGTCCGCAGGCAACTACGACGCCGACGAGCTGTTCCTCACCACCCAGTGCGACGAAGTCGAGCTCGGCACGTACAAGCACGTCACGCCCGAGACCGTTACGCCCGAGCAGCTCGCCGACTGGAATCACCAACTCGCCGCCGCGGTCGACGCCCTCGGTTACGGCACGCTCCCCGATCTCGCTGGGCCTGGCTGGCTCTGCGTCCCCGACCTGAGCTGACCGCCTTCCCCCGAGCCCGCCCGCCGTCCTTCCCCGCCCGCGGCGGGCGGGCCCCGCCCAACCAACCCGAGGAGCACACCCGTTGAGCACGACCACGGTCCGCGACACGCCACTCGACGGCGCCCTGTGGCTCATCCGCCACGGCTTCGCCGTCTTCCCCGTGGACCACCCGGGCCTGCTCCATTGCATCGGCATCGGCCAGGGCCACGACCCCGCCACCTGCACCCAGCGCGGCAAGCACCCCGCCGTCGCCTTCACCCGCAGCCACACCCTCGACGAACACCAGGCCCGCGCCCAGTTCGGCACCCAGCTCCGCAACGTCGGCGTCGCCGTCGGCGCCTGCACCGGCCCCGACGGCGAGCAGCTCCTCGTCATCGACTCCGACCGGCCCGGCGCCATCGAAGACGCGGCCGCCGCGCTCGGCCACCGGCACACGCCGACGATGCGCGTGCACACCGCGCAGGGCCACCACGACTACTACTGGGCGCCCGCCAGCATGAAGCTCGGCAACAGCCTCGGCACGCTCAAGGGCCGCTTCGACGGCGACGTCCGCGCCGGCAACGCCTACGTCATCGGCCCCGGCTCCGTCCACGCCACCGGCGTCGTCTACGAATTGGAAGACGCCGACCGGCCGCCGGTTGCCGCGCCCACCTGGCTCCTCACCGCCCTCACCACCAAGCCCGCACCCGCCCCGGTCGCGGCCGGCCCCGCCCCGGCGCTGCAGCTGCCGCCCGCGCAGCTCGACGCCTACACCCGCCGCGCCGTCCAGGACGAGTGCGACGCCATCGCCCGCGCCGCCGACGGCGACCAGAACAACCAGATCAACACCAGCGCCTTCAACATCGGCACCCTCGTCGGCGCCGGAGCCCTCACCGAGGCCGAGGCCCGGCAGGCGCTGCTTGCCGCGGCCCGCGCGGGCGGCCATCCCGACGATCGTGCCATGCCCACCATCAACTCGGGGCTCACCGCTGGCATGGCCCACCCGCGCACCCCCTGGCCGCCCGCCGCGCGCGACCGCAACGCCTTCGCCGGACTCCTCCCCCCGCAGTCCGCCCCCGCCCCGCAGACGGCCACCAGCGGCTGGACCGAGCCCACCGAGGAGCCCGCCCCCACCCCAGTGCCGATGCCCGCCCGCGAATGGGACGACCTCGGCAACGCCGAACGCGTCATCGACCGCCACGGCAGCGAAATCCGATGGCTCGCCGACATCGAACGCTGGGCCTACTACGACAAAGGCCGCTGGAACCTCAAGGCCGCCAACACCGGCGTGTGGACCCGCGTCGTCGACACCATCAACCAGCTCGAGGACGAAGCCCCCAACTACAGCGACGAGCCCGTCACCGACGACAAGGGCAAGGAAACCGCCAGCCAGCACGAACAGTTCCTCGCCTGGGCCCGCAAGCAGCGCATGCGGCCCAAGCTCGCCGCCGCCCGCGAAGTCCTCCAGGCCTACCCCGCCGTCCACACCACCATGGACGCCTTCGACAAGCCCGAGATGCTCCTCAACGTCGCCAACGGCATCGTCGACCTCACCACCGGCGACCTCCGCGCCCACGACCGCGGCCTCTACCTCATGCAGCAGTCCCCGATCTGCTACGACCCGAACGCCACCTGCCCCATGTGGGACAAGTTCCTCGACGGCGTCATGCCCGACCTCGAGCGCCGCGCCTACCTCGCCCGCGTCGTCGGCTACAGCGTCACCGCCTGCACCGGCGAGCAGGTCATGTTCATCCACCACGGCGAGGGCCAGAACGGCAAAGGCGTATTCATGCGCGTCGTCATGGGCCTCCTCGGCGAGTACGCCCAGGCCGTGCCCGCCTCCACCCTGATGGCCAAGCACGGCGACGGCGGCATCCCCAACGACATCGCCCGCATGGTCGGCAAACGGCTCCTGTCGACGTCCGAGACCGGCCGCAACGCGGAAGGCCGCGGCAAGCCCCTCGACGAGGAACTCGTCAAGCGGCTCACCGGCGAAGACCCCGTGTCCGCCCGGTTCCTGAACGCCGAGTTCTTCGAGTTCAAGCCCGTCGGGAAGATCCACCTGGCGACCAACCACCTGCCCGACGTGTCCGGCAGCCACAGCATGGCCCGCCGCCTCCAGGACATCGGCTGGGACGTCATCGTCCCGCCGGCCAAGCGGATCCAGGGCCTCGCCGAGAAGATCCTCGCCCGCGAAGCGGCAGGCGTCCTCAACTGGGCCATCCGCGGCTGCCTCGACTGGCAGAAGCAAGGCCTGGCCGTCCCCGAGTCCGTCACCGCCAAGACCCGCGAGCACATCGCCCAGTCCAACCCGCTCGCCACATGGCTGGAAGAGGAGACCGACGACGTCGCCGACGCCGTCACCGAGAACGGCCATCTGTACGGCAGCTACAAGACGTGGGCCGAGAAGGCCGGGATCCGGCACCCCATGTCGATGAAGGCGTTCACCGTCCGCCTGCAGGAGCAGGGCTACGCCCAGTCCAAGGACTCCAGGACCCGCCGCGCCGTGACGCTCGGTCTCGCCATGGCCTTGCTCGGAGGTGCCCGATGACCGGCCGTGCGAAGGGGTCTGCGAAGGGGTGCGAAGGGGTTGCGAAGGGGTTTGCGAAGGGGTCTGCGAAGGCTTTGACCTGCAAGTCGAAGGGGTCGAAGGGGTTTTTCTACGCCCACGCACATAAGGAGAAGGAAAACCAGCAGTGCCTCTATGCAAGGGGAGCAGCGCAAAACCCCTTCGACCCCTTCGCACCGCAGGTCAACCCCTTCGCGCACCCCTTCGCACATGCCTTCGCAACCCCTTCGCACCCCTTCGGCGGCGCCTGATGGCCAGCCTGCCCGCGCACCTCGTCGCCGCCCGCGCTGAGGCCTCCGCCCAACGCCCCCGGCACCAGCCGTGCCCCCGCTGCCAAGCGGACACGATCGTCGCCCGCACCGCGGACCGCGTCGCCGCCGTCGACGTCCGCGCCGACCCGCACCCCGTCGACCCGGCCACTGCGCCGGCCGGACGGCTCCTGTGGTGCCTCGTCCAGCACAAGCACCTCCCGGCGCGCATCCGCTGGCGCGACCGCTGGCACGCCACCGCCTGCACCCATCAAGTCCTCGCCGACCACGAATGCCGACCCCGACCCGTCCAGGAGACCCTGCTGTGAGCCAGTCCTTCACCATCGAACTTCCCGCCGGGCTGCCGCTGCTGAACGCGAACCGGCGCACCCACCACCACGTCCGCGCCGAGCGCACCCGCACGATCCGCGCGGCTGCCATCGAGGCCGTGGCCGGGCACCGCCCGCTGGTGGAGGCGCTCGCCGCGGCCAAACCCAACGCGCTGTTCGAGCGGGCCCGCATCGTCGGCTACTACCGCCCGGCCCGCGCCGGCCGCGCCGACCCCGCGAACTGGTACCCCTCGTTCAAGGCCGCCGTCGACGGCCTGGTCGACGCCGGGCTCCTGGACGACGACGACCACACCCGCCTCGTCGGCCCGGACATGCGCCTGGGCAGCAAGACTGCGGGCGGGCAACTCGTCCTCGTCATCAGCGACGCCACCGGCTGGACGGACATCAGGGAATGCCAGACGCCCGCCTACGCCGAGGGGCCGTGCCACTGCACGCACTGCGACCCCAGGTCGCGCGGTCTGGTCGCCGAGGACGGTGCCGCGTGAGCGAGCAGCCCACCCTCGTGTCCGGCATCCCGGCCGGCCTCACCGTCCGCGGCCTGGACCGCGACGACACCCCGGTCGCGGACTGGCTGTGCGGCTGCGGCCACCACCAGCGCGCCACCGGCCGTCGCGACGTTCTCGCCCTGACCGCCCGCGTCACCGTCGGCCACTGCCCCCACGGAGCCGCCGCGTGATCCCCGACGCCGTGCGCGCCGTCATCGCCTCCGTCATGCAAGAACACCCCGCAGCCAGCCCCGACCTGTTGTCCCGCCTCGTCGTCGCCGAACTCAAGGCGCTCGGCTGGCACATCACCGCCGGCCGCCCCGCCACCGCCTCAAGGAGCAACTGATGTCCAGCGCCGAACTCTTCGCCGACGCCATCGACACCGCAGTTGCGCTCGGCTGGGCTCTCCTCGCCTGGGTCGCCGTCTTCGCCGCGGCCGGCACCCTCGCCCTCCTCGGCACGATTGCCGTCCTCACGGCCGCCGCACGCGCCCTGTGGCGGCGCACTGTCCGCCCGTCCTGGGCGCGCAGCAGGCGCGCAGCCGCTCACGACTACCGGGAAGCCGCGTGATCGCCTACGCGCTCGCGTTCGGCCTCGTCGCAGGCCCGTTCATCAGCGCCGCCCTGCTTGGCCTCCACCGGGCAGGGCGCGCGATCCGCCGCCACACCCGAAAGAGGCACCCGTGACCTACCTCCTCGCCGCCCTCTTGGCCCTTGCCGCCGGCTGGTGCTGGGGCCACCGAACGGCCCGCATCCGGTACGTGCCCGTCGGCGCCGCCGCCCGCGACGACGACGCCGCGTTCATCGCCAACGAGCGCGCCCGCTTCGACGCGATCGTGGCCGGCCTGGACATCCCCGACGACCCGCGGAGCGCACGATGACCGAGCCCACCGACCCGCTGAACCTTCTCCGCGTCCTCGCCGACCGAGCCGCCCGCGGCGTCCTCAGCGAGGCCGAGGGCGTGGCACTGCGCCGCCGTGTCGAGCAGATCATCAACGGCCGCGCCACGTGGAAGGCCAAGGCCGAGGAGATCGAACGTGATCGCGACCGGATCGCCGCCGAGCTGGCTGCTGAGCGGCGCCGGACCGGGCAACGACGCGCGGCGACCCAGCAGGCGGAGGCCGCCATCGAGCGCGTGCGGCAGATGACCGACGCGTGGGAGCAGCGGCTGCCGGACACGATCCGCACCGCTACCGCTGTCGAGGCGATTCGGACCGCCCTCCCGGAGCCGAAGGAGCAGAGCACCCCGTGAACGACTGCGGACTGTGCGAGCGGCAGCTGGAGCACGGCTACCTGTGCGACGGCTGCACTCGCGCCACCACCCAGCGCCTGGAGCGCATGCCGCGGCTCTGGGCCGCGCTGGAGGCGTTCCTCGCCCCCGGCAGCAGCGGCAGCCCCCAGTACGGGCGCACCCGGCCTTGCGAGGCGCCGCTGCCCGCTCGCGAGGACGTGCTCAGCCTCCGCGCGGCCGGCGGTATCGCCGGAGTCCTCGAGGACTGGCGGGCCGCCATGCAAGCCGACCGCGGCTGGGGCACCCCCGCCGTCCCCGCCGACATTGGCCGCCGCGTCACCGTGGCCGCCCGCGCCCTCACCATCAACATGGACTGGATCGCGAGCAGCTGGCCGTTGGCCGGGGAGATGGCGGTCGAGGTGCGCGGCCTGGAGGGCGACGTGCTTACGATCGTCGACCCGGAGGACCCGGAGGAGCGCAAGCGCCAGCACGGCACACGCATTGGACTGTGTGTCGCCGCCTTCCCCGACGGCCAGGTGTGCGGGGCCGTCCTGCGCTCCTACCCCGGGGAGGCGACGCTGACGTGCCGCTGGTGCGGCACCGAGTACCAGCCGAAGGATTACTTGCTGCTGAAGCAGCTCCAGCCGAGCGAGGCCGCGTGAGCAGTACGCAATGGGGGGTTGCGCATAACGGGGGATGCGATACCCTTGGGGAGGTGAAGACGCCCCCATGGCGGGACCGGATCCGCACGGAGGACGAGTTGCTGGAACAGCTCGAAGCCCAAGCGGAACAGGCCCGCAGACGACGAGCGGAAGCCCTGAAGGAAGGGGCTGGCGAACTCGGCAGCGTCTACGCCCTGGCGAAACAGCTGAACCTCAGCTGGACCGCCGTAGCGAAGGCGATCAAGAAGTACACAACCGAATAGACAGCGAGGGCCGGACAGCAGCTCTCCACGGTGCTGGAACACCGAGGAGGCGCGCGCGCCGCCCGACCCTCTACCGAACATCCTGATCAGAGCAGGAGTCGGCATGCCCGATCATTTCGCGCGCCCCGTCGGGGCCGCAAGTTCCCCCACGCCCCGGCGGCTGGTCGCCGGAGGCTTCATCCGTCGCACGGCCGCCAACGCCCGCCTCGCCGAACTGCACCGGCTGTGCCGCGCCGACTACGAGAGCAACGCCGCCCGCCGCGTCCAGAACCACCGCGACGACGCGTTCCTCATCGCACGGGGCACCGAGCGAGGTGGTGCGCGATGAGCACCAAGCCCACCCCCGACGAGGTGCGCGACCTGCGCGCGCTCCTCACCGCCGTCCTCGACGCGATCACCCTCCCGTGCGACGCCCCCGGCTACGAGGCCCGCCTCGTCGAGCGTGCCGGCTGGGCTCTCACCGTGCGCAAGGCCCTCGACGAGGACCCCGCAGACCTCGGCTGGAACGTCGACTACCTCCGCCAAAAGCTCGCCCAGGAGGAGACCAAGGCGGCCAAGCGCCACGCCGAGCGAGGTGGCGCGCGATGAGCACTCCGATCGACGACGCCACCCGCGCCACCGTGCGCCAGCTCGCCGACAAGGGCATGAGCCACCGCGCCATCGGGCGCCAGCTCGGCATCCACCACAGCACCGTGGCGCGCGCCCTCCGCGCCACGGACGAGCCGGACGCGCCAGCCGCCGAGCCGGGCACCGAGCCGGACGAGCCGCGCCACGAGCCACAGGACGCGCCACCCCACGAGCCGGACGAGCCGGACGCCGCGCCACCCCCGCCGACCAGCGGCGCACCCCGCGCGCCACGGCTCATCCACGACCTGCCCGCGTGGCTCGTCCAGGACCTGAACATCCTCGTTGACCCGTTCACGGGCCGCCTGCCCGAGCCGGTGGCGCGCGCCATCCACACCGCCGCTGAGCAGCGGCGCGCCACCTGGCGCGCCAACGCCGTACGGCGCGCGAGCCACCCGAGCCACGACACCGCCACGGCGCAGTAGGCGGCGCGCCATGTGGCTCGCCGCGCTCGCCGCGTTCTTCGTCCTCGCCACCGGTGGCGCCCTCGTCGGCCTCGCCCTCGTCGACCGGCGCACCATCCCGCCCATTACCGGGACGTGCGCGCTCATCCTCACCCTCGTCGCGCTCGCCGTGACCGTCCTCCACTGAAGGACCCCGCTGTGCCGTACATGGCCATCAACCTCGGCGGCGTCGCCCTCGGCGTCGGCATCATCATCCTGTTCGTCATGCGCTGGGTCATGCGCGAGAAGCGCAGGCTCGGAGCCCTGATCCCCTTCGTCCTGTCCGTGCTGTACGGGATGCTCGCCGCCCTCGCAGCGCTCGGCTCCGTCTCCGCCCTCGGCGGTGTCACCTGGGTCGCCCTGTGGGCGGGCAACGTGGCCGGCTACGCCGCGCTGGTGTGGGGGATCGGCGGCAACGCCCCGGACGTCACCCGCGCGAATCAGCTGGTCCTCACCGACGGCGGGTACGTCGTCGTCTTCCTGATCACGCTCGTCCTTCTCGGCCTACTCAAGTGGGGCCCCCGCCAGGCCAACGCGAAGATCGTCCTCGGCTGCCTTGCCGGAGTCCTGATCGCCCTGTCCGGCAACGTCGCCGGGGTGGCCGCGATCCCGCTGGGGTCGAGCGCCAACCTCCTCGGCAGCGGCTTCACCGGGGTGTTCGGATGAGCACCACGGACACCGAGCAGCCGCTCGTCGAGGCCGAGGCCGGCGGGATGAGCGAGCGCACCGCCCGCCTGGTCCTCGTCGCAGTCCTGCTGCTCGCCATGTGGGGAGTGGTCGCCGCCGTCCCCGAGACCGCCTACGTCGTCGTCGGCGTACTGCTGTGCCTCGCCTGGCAGCGCGCCACCCGGTGGTTCGCCCGCCGCCGCCAGGACGACGAGGACGAGCCCGCGGCCGAGGAAGCCCCGGACGTCGCCGCCGCGCTGCGGACGCTGTCCGGCGACGGCCGGCACGTCCTCCTCACCGAGCTGCAGAAGGCGGTCGGCGCGCCCGACACGAAGGCCGTGCGCACCCTGCTGAAGGCCGCCGGCATCCGCGTCAGGTCGGGCGTGCGCACACCCGCAGGGAACGGGCCGGGCATCCACCAGGACGACATACCGGCCCCCTCCCCGGCCGAGAGCGACGCCCACTCAGACGCGTGTTGTTGCAGGTCAGGCAACAACACCAACGCCAACAACGCGCCCGAGGACCCCTCTCAGAAGGGGTTGCGTGTAGAGCCCATCGGCCTTGCGGGAGCCGTCGTACGCGACCCCGCAGACGCCGCCCGCCGCCGGTACGACGGGACGCCCGCCGTCCTGAAGATCTCCTTCCCGCACCCCGGCAACGTCCACGAGCCGGACGCCTTCACGGTGTGGGCGG